>CP092079.1:1464397-1781742 GCA_022226955.1 Nitrospira sp.
GGAATTTTTCCAAGTTCGGCAGGCTCGCAAGAGCAGGCCACGTACGTGGTCAGCCAGGATCTCTCCCCCACCGCGCAGATCGCGGTCGACATTCAGCTGGCGCAACGGTAATAATCCTTCTCATCCACCGCAACCGCAAAGGACCGGCACGACTCGCATGGCGGCGATACAATCAGACGATCAACACCTCGCATTCTTGTCGTACGGGTTCCGCCCGTTTTTCCTCAGCGCCGCGCTCTTTGCCGGAGTCGCGATTCCCGTCTGGGCATTGATTGCGACTGGATGGACGGATTCGTCGTTCAGCGCCGCGCCGCGCGAGTGGCATGTCCACGAAATGCTCTTCGGTTTTCTGCCCGCTGTGATCACCGGCTTCCTTCTGACGGCCATGCCGAATTGGACCGAACGGCCTCCGCTCAAAGGCATGCCGCTGCTGGCCTTGCTGACCGTTTGGCTGGCCGGACGCCTGACGATTGCCATTCCAGGCGTCTCACCGCTCGCCGCGGCAGCCATTGATGTCGCCTATCTTGTCGTCCTCGCGTCGATTGTCTGGCGTGAAATTGCAGGCGGACAAGCCTGGGATCGCGCGCCCATCGGCATCGTCATCAGTCTCTATGCCGCCGCCAATATCCTGTTTCACGCGCTGACGCTGGGAGGGAAAGAAACGGATCTTCCGGAGCGAATGGCGGTCGCACTCATGATGCTGCTGCTGACACTCATCGGCGGGCGCGTCACACCCAGCTTCACGGGAGACTATCTGGCCGAGCGAGGCGTACCGGAAGAACTGCCATCCTTTTCCCGGCTCGATGGGCTGGCGATTCTCCTCACCCTCACGGCCGCGCTTTCTTGGGTGGCTCAGCCTCTGGCTGCGACCACCGGATGGATCTTGATCGCCGCCGGACTGGCCAACATCGTCCGCCTCACGCGCTGGCGCGGGTGGCTCACCTGGCGCGAACCGATTGTGCTGATCTTGCATCTGGGCTATGGATGGCTCGCCCTCTCGCTTCTGGTCATCGGTGGCGCCACGCTCGGGTTCGGCCTGAAGCCGGCCGATGCGGTCCATGCCCTTACGACCGGCGCCGTAGGCGCCATGACGATGGCCATTATGACCCGCGCCAGTCTCGGCCACACCGGACGGCCGAAACATGCCGACCGGCTGACAATCATCGTCTATCTTCTGGTCAACCTTGGCGCGCTCCTGCGAGTCTTCGGACCGGGGGCCGGGCTTCCGATGAATCTTGCGCTCGGCGCGGCAGCGACAGCCTGGAGCGGCGCCTACCTTCTCTTTGCCGCCGTATACGGCCCCTACCTCGTCCGCCCCAGTCTCGACGAGTAGCGCCTCTTTACGATGCGACCTGCCGCGGTGCGAACATGATGATCGCCATGCCGCACAGACAGACCGCAACGCCCAGCCAATCCCACGGAGACGGGCGCACGGCATCGATGAGCCAGAGCCAGAGAATGGCCACCGACACATACACTCCGCCATAGGCCGCATAGACTCGTCCAGCGGCAAGCGGATGCAGCGTCAGCAGCCAGACGAATACCGCCAGGCTCGCCGCTGCCGGAATCAATAACCAGACCGACGCATCTTTCTTCAACCACAAATAGGGAAGATAGCATCCGACAATCTCAGCGACTGCCGTCGCAACAAACAGGGCGACGGTTTTGAGTTCCATCATCGGTGGCCTTTCCTGTCTAGATGCCTGTCAAAGCACAGACCTATTACGGCAGTCCGTTCCGCAACTCCGTGCCATGCATCCGGGCAAACAGATCCCAGTCGAACTGTTTCGGCGATACCGCATGGAGCGGGATCGTCTCGATCACCCCGCGCTCGCGATAGGCCAGCATGCCGCCCACAACATCCTCCGGACGTTCCACTAATCGATGGATCGTCTCATAGGCCAGATGTTGCGCGATCGCTTTGTCCTCCGGCGTCGGCGGCGCGCCGCGCAAGGTATGGCCAAGAATGGTGGCCTTCGTGGCCTGCGACAACGCATACAACCCGGGCCGCGCATCGCGTTGCGGCCATTGCGCCATCACACCGGCCACGTAGTCGAGCAGGCCATGCACCCCGCCGTCTCGATGGTGGCGATGCGGCGTGCGTTCGGCCACGACAAACAAGTGGCTCTTATTGGGCACTCCCAATGTACGCTTCAGCGTCCCGAGCACGACCTCGTCGATATAGGCATCGGGGTCCGGATGCTCGTTGACCAGCAGCCCCTCGGCGCGCGCTTGATAGGCGCAGGCCAGCGCGAGATGCCCCGACCCGGCGCCCATGACTTCAACGAAGAACACCGTGCCCATGGCGGCACTTGTGGCCTTGAGCGATTCAATCGATTGATTCGCCAGGGCAATGGCGGAATGGTAACCCAGCGACGTCGTCCCTTCGATATTGTTGTCGATCGTGCCGGGCAAGCCGACGACCTGCACGCCGAACGCCTCGAAAATTGCCCGGGCGCCGCGCAAGCTGCCGTCGCCGCCCAGCACGATCAGCGCGCCGTCTTGCAGATAGGGTTCGAGGTGCCGCATCACCGCCTGCTGCACCGCTTCTTCCTTGAACGCTTCAAAGCGGCTGCTGCCGATGGGACTGCTCGCATGGCTGCTCATGCCCCGCGTCGCCTCTTCCGTGACCGCTTCGATCCAATTGTTCGCCAGGCCGAGGAACCCGTGCCGGGCGAAGTGCACTTCCAGGCCGAACCGGTGGCCGGTCACGCGCAATTCCTTCAACGCGGCCCCGGCGCCCGCAAAATCGCCACCGGAGACCACCGCGACAATCCGTTTGATCTGGCGAGGCTTCAACGTCACGCGATCCTTGCGTATCCGCTCGACCGAGGCCCAGGTATCGCGCGCCGCCCGCTCCCGCTCCGATAATCCGACCGCTGTGGAGTAGCCCGACAAGCGCCCTTGCTCGTACGTAAGCAGCACGACATTATCCTGGCTCTCTTTGTAATCGCTGAATTCGGTGAAGGCTTCATGGAACGGGCGCGCGTCCAGGTAAATCATGAGCGCCCGCAACGTCGAACTGTGCGTATACAGGCAAGCCACCTGGCCCTGATGCGCGTCGCCCATGCGATGCAGGCCATCGATCACATCGACGTAGAGGTCGAAAAACGAATTCCCGCCAGGATAACAATACAGCGGATTTTTGATCAGACGTTTCGCGGTGGACACCTCGACACCGAACGCTTTGGCAAGTTCCTGCGCCTCCACCGTTTTTTCGACGCCCGTGATCCACCCGAAATCCGACGACTCTAACGCAGGCGCATACGCCGCCTCGGTGGGAGCATGCGAGTCCTTGATGAGCGCGGCCTCGACACGCTCAAAGAGCTGCCTGGTATTGGGACTTCGAGTGATGAAGTGGCGAAACCTGGCGGGATCGAGATAGTTCGACAAGCGGAGAAAATCCAGCTGCCGGCCGACCACGCCAACCATCAGGGCCAGCGCCGCCCCCACCGTGTCGGCGCGCGGCACGCCCCGCTCCGCATCAAGTTGATTCGCCAAGCGGCAGCCAACCCGGTACGTCTTGCTTTCCACCCGCGAAATACCGTGGCGCATCGTAAAGAACAGCGTGCGTTCGGCCAGCTCGCGCGGCAAGAGCCAGAATCGCTCGTCACCCAGATCCAGCACAATGCGGCCTTCCGCGAGCTGCGGGGTCAGCTGCGCGCGCGGCACGATGGCGACCGGGCGGCGATGAGCCGGCTTCAAGACCGATCCGATCGGCGCGCGCAACAAGGGCTGCAACGCGCCTTCGGCCAGCAGCCGGTTCCATGCGGCAAAAAATACCAGCGGATCGCCGGCGCAGGCCTCATCGATCACGGCTTGCCTGGCGGCCCGGTAGGCCTCGGCTCCTGAAAATCCGGTTTGCGCATGCTGAACCAATGCCACAATCCGCTCCATGGCCTGGCGCGCGCGCGCGGCGCGATCGTTCGACGGAGCCGGAGCGGGCGGCGCCGACACGCCATCGATCGCCGGCTGGCGCGCGAACTGCTCTCCATAGGCCAGCAGGCCTTCAATCGTCACGAAATCGAGTGCGTTTATGGTACTCTGCATGCTTCTCCTTCATCTCCGGGCTGTCGATCCGGCCATCGCCGTGGCGCCCGCCACCGGGCATGAACGAGCGCATCATTGGATGTCCGCTATTTCTATGTCAAGGGCTGAGGAACACCGCATGCGAAAAGCCAAGATTATCTGCACCATCGGACCGGCCAGTAACACCCCGCCGGTGCTAGACCGGCTCATTGAAGCCGGCATGAATGCCGCCAGGCTGAACTTCTCTCATGGGAATTACGATACGCACGCGGCCGCCATTGCAGCGGTCCGCCAGGCGGCGGAACGCCGTCAGGCCGCCGTCGCGATCATTCAAGACCTGCAAGGGCCTCGCATCCGCCTGGGCGAGTTACCCGCTGAGGGAATCGACCTGAGCGTCGGTCAATCGGTGCGGCTACAGACAATGCTGGCGCGATCCGGTGGGCAACTCGGCGCCCAGTCTGTCGCGTCACGGCAGGCCACCGTCCCCGAGATTCCCGTCACCTATCCCTATCTTGCCCGCGACGTCAAACCCGGCGCGCGGATTCTGATCAACGACGGGTTAATCGAATTAGTAGCCGATCGCATCGTCGGCGGAACCGTCGAATGCACCGTCACGACCGGCGGAAAAATCACCTCGAACAAAGGCATCAATTTACCGGGCACAGCGGTCAGCGCTCCAACGCTCACCGACAAAGACCGGGAAGACATCCGGTTCGGCATTGCGCAAGGCGTGGATTATCTCGCCCTCTCCTTCGTCAGAGGGCCGGAAGACATCGTCGCGGCGCGGGCGCTGGTCACCGCTTGCGGCGGAGCGCTGCCGATCATCGCCAAGATCGAGCGGGCCGAAGCCATCGCCGCCTTGGACGCCATCTTGGATCAGGCGGATGGGGTCATGATTGCGCGGGGCGATCTGGGCGTCGAGCTGAGCCCTGAAGCCGTGCCGCTGTTGCAGAAACGGATTATCCTGGAAGCCAACCGCCGCGGCCGCCTCGTCATCACCGCCACACAAATGCTGGAGTCGATGACACAGGCCTTGCGTCCGACCAGAGCGGAGGCCTCGGATGTCGCCAATGCCGTATTCGACGGCACCGACGCGGTGATGCTGTCGGCTGAAACGTCCATCGGCGCGCACCCGGTTGAAACCGTCCAGGTCATGGATCGCATCGTGTGCGTGGCGGAAGAAGGCCCCGAGCCTGGCGTAAACCTCACGCGCCACACCGATTGGGGAGGCATGGATTTCCCCGAAGCGGTCTGCACCGCCGCAGCGTCGGCAGCTAAAGCGATTGCCGCCAGCCTCATCGTCGTCTTCAGTGAACGGGGGACGACCGCGCGTCTGATCTCGAAACAGCGTCCTGCCGCGCCGATCGTCGCCTTCACCCTGTTCGAGCCGGTCAGAAAACAGATGGCCCTCTATTGGGGCGTGCGCCCCTATACCATGCCGCAGATCGAACATACCGATGCCCGTATGGACGAAGCCGAGCGACGGCTGAAAGCGGAGGAACTGGCTAAGGCGGGAGACCGGATTGTCATTCTCTCCGGGACCCGCAGCGGGCACCCAGGGGGAACGAACCTGATCAAACTGCATGTCGTGGGATAACTGATGTCCGCCATGGCATCGATGGGACAACCATCCAGCGGATCAAGGAGTGGCAGCCGGCATTCCGCCTGGATCGAGAGACAGTCGCCGAACGGCCTCAGGGTTGAGCCCGGCCGGCGTAGCGGCCCAGCGACGACACAAACGGGAAGCGCAGCATCATGAAGAGATTCAGGCACACCGGCGGGCCGAGATGGTCGAGCCCGATTTTCACCCCCAGTTGCCCCAACCTTGGCTCCGCGCAATAGGTTCCGAACAGCCGATCCCACCAGGGCACGTTAAAGCCATAGTTGCTGTTCGTCTCGCGCACCGCCGTCGAGTGATGGATGCGATGCATATCCGGCGTGACCACGAAATACCGCAGCACCCGATCCAGCCACAACGGCATCCGCACATTGCTGTGATTGAACAAGGATGTCGCGTTCAGGATAACTTCAAAGACAACGACCGCCAGCGGCGCCACGCCCAGCAACAAGACCGCGAGGGCTTTCACGCCCGTTGAAATCACAATCTCGACCGGATGGAAGCGGACGCCGCTGGTGACATCCAAGTCCAAATCCGAATGATGCATCATGTGAAAGCGCCAGAGCAGCGGCACAAAGTGAAACACTTGATGCTGCCAATAGATAATCAAATCCAGCAGCACGACCGCGATACCCGTTTCGATCCAGACCGGCCACTCCACAAGATTTAGGAGCCCCCACCCCCGTTCTTGCGCCAGCGCCGCGACAGCCACGACTCCGCCCATGAAGAATACACGGGCAATCGCTGTATTCAGAGCCACGATGGTCAGATTCCCGCCCCACCGGCAAAGCTTCGATGCCGTGAGCGCCCTTCGCGGGGCAATGAGTTCCCATGTGGCCATGATCGTCAAAACCGCGAGATAGGAGCCGATACGAATAACATCCTGCGTGGCCATAACCGCACCTCCTACTCGCTAAGAGCCGGACAGAGGCCAATGGATTCAACCGAAACAGGAACGGATCATTTTCCGTCCCGACGCGCACATACTGCTGGCATTGGTGGACGCAATTATCCAACAGATCGCGCACTGGCAGAGATGAATGAGCCGCTCCTTGGAAACTCGGCGGTCATGCGTTACGGAGAAAACGGCCCGACCGACAACCCGGCAATCGCGACAATGCCGCCCACGCAGCAGAGCACGAATCCAGCGGCGCCTGCCACGAACCAGGGACGAACCGGCGCGAACTCGGCCGGCGTGAGCCGGTCGTGCAGCTCAACCGGCCGCCGCCACCACCATGACGGCAGCGTCATGCGCCTGGCCAACGCGCGATACAAGACGACGTGATACCACAACCCCGCCGGAATCCCGAGCAGCAAGCCTCCGGCCAGGACCCACAGACCGAACTCGATCATGATCAGTGGCGTAATCGCCTTGGCAATGAAGCCCAGCACCGCGACCCCGGCCAAACTGATCAGTACCAGTAAGAACTCATGCATGGGGCGGATTGTACCGGATTGACACAGGAGAGGAGAAGCACCGCGTTGTGAGGGAAATTCTAGCGAATCACCGACAACCGCCTAACGTTCCACTGAGAACTATTCATCCACACTTACTCCGGCTGCCAAAAATGCTTGATATCGAACGAGAGTTGACGATGGTGCTTGATGGCTAAAAATACGATCCGGTCCTGTCGGATAAGGTAGAGCACGAGATGGTCGTCCAGAATGGATTCGCGCAGACTGTCGCCCTTCTTCAGTAGACGACGAAGCTTCTGAGTGAGCGCTTCAGCCTTTGAAGACTTGATCGTCCGTGCAAGAAATACACGGCCTGACTCTGGAAAGCGGCAGTGGGTGGGAATCGTCTCATCGAACAGACGGTCTAACAACCGATTGAATGCCAGACGGCCTTTCAGGCCAAGAAAGGCTTCAAGATCGGCCAGATTGGCAGAAAAGTTTTCGGTAAAGACTGGCCGTTTACCGGCCATGTCGGGACTTGAGTTGAGCCAACGTGAGCGTTCGCTTCTTCCCCAGGTCCGTCATCCCCTTAACCGCTTCTTGGAGGAGGCTGACATGAATCTGCTCACGCTCCAATCGATGGTAGTAATCCAAGCGGTCGGCGTCGATCAATGCCGCGCAACTTCCGCCATTCTTGGTAATGATCTTTTCCGTTCCATTTGTGCGAACCTCTTCGCACAGCTCAGTGAGCTTCGCCCTTGCCTGGCTCAGTGACACGATGTCTTTCGAGGTAATCGCCATGCTTCGCTCCATACTGAGGACAGTCTAAATTACGTACAGAATTCCGTCAACATCGCGCTCGCACGAAAAACCAGGGCCACAATGGTTTTTGGAACCATTGTGGCCCCCGAGATCAACGGTCATTCCCATTCGCTAGAAACCGCGAACCCTATTTCCCGACACACTGCCAGGTCTTGCCGACCAGCGTCAGCGCCGGACGCAGGATGCCGCTAATCTCCATAAAAGACCCCGTGGAAGTCAGATCGTCCGTGAGAAACGTGGAAACGCGCATCCAGGAGACGGCCTGCTTGATGGAACAGCCCGACGCCTTCGTGGTGCATAAGGCATCGCAAATAATGATGCTCGTCTCCGCGCAGTTGTAGGTCTTCACGATATAGTTCTTCCAGACATGCGGCGCCCGATTCGGATTCCAGGTCTCGAAGACAGGCTTCCACGTCACATTGTACGAAAAGGTCGTCGATGAATCGCAGATCGGCGTATCGGCTGCCAATTGCGTCACATGCCAGGGCTTAACCGGCGGGGATACTTTGATCGCGGCCTGCGCCGACGACACAACACTGGCGAGAATGCTCGCCATCAACACAGCACCAATTACAATTGCGTTTCTCATGCGGCCCTCCAGGTTAAGCGCCGACAGGCTACTCCGATTGATTCCAATGCGCCAGCCTCGTCATGCCGACAAAGACCTAATCGCCCAGGCATTCAATGGATTCAATGCAAAGCAGGATCGGACAGTCTTCCGCAACTACCCCTGAGTACTAATGGCATCGGTGAACGTCAAGCGATTGCCGATGGGATCGAGCGCTGGCAGAGAGGAATGAATAGCCTCTCAAAAACTCAGAATGTCCCCAGAGCATCACGCAATCGAGATGAAGGTTAACCTCTACCCAACAAAAGCAAGTGACGAAGGCACCACTGATTCCTGAAGTGTCTTTTTGACATAGGGTAAGGCTTCGCCAAGCCTTTACTTTTCGAGACCGTTCTTTTTCGAAAGAGAGACCCAAATGAGCTCCGCATCGAAAGTGCCCGGAGTGTCGTCCTTCTCCTTAAGCATCTCAATTGTAATTGTCGAAACTGGATAGTTCGACGTCCCCATAAACCCACTTGAATAACCGGTAGCCGAAAAACTCCCATAACTAGAGACCGTTCCAGTTGTATGCGTTGAACCAGGTATGTAGAAGGCCTGAGATTGCGAAGACTGGCTTTCGTTCAATATGCGGAAGTACTTGTAGCCTTTCCCTTTGGCAATTTCTGACGCCCTCATAATCGCAAAGTCATCGCACTCGTTTTGAGGAATGCTATACCCGGCATAAGAAACACGATACACCCTCTCGTTCAACTGAGTATCTGAATACCCAAGTTTCCACATATTATCCGAATTGTGATAACTCCGGCCTATATCACAACCTCCAACCATCAACACAACCACCAACAAAATTAGCCTGTTCATTTGTTAGTCTCCGTTAGGGGCCCTCCACTCCTACTACTTTCTCTGATCAGCACCCTCGCTTAACCACAAAGCAAAAGACCGCCCTCTGTTCTCTCGATATATTGCCCCAGTACGCTTGAGAGAACTTATCGCATATCCCACCTTATCCTTCTCTTCGAGCCCGAACCGCTCATACAGCTTTGACTGTACGAGACCGGGCTCTCCTCCTAGAATGGCAATCACTTTCAGTTTATAGATCACAAGTTCCTCCTCAGTTGGACTCGAAGAAACTGGATCATATTCCAACACCGACCTATCATGCAGGTTTCGGCCTTTGGGTGGCCCAATATACTGACCAAGGGGTCCGTAGAGTGGCCTGTAAAGCACTGTGTCGCAACTACAATTAAATGTTTCCGCTATATCAGCGGCAGGATCACGGGGATAGTTGATCAATTTGCCAGTGACCGGATTACAAAACGCCTCGTTAAAGCTTACGATTTGTCCATGCATCGAAACGTGTCCATCATTTGGTTCTTTCGTGTTACCACTTTGAACCCATACCTTTTTCAACTCAGGCGAGTATTTACACGCTTCTCCGTGGCGAATATTCTTAGCCAAGGCATAGAGATAGCCCATTTCTTGATGGATGATAAGCGCTGCATGACGGTTGTTGGGGATAGTACAGTGCGAAGGTTGTGCATCGGGTAGCGTTTCTCGGTCAAGAACTTTTCTAACGGCTTCAATGCTGTTTCCCACAGGATGCCTTTCACGCATCCCTTTCCTCAGAATTTGTCCAATCTGCTCCCTTCCCACTTCAGAAATAAACAGCACCCAGTCGGCAATCTGACGCTGATCTAGCGCCGCTTCCAGTGATTGGGGGAAAAAAGGTTCTGTCATAAGACATCCCTTGCCAAACCTTGTAGAACGGTGGCAAGGCTAAAAACATCAGAACAAAAAATTCTCTAATTTCTTTGTCGCAAGAAGCGAGCGATCATCCACTGAAATTCAGAATGTTCTCATTGCTGTTCCGTCGATTGCGATTCCTAGCCCCCGATAAAATACCGCCGCTTGATGTCGCGCTCTGAATTCTTTTTGAAGTGCCCCGGCACCCATTTCCGCCAGTCCTCGAACAAGTCTTGCGGCTTCCATGTGCTGAAGGCTGCCGAGCCAGCCTGTTCGATGTGCCGTTTCACCGATTCACGAAACCGATGGTGGGCGAACAGGCGCATGAACTCGCCGAAATAGATATCCGCGACACGCGAGTTGCCGCGAATGAGCACCATGTTTTCATCGTTGGTCGTGACGCTGGCCTCGCTGAAATTTGCCGAGCCGGTGAGGGTCACCGGCTTCTTGCCGAGCGGGTCGATGAGCATGAACTTCGTATGCACCCAGTTCACATTGACGCCGATCCCTCGCCCCTCCTGGTGCCAGCCATCGACCCAGTCCACAAAGATGCTGCTGCCAACCGCCATGCCGATGTTCTCGTGGCGGCGAATGCGCTCGATCTCGACAATCGCCGCGGCGCGCGAGGCCGCGTTGCCGCCATTGACGTACTTGTCCAGCAAGGCGAATCGCAAGACCGCATCGTTCCGATCGAACACGGGGCGGAAGTCGGCGGCAATACCGAAGGGGAATGTCATGAAGAGCGGCTTGGGCTCGCTGGCCAAACCGATCCACCAGTCGAAGACCCCGCGACCGCGGCGCGGAGAGAAGATCGGCGTCAAGGCATCGGCATCGTCAGGCGGAGGCAAGACATTCTCCGATCCGGTCCAGTCCTTCAGAGCGTTCGATTCAGGATCGTCGTTGAGTTCCGTCCAGTATTTGAGGAAACGTGTGGCCAGGGCCTTATCGTGAATCGCATGCCCGACATTGAGCTGGCCATACAGCGCATTCCGGCTGAGGTTCGTCGAACCGGTCCACACAGACACCGGTTTGCCGTTCTTGCTCAGCACGATGAATTTATTGTGCATCAGCTTGGCGTTCACGCGCGGGACGCACAGCGCCGCGATGTGCGCGCGCGCGATTTCTTTGTTGTTAGCCACGCCGGTCTCGTCGTCTTTGCCGTGGTAGATGATCCGCACGTCGGCGCCGGAGACGTGGGCCGCCTTGAATGCCGCCAGCACGTCTGGCCACTTCAGCTCATAGATCGCGGCGTGAAGACTGTAACCCTGGCCTTTTGCCTTCCCGATGAACCCGAGCAGTGCGGGCAGCAGATCTCGCGTAAGCCACGCATAAGCGGGCGCGCCGGCCTCATCGAGCGTCATTCCGGGGAAGCGCTTGGCAAACGCCTGCGAGGCGATTGCGCCGCGGTTAAAGTGCACCTCATGCTTGGCGCCGGCAAGCGGTTCGGTTCCAATAGTGACGCTGGTCGCGGGCTTTTCGATCAACGCGCCGGGACGGCCATACATCGGGACCACGCGGTACTTGTATTTGTACCCAGGCTTTGCCGAATAGTCCGCCCACTGGAAGGCTTGAAATGGATGCTCCCGGCTGCTGGCATCTTCGATGCCGGTGGAGGGACGAATACGAGCAAAGGTCTTATTGCCGCGCAACCAAACCGTCTCGCCCTCAATGAAGTCCGTGCGTTGAATCGCGAACCCCATCAGCCCGGCCGCGTCTGATTCCTTGATATCGAAGGCGAGAAAAACGACATGCGTCCCGCTGACGGCCCTGACCTTGACGTAACCCGATGCCGTTCGACGCATAGCGTCCTCCTCAACGCTGACACGAAGACCGCCTCTTCCTATCGGCCCGATTTTCTGGCGACCGACGAATCGGCCGACTCCAATTGCGCCTTGAGCGCCTGCAATTGCCTCCGCACCATGGCGATATCGAGGCCCAGCCAGATGCAGGCAATGTCGAGAGAATTGAAAATGATGCCCCTCACGCCATACCCCTCCGACTCCTTCACGAGCAGCAGCGCCCGGTCATACGTCTCCCGATTGACGAGCAACGCCTTCCGGCCGATCCTGAGCCGGCCGGTCATTTCGCCATAGCGCACCACGATGTCTTTCACCTGCTCCGCGGTCGTTCCGAAATGCGCACTCTCGGCATCGACCAACACAGATGCCCCGATCTTAATCGACGGGTCGTTCAAATGCCGCTGCTGATGCGCCAACAACTCATTGTGAGTGACCGAGCCGGTCCAAAGCTCCACCACCACAGTGCCGTCATTCAGGACCACGTAGATATTAGGCATGGGCCGTCCCCCTTTTTCGCAAAAGGCATCTCAACGGCTTCGAATTTCACGGAACCCTAGCAATGTGCGTCTAGCCTGTCAATTACTCCACCCCGCAACAATAGGGCCTGCCCAAAGAACACCTTCTCAACTCCACCGAATATTGCGTGCCTCGTCCCTGAAAGGATTCCACCTCTGGCGCCATATCGCAGGTAGAGCGCAACGCCACACTACTCACGAGGTGCCAGATGAATTCAGATCGCCTCCATTCTCCCTATGCAGCTCCCGATCCCCGCCTGTATCAGATCGCGAGCCTCTCCACCATGCTCCTGTACGGGCTTCTCTTTCTTCACTTCGACGTCTCCGCCGCCCAGATCGCCGCCACCATCGGCGCAGCGCTGCTCGCGCAATATGCTGGCGCGCGCATGACCGGGCTCCCGGCATTCGACGCCAAAAGCCCGCTGATCTCCGCCCTGTCCCTCTGCCTGCTGCTCCGCACCGAACATCTCACCGTTGCCGCGCTGGCCGCGGCCCTCGCCATCGGCAGCAAGTTCGCTTTCCGCTGGAAGGACAAGCACGTCTTCAATCCAACGAATCTCGCGCTGGCCGTCATGATCGGAAGCGGACTCGGCTGGATATCGCCGGGGCAGTGGGGACAAATCGCCTGGTTCGGGTTTCTGATCGCCTGCCTCGGCAGCCTGGTCGTGACCCGCGCCGCTCGCGCCGATGTCACGCTCGCCTTTCTCGCCTTCTACGTCGGCCTCCTCATCGTGCGGGCGCTCTGGCTCGGCGACCCACTAACCATCCCGCTGCATCAGCTTGAAAGCGGCGCGCTGCTCATCTTCGCGTTCTTCATGATCTCCGATCCAAAAACGACGCCCGATTCCAGAGTCGGACGAATCGCCTACGCTCTGCTCGTCACGCTGGCCGCGCTCGCCGTTCAATTCGTCCTGTTCCGCCCCAACGGTCCGCTCTGGGGGTTGATCGCCTGTGCGCCGTTCGTCCCCTTGCTGGATCGCCTGTTTCCTGGCCCCCGTTACAACTGGTCCAAGCCTTCGACGGGCCATGTGCCCGCCGCGACACCTCTGTTCATTCCGCCGTCACTTCACCAACAAAGGAGGGCCTCATGAGACGCATCCTCATTCCGGCATTCACGTTCCTGATAAGCCTGCTCGCCTGGAGCGGCAACGCCTCGGCCTTTTGCGGTTTCTATGTCGGGAAAGCCGATACGAAGCTCTTCAATAAGGCCTCTGAAGTCGCGATCGCCCGCCACGACGGCAAAACCGTCATCACCATGGCCAACGACTTCAAAGGCGACGTGAAAGAATTCGCCATGGTCGTGCCGGTGCCGGCGGTGCTGGAGAAAGAGCAAATCCACATCGGCGATCCGGCCGTCCTCAAACATCTGGCCGACTATTCGGCCCCCCGGCTGGTGGAATACTTCGATGAGAACCCCTGCCGGCGCGACGACATGAAGCAAGACCGGATGGGCGCCATGAAACACATGGCCCCGGCCTCCACCGAATCCACCAGCGAACGAGGACGGGTGCTGGGCGTGACGGTGGAAGCGCAATATCTCGTCGGCGAGTACGACATCCTTATCCTGTCAGCGAAGGAAAGCGCCGGGCTGGAGACCTGGCTGGCGGAGAACGGCTACAAAATTCCCAACGGCGCGTCAGCCGTGCTTCACAGCTACCTCAAACAGAATCTGAAGTTCTTTGTCGCCAAGGTCAATCTCGGCGAACAGGCCAAGCTCGGCCTCACCCATCTGCGGCCGCTGCAAATCGCGTTCGAATCGCCGAAGTTCATGCTGCCGATTCGCCTGGGCACGGTCAACGCCGATGGCGCGCAGGAACTCTTCATCTACTTTCTGACGAAACAAGGCCGCGTCGAGACGACAAACTATCGGACCGTCCGATTGCCGGAGGCACAGGAGATCCCGCTCTATGTGAAGGACGCATTCAGCGACTTCTATCGCGATCTCTTCGCGCAGCAAGTGAAACGCGAGAGCGAACGCGGCGTGTTTCTGGAATATGCCTGGGACATGAACTGGTGCGACCCCTGCGCGGCGAATCCGCTCTCCACTGAAGAACTGCGCGGACTGGGCGTCTTCTGGCAAAACAACCCCGGTGGCCCGCAACGAGGCCGGAGCATGCCGATGGCCCAGAACGTCTTCCTCACCCGCCTGCATGTCCGCTACGACGCGGCGCACTTTCCTGAAGACCTGCTGTTCCAGGAAACCTCGGACCGGTCGAACTTCCAGGCCCGTTACATCCTCCGCCATCCCTGGACAGGTACGGACGAGTGCGCGGCGGCGACCGCCTACCGGCAACAGCTGCGCGAACGCTATGAGCGGGAAGCGCAGACGCTGGCCAACTTGACGGGCTGGAACATCGGCGAGATCCGCAAGCAGATGAACATCGCGGCCGTGCCGGCCGGAGAAGAGAAGGCCTGGTATCGGCGGCTATGGAAGAACTAACGCCTCGCACAGGCGAAAACGACAACGGCGGGGCCGGAATCACCGGCCCCGCCCTGTCTCGCTTACGCCAACCTTTCGGCTGACGTTGTTGTCCTTGTGGAAGATTATGTTCTGATCGAGAGGGACACCGACGTGAGACTAACCGCTCGATACGCCAGCACCGCGCTCGTCACCGTGCCCGCGGGAGCGTCTGCGGGAGCCGCCGGTTGTTCGGCGGGAGAAGTCTGTCGCGCCTGTTTCTGTTCACCCTGCAATTCGTTGACAAGGTCCTCGCGCAACTTCTTCAGGAAATCAGGCAAATACTTGCGGACCTTCTGGGATTCGGCCTTCGCCTCTTCGAGCGCATCCAAGACTTGCTGCACCAGCGACTTCGGTTGCGACGCATCCGGCGCCGCCACGACAAGATGCGTCGTCGCGCCAGCTGCCGGAGTGGCGGCATCCGTCGAACGCGGCGAAGGCTGGGTGGGCGCCGTAGTACTCGTAGGCGGCTGCGGGATCGCCGCAGCCGTCGAAGACGCCACACCCGGGGTACCCGTTGTCGCCGATTGAGTCGAAGAAACGGAAGCTGGACGATCCGTCGAGGCTGCAGGTTGCCCCGCCACCTGAGCGGCCACTTGCGCCGCCACGACCGTCACAGACCGTTCGACGTTGACGCTCAGGTCCAAGCTGGAGAGAGAGGATAGTCCGCCGAATTTGTCGGCCAGCTTGGCGGTCCTGGCGAGCGCGTCGTCGTCCTGTCCACGGAAATACTGGCGGAAAATATTGCCGACCTTCCGGAACAGTTTCTCAAGATCGTGCAACTCCTGTTCGTTCAAATCCCCTTCGACCGTCACGCCATATTGTTTTTTCAATGACGCTTCAACGCTCGTGACCGCCACCTCGACCGTGCCCTGATCGGTCTCCGCCTTTGCCTGATAATTCACCGCCCGATACCGGGCTTCGACATCGGCCGTAAGTGTAATTTTATCGCCTTCGGCCGTCGTGACGCTCAGACGGCCGCTCAGATCCGCCGCCGCCGAGACCTCCGCTGCCGAAGCCTGGAAGAATTTGGACGGGTCGAACGATGCGAGCGCTGCGACTGACATACCATCTGTTCCTGTTTGTAAGTCTTCTTGTGAGCCTTATCGGATCCCCCTAGCTAAACTTAAGGGGTGCTGTGCTATAGTGGCCGCCAGGTCGACTACTCCATGTCCTCAAGAGAGAGGAACCGTCATGCGCATCCCATCCCACTCGGCACGACTTGCAGTGATGCTCTTCCCCCTTGTTCTAACCACCGGCTGTTCAATCAAGGCTACGCTCGACCAAACCATGGACACGACCTCAAATATCAGCGGCACCACATCGTCCGTTCGCAGCTGGGTATCGGAAGATGGGCTGGTGAAACCGAACTACAAAGCGCTTGCCCTGATCGCCGCGAGCCGGGAGAATATGGAGCAGAACATCGCCGCCGGATCCGGCGAATACCTGAGCGCCGTAGGAACATTGCTCGGCGTGCCGGAACCTCATCGTGCCGACTTCGGCGCCGCAGTCCAACGCCAATATGCGCACGATTGGCCAGACACTCATGCAGCCCCAGAACAGTGGCTCGCGCAGCTTCATGCAACCGCTCAATCCTATCGGCCATCTCACTAACCCCTGTCGGACTCGTATGACCACCACGCAAGCCTCAACCGCGACGCTTCCCTTTCAGCGCATTCTCCATCCCTCCGATTTTTCTGAGGATAGCCATACCGCCCTGCTCCACGCCGTGAAACTCGCTGTCGCGCTTCAGGGCGAGCTGACCATCATGCATGTCGATCCGGGCGTCGCCAGAAAGGACTTCGAAGATTTTCCGAAAGTCCGGCCCATCCTCGAACGGTGGGAGCTGCTTCCCGCGGGAAGCGCGCGCGAGCGCGTGCAAGACCTGGGCATCACCATAAAAAAAGTCCGCGCGCTGGAGAACAACCCGACCGAAGGAATCTTGCGGTACATGAGCACCCATCCGACCGACTTGCTGGTCATGGCCACGCATCAGTACGACGGACTGGCCCGCTGGCGGCATCAGTCGGTGGCCGAACCGGTGGCGCGAGGCACGCATAGTCCAACCCTCTTCGTTCCGTCGCATGTGGAAGGATTCATCGCGCAAGATTCCGGCCGGCTCAAATTGCGGCGCATTCTCATTCCCGTCAGCGCCGACGCGCATCCGCAACGCGCCGTCGATGCCGCGGCACAGTTGGCCGCCGCGCTGGGCGGCGACAATCAGACCGGCATCGTCATGCAGGTCGGCGACGAGTCAGCGCTCAGCCGCATCCAATTCCCTCATCGGGACGGCTGGCTCTGGCATTCGATGACTTGCCGCGGCAACGTGGTCGATGTCATTCTCGCGATGGGAGCCGACTTCGACGTGGACTTGATCGTCATGACCACGGCGGGGCACGACTCGTTGCTGGACCTCATGCGCGGCAGTATCACAGAGCGGGTCCTGCGCGGCGCCCGCTGCCCGGTGCTCGCCTTGCCAACGTAACCCTCGCCCAACACAAACCCACCCTCAGTCAACACGCCGTTCCTCCGGTTGCCTTGACAGGCCTTCCCTGTTTTCTTAGAGTGCCTCCGGTTTCACCCGTTTCAATCGCTCCATCTTTGGCTTAGAGATAAGGAGAACCCCCATGCCGCACTCTTGGCGCCTCCCCCGGCTCGCCGTGCCAGTCCTGTTTGCCGCGGCGATGTGTTTGAGCCTGCTCTCCGCCGACGATTCGCAATCCGGCGCGGGCGCGGAATATCTCCCGATCTGCAATCTCCCCAAACGCCTCAATCCCCAGGTCACGACGAAAGCCGGGATCGGCACCGCCAATGCCACCGCCGAGGCAAGAATCCATCCCGACGATGCAGCCAAATGGTGCGCCGCGTACAAACCTCGCGATCCGCTCTGTGCGAAAGAACAAGTGCGCTCCGGCTGGATTGGATTTCGACCGCTGTATCGCGCCAGCGCGGACTGCGCCGCCGGGCACCTGACTGCAATCGACGGGAACCTCTATCTCTATAAAGGCCGCTGGGAAGACGGAGACGGCAAAGGCCGGCCTCGATTCCGCCGCAAGGGCGACCCGCAGGACCTAAAGTGGGAAGGAGCCGGAGCCACGGTAGACCACACAGGCGCCTTCTTGGATTGGGGTGGAGGCAACTCGAATCTCGCGGCGCAGTGGGATGTGCTGTGCTCGGGCGCGCCGAATCCCGAAGTCAAATAGACTGCACGAGCCCACGCATCTGAATGGGCTCGGCTGTTCGATTCTTCGCGGTCACCGTGCGGACCACCGCGCCGTCTCGGAAGACGAGAAAGTTCGTCGCCACGGCAGGCACGCGGGGACCTGGCAGAATAATTCCGGCAAGATTCAGCGGATCGCAGGCCGACAGTTTGATCTCGGCTCCGCCGACGGAGCTGCCGCTCTTCCGGGCCGTCCGCAAGGCTTCCACCGCCTCCGGCAGGGCGAATTGCTCACCGACAAATCCCGTAACAAACCGGCCGCCTCGAACCTCACCCTGCAGCTCCAACTTCCGGTAGACCACCAGCAGATCGCGCCACGACTGGACCAACGACTCCCGCGCCAGCAAATCACGAAAGACCACCCCATACCGCCGCAAGAGCTGGCGGGCAACAGCCTCCGCAGGAGCGCGCTCCTGGTTGGATGCTGAGGATTGAGTCGCGCTCCGGAGCAGCGACCAACGGCCGGCGGTATGACGAGGGCGGCGCGCCCGCTCCCGGCCTTCCGCGCGGCGGCGGCGTGGGTCCATGAGCGCGCGAAGATTGTCGAACCCGTCGGCCGTCACCAGTCCAGCCGAGGCCAGTTCCCACAACCCGGCTTCGACCTCCGCCGACAGATGATTGGTCAACCGCACGAGATCGGCAAAGAAACTTGCCCCGCGCTCATGCAAGACACGGCGCACCTCTTGAGCCACGGCACTCAACTGGCCGTAGGGATCCGGCCCAGCCTGCGCCGCGCTATCCACACAGGCTCTCATCAGCCATTCCCCGTCTTCGCGCGGAAACAGACTGAGCGGCGCCACACTGGTCGGCACAATGCGCCGCGCCCGGTCCGGCTCATCGCCGGACGCCAGGCGAGGATGCGGTGAAAGCCGCCCCCAGCTCACCGCGCCGCTCAGGCAGAGGCGATCCAGCAACTCCGGTTCATATTTCGCCAGGCGCGCGCGCAAGAGCTGCGGCTCCCAAGCCGATGCCGCCGCTTCAAACCCAGCCAGTTGGGCGATGATTTGCGCGAGCCCCACCTCCCCATGCAGGCGAGAGCCGGACGCGACATGCTGCCACAGCAAAAGAAAGCGCATGAACTCGGTCACAGTTGCCGGTTCAATATCCTTGCGCAATCGGCCGACCGTCAATCGATGGATTCGCGCTAGAAGCCGGCGGTGGCACCATTCGGGCACCGCGGCACCGGAACGTGCCGGGGCCTGAGCGCTGAGTGCTGAAGCGGGACGGAAACTTCCACGAAGAACCTGTCCCTGCGATTCCACCTTCAGCAGCGCGGCCGCGACGCCATCGGCAGCCAGATGCAGACGCGCCGCCAATTGCGGCACCGTCGCCGGCCCGATACTTTCCATCCACCCTTGCACCGCCGCGACCAGCGCCTCCTCGTCGCCACTCGCAAGCAATCGCTCAACCCGCTCCCGGTTCTCCGCCGCAGCCCAGCCCTGCACCGCTCGCCCCTCACATCTTGCCGGCAACTCCGCTATCCGCCCTTCTTCGATGAGGCGCGGCAGAAACGCGGCCCACGCGGCTCCTTCTTCGACCGGCACCCACACCAGCGTCAGCAGCGCGTCGTGCAATTCGTCGGCATCGCGCACGACCGGCCAAGCCTCCCGCTCCACTTCTTCAATCGCCGCCTGGTCCAGCGCGCCGACCTGTCCAAGCAGCTCAGGCGGCAGCGTCCGCCGCATCTCGACCGCTCGCGCGCGGCGCTCTTCCAGCGGCGCATCGTCGAGGAACGCATAGGGATTGGCATTGAGGATCTCATGGGAAAACGGCGAGGGCGCGGGGCTGTCAATGGCGACACAGCGAATTTGGCCGGACTCGATGCGCTGCAAAATTGCCGTGAGTCCGTCAAGATCCATCGCCTCTGTCAGACAATCGCGGATGGTTTCGTTCACGAGCGGATGGTCTGGAATCTGCCGCGCCGCCCGCTCGCCGGTGAGATTCTCCTGGCAGGCGATCGCATCCGGGAAAACCGCCGCGAGCAAATCTTCCGACTTCATCCGCTGGATCTGCGGGGGAACTTTCTTGCCCTTGGAAAACCTGAGCAGCGCCAGCGCGCGCGACGCATTCCACCGCCAGCGAGTCGCAAACATCGGCGCCAGCAGCGCCGCTTGAATCAGCACCTCTCGGACGGACTTCGAATGCAGATAGCCAAACACCGACTCCAACGGAAAGCTGTGCTTCTCACCCAGCGAGATCACCAGGCCGTTGTCTGTCGCCGCGGCCTGCAACTCGAAATCGAAGGTGACACAGAACCGTTTGCGCAGAGCCAAGCCCCAGGCTCGGTTGATCCGCCCGCCGAAGGGCGCATGCAACACCAGCTGCATCCCGCCGCTCTCGTCGAAAAATCGTTCGGCGACAATCGTATCCTGCGTCGGCATCGTTCCCAGCATCGCCTTGCCGGCGAGGACATATTCGATGGCCTGTTGCGCGCCACGCTGATCCAAGGCGCATTCGCGGTGAAGCCAGATAATGGCCGATGGGTGAGGAGCGATGGCTGGATCACTCGAACAAGCCTGCTGCGCAATCTCCTGCCGCAGCGCGGCCACTTCCGCCGAAAGTTCGGCCGTCCGCGACGGCGCCTCACCGCGCCAGAATGGAATGTTTGGTGGCGCGCCCTGGGCATCTTCTACACGGACTTTCCCAGCTTCGATGCCTTTGATCCGCCACGACGTATTGCCCAGCAACATGATGTCGCCGGCAAGGCTCTCCACCGCGAAATCCTCATCGACCGATCCGACTACGGTCCCATCGGGCTCCGCCACCACCGCGTAGTTCGCCGTGTCTGGAATTGCGCCGCCGGAGGTGATCGCCGCCAGCCGCGCGCCGCGCCGGCCTTTGATCCGCCGGTTGATCCGGTCATGGAACAGATAGGCCAGGCCCCGCCCCCGTCTGGTGGCAATCCCCTCGGCCAGCATGCGCAGCACCCCGTCGAACTCGCCGCGCGAAAGATCCCGGTAGGAATAGGCCCGGCGGAACAAGGCATAGAGCTCGTCTTCCGTCCAAGCCTGACTGGCCGCTGCCGCCACAATCTGCTGAGAAAGAATGTCGAGCGGCGCGGGTGGAATCTCGATCCGATCCAGCGTCCCCCGGCGAATCGCGCGCACCAACGCCGCGCACTCCAGCAGCTCGTCCCTGGTCATGGCAAACAAGCGGCCTTTGGGAATCGCCTTGATCCAATGGCCGGCCCGGCCGATCCGCTGCAATCCAGTGGCAATCGCTCTCGGCGAGCCGATCTGGCACACAAGATCGACCGTGCCGACATCGATGCCCAGCTCCAGCGACGCCGTGGCGATGACGACGCGCGTCTGGCCAGTCTTCAATCGCTCTTCCGCCGACAGGCGAATCTGCCGCGACAGGCTGCCGTGATGCGCCGCCACCGCGCCAGGGCCCAGATCGTGGAGCCGTTCTTCCAGATAGTGCGACACCCGCTCGGCCAGGCGACGCGTATTGACGAACACCAGTGTCGAGCGATGCTGCCGAACGAGTTCGGCCACGCGATCGTAGACGTCGGACCAAATGGCATTTGTCGCCACGGCGCTCAGCTCATCCTTCGGCACCTCCACCGCGAGGTCTAATTCACGGCGATGACCGACATCGATAATGGTTGGACGCGGGCGGGCCCCAACCAGAAACTCCGCCACCAATTCTATGGGCCGTTGCGTCGCCGACAGGCCGATGCGTTGCGGTTTGATCGCGGTCAACGCGTCCAATCGCTCCAGCGACAGCGCCGCATGAGCGCCACGCTTGTTCGGCGCCAGCGCGTGAATTTCGTCGACGATGACCGTCTGTACCGTTTGCAGCAGACGGCGGCTCTTCTCCGCCGTGAGCAGAATGAACAGCGACTCCGGCGTGGTCACGAGGATATGCGGCGGCCGCTTGAGCATCTGCTGCCGGTCCGCCATCGGCGTATCGCCAGTGCGGACGAGCACACGCAGCTCTGGCATCAGCAAGCCGACTTGCAGGGCCAACTGCCCGATCTCGGCCAGCGGCCGTTGGAGATTCTTCTGGATATCGTTGCTCAACGCCTTGAGCGGCGAGACATACAAGACATGCGTGTGATCGTCGAGCTCCCGCGCGAGGGCTTGCATGAAGAGCGCATCAATGCAGGAGAGAAAGGCCGCGAGGGTCTTGCCCGACCCGGTCGGCGCGGCGATTAACGCATCCGCGCCGGATTGAATGGCGGGCCAGGCCTGCCGCTGCACCTCCGTCGGCTGCCCAATCTGCGACTGAAACCACTCGGCAATGATGGGATGGAAGGATGTGAGCGGCATCGGCAGCATCTTACCATGCACAACACACCGCCTCCACGCAGCACGGCCGCTTTCTGCCATATAGACAGGCTCGCTTCTTCAGTTGCGCTTCAGTTGGCCGATAAAGAAATCGGCACAGCAAGGGATACCCCTGCTGTGCCGCCTATTCGATAGTCGTTTTCGCAGTCCCTCTACGGCAAGGACTCTAAGGACTCTTATGACGCACGCGGCAGACATCAGCACCAACTCGGGCCTGCCCTCGCAGAAACGATGGACTCTCCGGATCGCAATCCTCACTTGCCTCGTCATCGGAACGATCGCCGGTGCGATCTTCGCCATGAGGCAAGAGGCTCCAGCCGCTTGTCCTGACGAGTTAATCGGCGCATGGACGACCGCCGCCGCTGGATACGAAAATGGAATGCTCGTGTTCACCAGCCATGCGGTGACATTCACCGTGGGGGACGAACATCTCGAGGCGCAGACGATCAGGCGGCTGAAGGCCGCTCCCGATGGTCTGCGCATACTCTACACGCTCGTGTACGGCCCCTCGCGACGCGACGAACAAACGCTGTCGCTCTACTACCACACCCGCGACCGGACCCTTACCTTCAAAAACCAATCCCATCTGGTCTGGACCAGGACCGCGGTGGAATCATGACCGGCTGGTTTCAGCGGAGACAATTGTTCGTCCACCCGATCCAATATTCGTATGTGGTCATGACGCTGCTCTACTTTTCCTGTTTGATCGTCGTGTTGTACGAAGCCGTCCTGTTGCCAATCGCGCAGCCTCTCGACGATCCGTCTCTTTCCTGGCAAGAGCAGGCTCGGGTCGCCACTGAATTTCTGAACGCGACGGCGCGAGTCTGGCCGTGGCTGCTCATCACCTTTCTGGGGCTCCTGCTGCACTCCCTGTATTTCATGCATCGCATCGCCGGCCCGCTCTATCGATTCAAGATTCTGTTCCGATCGGTCGGCACCGGCCAGATTTACCAGCGCGTCACCTTGCGCGAACACGACTATCTGCACCCGGAGGCCCGCGACTTTAACGCCATGATGAACAGCCTGGAGCAAAAGATCGAAACCTTGCAGCTGCACTGCGAGATTGTGTCTCAGGCTTACGAGGATGTGGTGGTGCATGTCGACCACCATGCCCCCAATGAACTCACCGACGCGCTCCGGACGCTCGAATCGAGAATACTCGGGCTCAAGACCAGTCTCGCTGAATTTCAGCATCAACCGGCGTCGCCGCCGCCGGATCAACAGCACATCGATTTTTCCGATCCGAGGCCGATGCATTCACTGGCCTCGAAGAAAGCCGCGTGACCGTGCGCCGCATGAATCCGACCGCACAACGCCCAGCCGGAACGAGCCTGCCAGACGGCATTCCAGCCAATCTGTCTTCACCGCCTGACTCAACTGAGCCAGGCTTGCGTCAGAAACACACCGACTCTCCGGCAAGCCAAACCACGGAACGCCCCCAACCATGGGCCCATCCGCTCCAAATTCGCGTGCTCTCCCTCATGATCCTGTACGCGCTGCTCATCTTCTTCATGCTGGCCATTCCGGTGTTCCAGCCATTGACGCAAGCGGTTGCCGATCCAGCCCTCACCTGGCAGGAACGCGCCCGCGCCGGCACCGACTTGCTCACGCTGCACGACCACTACTGGCCATGGGCGCTGGGAGCGGCCTGCATCCTCGTCCTCCAATGTGTGCATGCCTTCCGAGCCATGCGCCATCTCACCGCGCCCCTCGTCCGCTTGAGGCAGGCCTTGCCTCGCATCCGAGACGGCAACCTGTCCGTCACTACCAGGCTATGCCGGGAAGACTATCTGACTGCTGAAACAGCACTCCTGAATCAGATGACTGCGCAACTCACCGCAAAACTCAGCGCCTGTAAGCAGGCCCACGCCACCCTCGCGCTCGATTACGACCGGCTCAAACAGCGCCTTGCGACAACGCGCGAACTGGATGTTGCCAAGCTCACGAGGCCCATCGATCAGGATCTCGCAGACCTGAGATCTGCACTGGATTGGTTTAAGACTTACAAAGAATAGACGACTGAGCATGAGCAGATGGCGTCCAGAGACTCAGGCACAACCGTTCGGGCCAACCCGGCGCCGAACGTCGCCTGGCCTCCGGCACAGCGGCGGTTTCACGCTGATCGAGCTCATGATAGCCGTCGCCATTCTAGGCATCTTGAGCTCCCTGGCCGTACCGAACTACCTGGACTTCATCGAAAGGGCCAAGGTTGCCAGATCCATTGCCGAACTGCACATGATTGCAGGAACGGTGAAGGGCTATGCCGCGACCTCAGGGCAATATCCCGATACCCTGGCACAGGCGGGCCTGAGCGCATTGCTAGACCCTTGGGGAAATCCCTATCAGTACCTCCGAATCGATTGTGGGACCAATATCATGGTCGGCCATCTGCCCCCTCCCGACGCCCCGGCACATCGATTCTCTGGACGAGTCTTTCCCGCCAATAACTCTCTACATCTGACCCGCGCACAGGTTTCGTTCGCGATAGGCGGAGGCCATTCTCAAAATCTGATCCAGCTCATCGCTAAAGGAGGAAACAATAGCAACAGCGGAAGTGGTGGAAGTGGAAGTAGCAGCAGCAGTAGCGGAAACGGAAGTGGAAGCGGGAGCGGGAGCGGAAGTGGAGGCGGGAACGGGAGTGGGAATGGGAGCGGAGGGGGAGCGACATGCGGCAGCGGGAAACCCAGGAAAGACCACTTCCTGCACCCTGTCACTTCTGATTTCGACCTGTACAGTATGGGGAAGGATGGCGAAACCGTCGCGCCTCTCACCGCCCAGAAAAGTCACGACGACGTCATTCGAGCCAGCGATGGCGCCTATTATGGCTTGGCGAAAAACTTCTAGCCCACGGGAATCATGACATCCACGGTTTCTTTCTCGCTTCTCGAAAGTCGTGTCGCGCGCCGCATGCTGGGACTCTTCGTCCTCTGCGCCCTCATCCCAACATCCATTCTGGGATGGGTGTCCTATCAGCATGTTACAGACCAGTTGATCCAGCAAACCTCCGCACGTCTTAAACGGGAGAGCAAGTCACAGGGGATGGCGCTCATCAACCACTTTCTGGCCATGAAGACCGATCTTGAGCGACTCGCAACCCAATTCCCCTCGGATGAAACGGCGCTTCAGGATGCGATGCTGCCAGCTGCCGTGAAGGAACCCGGCCATCGTTTCCGCGAACTCCGGCTGCTCAGATATGGCAGCCCGGCGCAACACCAGTTAGACGAAAGCCAGGTGAACCATCTTGCGGCAGGCAAGACGCTGCTCCGGTTGCAACCTGGCGCGCACAATGTGACGACGTTCGTCCTGCTCCGCGCCGTCAACCCCGGCCGATTGGACGCGGGACTGCTGTGGGCCCTTGTCGATGAGCAGCTCCTCTGGCAAACCCAGGACAAAGAAATCCTGCCGCCCGACACCGATCTCATCCTTGAAGGCCCAGACCGGCAGATCCTCTACGCCACCGTGCATGGCCAAATTTCTCTTCCTAATCTCCAACGGCAAGATTTAACTCGCCCCATGGCGGAAACCTTTGTTGGAGAACTCGACGGCCATGAACAGATTCTCAGTACCTGGACCATTCCTCTCCGCTATCACTTTCTGGCGGCTCCCTGGGTGATCGCCCTGAGTCAGCCAAAAGAAATCGCCTTGGCCCCGGTCGATCAATTTCGTCACACCTTCTTTTTTGTCATGGCACTAGCCTTGAGCGTCATCGTGCTGCTCAGCCTCGCGCATATCCGCCGAAGTCTCCATCCCGTGACTCTGCTTCAAGAAGGAACCATGAGACTGGCGGAGGGAGATTTTTCCACCCGGGTGGCCGTCCACAGTCGCGACGAATTTGAGGAGCTGGCCAATTCCTTCAACCGCATGACCAGCCAGCTCAGCCAGCAATTTCACACGCTGGAAACGCTCGCGGCCATCAGTCAGGCCATTCTCTCAAGCCAAGATCCGCGGGCCACGATCAGGCTCGTACAATCCCGGATCTCGGAAAGTCTCCCGTGCCAGGCCATTGGCATGACCCTGTTTCAGACAGACCGGTCGCACGCCACCCTGCTGGCCGTGCTACAGCTGAACGCCTCATCGGGCGAAGCATTCACGGAAACACCCTGCTTGCTTTCTCCCTCCGATCTCGCCTTTCTCGAGGCCCACCCTCACCATGCGCTGATCCCAGCGCTCTCCTTGCCGGAATATCTGAAAGCGCTGGCTGCCCCCGAACAGGCCAGTGTCGCGCTCTTTCCGATCATCGTGGACCATCTCGCCAGCGGCCTGCTGGCGCTCGCGTTTCGACAAGAGACCATCCCCTCGAAGGACGAATTGGCCGCAGTCCGCCGCCTCGCCGATCATGTTGCCGTCGCGCTTGCCAATCACCGCGCGATGGAAGCCCGCCTGCGCGCCCAAATCGAGCTGACAGGAGCCGTCGACGCACAACACCATGCCGAGGAACAGGCCTCAGCACTGCAAGCCGAAAACAGGCAGCTGGAAACGAAGGAAGAGCGGTTGCAAACTCAACAGCGCGCCACGCTGGCGCTCGTGAAAGACCGGACGGTCTTCGAAGACTCGCTGACCGCTGCCGCCAAACAAATCACCGAGACCGCAGCGCAATCGCTTTCAGTGGAGCGGGCCAGCATATGGATCTTCGATGAGATCGGGCAGGCGCTCTATTGCCTCGACCGCTATAGTCGCTCGGAAAAAGATCACGGGCTGGAACCCACGCTTGTGCCACACCAATGTCCAATCTATTTTGAAGCGCTCCGGCGAGAGTCGGTGATTGCCGCCGCTCACGCTCAACAGCATGACTCCTTCCGGGAGTTCGCCTCCGGCACTTTTGCTCTAAAACAAATCGCGTCCCGGCTGGATGCCCCCTTCTTCACCAAAGCCGGATTGGCCGGCGTGATTACCATCGAGCATGTCGGGGCGTCACGGCAATGGGCTCAGGACGAAGAGCAATTTACGCAAGCCTTGGCAAATCTGATGACACTCATTCTGGAAGCCGCCCGCCGCCGCGAAGCGGAAGACGCACTCGCCATCGCCAAACTCGCGGCCGAAGACGCGGCCAAAGCAAAGGCGGAATTCCTCGCGAACATGAGCCATGAGATCCGGACCCCGATGAACGGCGTGATTGGGATGACGGAAATCCTGGCGCGCACCGCTCTGTCCAGCACCCAACGCCACTACGTCGAAACCATTCGCACTTCCGGCGACACGTTGCTGGCCCTCATTAACGATATTCTCGACTTCTCGAAAATCGAGGCCGGAAAGCTAGACATTCATCCAGCGGCCATCGATCTCCGAGACCTGATTGAGCGCACAACAGAACAGCTGGCCGAACGCGCGCAGCAAAAAGGCCTCCAGCTGCTGGCGGAGTACGATCCAGCAGCCCCTGCCGCCGTCATCGGCGACCCTGTTCGCATCCGTCAGATCGCGACGAATCTTCTGGGGAACGCCATCAAGTTCACCCAGCAGGGCGATGTGCGCCTATCCGTCACCCTAGACTCACCGGCGTCGCGAGAACTTGGGCCGGCCATCTTCCGCATTGCGGTCACCGATACGGGGACAGGCATCAGCCCCGAAGGGCAAGCGAGGCTCTTTCAGTCGTTTTCTCAAGTGGACGGGTCCTCGACCAGAGTCCACGGCGGCACCGGCCTGGGACTCAGCATTTGCAAACAGCTCAGCAAATTGATGGGTGGCGCCATCGTGGTCCAGAGCGGCATCGGTCAAGGCAGCACGTTTTCGGTCACCCTTCCCTTGCCACTACAGGCCGATCGCGGCGCGGAACGCGCATCCGATCCCGCACTCGCAGACCTTCGAATATGCGCCGCCGTGAGTCATCCCGCGACGAGGCTGCTGTTGATACAATATCTCTCCAGCTGGGGTCTTGTGCCCAAGATCGCAGACACCGGCGCGGAATTTCTTGAGCAGGTGATGGGCGAACTCGCAACGGAAGGCGGCCGGGTCATTGCGCTTATCGATGACACATTCGCGGACATGACAGATATTCACGTGCTGCAAGATCTTCAGTCCGACGCCACCCTCGCAGAGGCCGGCATCCTGAGGCTCCTGTCCTTTACTCGCCGGGCCGAGGCCGAACAAGACCCGGTGTTCGGCAAGATTCCCTTCGTGACCAAACCGCTCCGGTACCACGCGCTCCATGATGCGCTCCAGAGTCTTCTTGGCAACACTCCAATACCTGCCGCGTCGCCGCTATCCGCACCGGCCTCAACGCCCCACTTAGCCGGCGCGGTCTTGTTGGGCGAGGACAATCCTGTCAATCAGGAGATTGCCCGGCTAATGCTCGAAAATTTGGGCTGCTCCGTCACCGTCGCACAGAACGGCCGAGAGGTAGTCGATTGTGTGAAGAAAACTCGCTACGACCTTGTCTTGATGGATTGCCAGATGCCCGACATGGATGGATTCGAAGCCACCCGCCTCATACGGGCATGGGAAAGCGAATTAGGCAGCACCGAGTCGAAGCGGCCGATTCCTATCGTGGCGCTGACTGCCCATGCGACCACGGGAGATCGCGCCCACTGCCTGGCATCGGGCATGAACGACTACTTGTCCAAACCCTTCACCATGGAACAATTGCACCGAATGGTGACTTTATGGCTGGCGCAGAACGCGGCGGCTAAGATCCCGATGCTTGCCCAGTCCACCCAGGCGCCAGATACTCAGCCGACAGCGGTCGAATCCGCGGCTTACCAGACCGTCGACCGGCAAGCATGGCAGTCGATTACCGCCCTGCAACGGCCAGGGAAGCCGGACATGCTCGGCAAGATCCTGACCCTCTACCTCACGGACTCGCAACAACTCGTCGATCAGATTCACCGAGGAGTCGCCGCAGGCGAAGCCCGGCTCGTCAGTGACGCCGCGCACAGCCTGAAATCGCGCAGCGCCGTCCTCGGGGCGGTTTCGTTGTCGGACTTGTGCAAGCAGATCGAAGCGATCGGTCGCGGTGGACCCCTTGCGGACGCGGAGCCGCTGCTCACTCCGCTCGATACTGCCTTTACCCATGCCTGCCAGGTGTTTCAAGCCGAACTCGAACAGCGAGCCGCATAGTCCGGATGCAGATCCGCCCTCTCTCGCGACTGCTCGTGAGAATCGACTCGCTCCCATTCCAGTCAGCCAACGATCAACGCAGACAAGCCGGATTGAATGGCGGGCCAGGGCAGCCACGGCACCTCCGCCGACTGCCTGACCTACGACTGAAACCGCTCATGGAATGTGATGAAAGAAGAATAGCAGCGTAGCGAGACGTCTGAACCCGCCATGGAGAGGAGTTCTACGGGGCACAAAACAAGCCACACCCTCTGTTATTCTTGAGAAAACTCTGCACTACGGACGCCCAGGCGTTGCTATTCCAGAAGGAGCCGTACCCGCGCTGAAGGGCGATCCAGTTACCGCAGCAAGAACGCCCGTCGATCCGTTGATGGTAAACGCGGACACATTGTTGGTCCCTCCATTTGCCACATAGAGAAAAGACCCATCGGGTGAGACCGTCACACCAGCCGGACTGGTCCCCGCGGAGAAGGGCGATCCGGCAACCGCCGTCAATGCTCCGGTCGTATTGTTGATCGTAAAGGCCGAAACATTGCTGGAACCTTGATTGGTTACATACACAAAAGACCCGTTCGGCGACACGGCCACGGCAATCGGACTCGTTCCTACAGAAAACGGCGAGCCCGCCACGGCGGACAAGGCACCCGTCGATCCATTAATCGAATAGATGGAGATGTTGTTAGAGCCTAGATTCGTGACAAGCGCAAACAATCCATTGGGGCTTACCGCAACCGCACTGGAATTGGTTCCCGCTCCAAATGGCGATCCGGCGACAGTCGAGAGAGCTCCCGTGGATGAATTGATTGTATACCCAGACACATCCCCTCCCCCATTTGCGATATAGGCGAAGGAACCATTCGGAGAGACTGCTACTGCCGCCGGGTTTGTTCCTGCTCCGAATGGCGAACCGGCGACTCCGGACAACACCCCGGTCGAACTGTTGATCGAATAGACCGACACGTTGTTGGTGCCTTGGTTTGCGACAAATACAAATGCGTTATTCGGAGAGACGGTGACAGCACTGGGGGTGGTTCCTGCCGCAAACGGTGACCCAGCGACAGCTGTGAGTACTCCGGTTGCGCTATTCGCTGTAAATCCTGAAAGGGTATTACCTCCGGAATTTGCCACATACACAAACGCCCCATTGGAGGAAACCGCAGCTGCGGTAGGACTTGTCCCAACTGAAAATGGAGACCCCGCCACCGCACTTAATGCGCCTGTTGTACTGTTAAAGGTATAGGCCGAGACATCGTTGGAGCTTTGATTAGCCACATAGGCAATAGCAGAAGCATTCGACCCACCCAGCGTAAAATTTCCCCCGGCACCATCGCCACCGTCACTTGGACAGCCGGTGAGAAGAAACAGTCCTGACAACGCACACACAATCGCTATCGGCTTCTTCATGGTAACTCTCCGCATCTAAGCGGCTCCATTATGTACGGCACGCTCACACCCGATATCCACTTATAGCACTATGGAAAACTAATACCAATCGAGACCCATATGTTTTCCGTAGACTTTGCCGGCTGTGCGCTGTCACATTGTGGGTGAAGTAGGATGGAGCGTTCCATTGTGCGACCCAATCCCCTCGTCATACTCGGCTCAGGCTACACGGCCCGTTTTCTCTGGCCGCTCGTCGCCGATCGCTCCCCAACAGTCTACGCCACCAGCCGCTCGCCGGAGCAGCATCTCAGCTATGTGCCGGTCAAGCAACGTCTCCGGTTTGACCTGTTACAGCCGGCCACCTGGACACATATCACGCAAGAAGCCGACCTCATATGGTGCTTTCCGGCAGCGCCGATCGATCTTGTCCGGCAATTCACTGCGTCGCTGAGCGGCTCAACCCGCCGGCTGGTCGTACTCGGCAGCACCTCCGCCTACGATCAGGGAGACTCCCAGGCATACCCGCCACCATGGATCGATGAAACCGCGCCGATCGATCTGACCAAACCGCGCGTGCAAGGCGAGGAGTATCTCCGCAAGGAAGCGGGCGCCATTGTGCTGCGTATCGCCGGCATTTATGGGCCAGAGAGAAATCCACTCGACTGGATCCGAACCGGCCGCGTCATACCGTCACGCAAATATGTGAATCTGATTCATGTCGCAGATCTCGCGGCCATCTGCCTTGCCGCGCTGGAACGAGGCATGCCAGGCGAAACGTACAATGTCAGCGACGGACAGCCCCGCACATGGAACGACATCTACGGAACGATGAATGATCGTGACACATTCAACCCTGTTCGCACAGCCGCACAGGAAGAAGCGGGAAAACGAATCGCTTCGACCAAATTGCTTCACAACCTGGACCTACGGCTGACCCACGCCGATCTCTACCGCTCGCTCCATGAGCTCGAATCCCAGAAGAAACCCTGAACCAAGCGATCTTCGCCGCCATACAGGCGCGACAACGACATCGACCGGCCCTATATCGCTAGATCGGCGGCTTTTTGTTGATTTCCACGATAGTGATCGACTGATCCTTGGCGCCAACATCCTGCTGGAGTTCCCAGCGGCTGAAGACCGTGATTTTCTTGCCGTCGCGGCGCTCATGAATCAGGCGTCCTTCCCAAAACCCTCTTTCCAGGAGTTCTGCCTCGATGTGCTCCAGCGACGCCGGAAATACCGTATGAAGAAGCTGATGGGACACCTTTCCCAATGCGCTCTTCTTGTCCCATCCGTACAACTCGCGCGCGTTATCGCTCCAGTAGCGAATAGTCCCGTCCTTGTTTCGCACCATCATGGCACCCTTGGCGATGTCCACCGCGCCGTCGGCTCTTGCAGGCATCCCGCCTTCATGCTCTCCGGATGATTTCGACCCCACGTAAGCCAGGGCCTGGTGCAGCGTCTCAGCAACAACGCGATGACCCGCGCCTGTCCAATGAGTATCGTCAGGAATGAATACCAGTTGCTTGGTCTTTGCCGCAGCTGACAAGGCTGGCGTAAGGTCGACATAGCGGATATCCGGCGAAATATCGGCGACGAGCCGGTGGAGCCGCTCTGGCAAATCGTTCAGCACCCACCACTTCAGGTCCCCCTGTGCGTTTCCGTCAAACCGAACGATGTCGCGATAGACCCTAAACTTGGTCGGCGCAAATGCGACCATAAAGTCCGCGCCCTGACTGCGAGCCAGTCCATAGGCCTCCTTCAGCGCGTTGGCAGTAGCCTGCAAGGCCTCCAACTCCTGCACAGTCGGCGCGACGGATGAGGAGTGGTCGAGAAAATAGACCCGTTGCTCATGGCCGTCCTCGGCATCCATTAGGCCGTAATTCCCTGCGACTCGCTGGTTCGGCACGCACCCGTGGATCCATCGAGAGACTGCGACAAGACCGTTCAGGGTGAACGAGCGGTCCCATGCCCTATTCATCGAATTCCACATACCGTTCAGAAAGGAAACCCGTTCTCCGTAATTTTGTGCGTCAACAAGATCGTTGCCTTCATAGAAAACCCACACAATCCACTTTGGGCGCAGAGGAAGCGCATAGCGCTTGAGCACCGCCAATTCCTGCTGGGGGCCATAGCCGGACTGTCCGAGATTGGCGACGGTTCCGCCGCGCAGCTCTGCCAATCGAGTGGTCGCAAGGGCCGATCCAGGCATCATCGGAGACTCCACATACGAATCCCCAATGACGGCGACTTCCGCCGCTGAAAAATCCCCTTCGTTTCTAAATCCATTCTTGTCATACCTGACTTCGAAGGATTCAGCCGGCCGGACCGGAAGACAGATACCTTCACCGATGTTGCCTCGACCAAAGACCGTCTTCACCGTTGCGCCAGGGCGTGGAAGCGCCAACAGCTCGCGGTCCGGAAGATAATTGGGTCGCTCCCACGGGAGAAAACCAGTGTTCCCGAAGGTCCTTCTGTAATCGATGGCATCGAGCCAGACAGGAGCTTCAGCCAATAGGAGCGCCATTCCAAGGGACAACGTCAACAATACGAATTGGCTTCTGATTTCATCCCGCGGAACATGCGAGAGCAGCGCGTATGCCCCCCATGCGAGAAGGTACGATGTGCCTAGCAGGCTGAACAAATGTCGCGCGTCCGGAGCACCGGTCGATAACCCGGTTTTAAAGGCAAGAGCTACTCCGCCGGCAAACAGCAGGCCCGTGATGAAGAGAATCGTTCGTTTGATGCGCGCGCTTGAAGTGACGGTCATGGACGCATTGTCCTCGTTCAACTACGCGTTTGAAACAGTCGGCTTTCAGGCACGGCCTCGCCGAAGCATCACCATAACAGGCACGTTCCAGGCCTGTCGACCGCTCGCATGCTTGAAAAGCATTTGGAATCTATACTTAGACACATATAACCAGCCTCACAACTCCATCCGCTCACGGAATAGAGCTCCCTCTTCTTCTGAAAAAGCGCTGCGGGGGATCGATTCGGCACCTGATGAGACAGAACCTGTTCAACGCAGGAGGGCCATCACGGCCAGACACACCAGCAGATTATTCATGGCATGCGCGATCATACCGGGGATCAGGCTGCCGGTTCGCTCATAGAGCCAGGCCCAGAGCACCCCGCTCCACAGCACACTGATAAAACCGATAAGTCCATAGCCATGCGCCAGGGCAAAGATGCTGGCGCTGATGAGGGCGGCAGGTAACGGATTCAGACGGCGGCGCAAGATGGCATACAGGATGCCGCGAAACGCCAGCTCTTCGAAGACCGGCGCAAACACCACATACTCCAGCAAGCTGATGGTCAACACCGACCCCGAGGCCCACACGAGATCGGGGTCGAACCATTCCGTCCAATGATTGGCGAGCTCCAGCGACTCCGCCACCTGGCTCATGACCCACTCACCCCACAGCCCAGCCGCGACTGCGGCAAGCACCACACTGGCCAGCCGCCCCATTTGCCGCCACTGGATCTGCAAACCGAACCCCGTGACGATATTCAATCCCGATGGTCTGAGTAAGTAGTAATAGGCCATTCCCAGCAATGGCAAGTTGGCCATCGGAATCGCCATGGCGCGCAGCGAGACATGCTCCGACGGTGCCAGCGAAATAAATGCCAGCGAGAGTACCGCCCCGAGCGCACCGCCGCGCAAAAGCACCGCCGCGCCGATCCCGCCAGGCCAGGGCGGCGGCACACTCGGCTGATGCAGCCGCAAACCGTCGCTCCCTTGAATCCTCAGCCAGGCAAATCGCAACAACAGGAACGATCCGCCGATCCACCCCAGCAATTCCAGCCCCGTGAGCAGTTGGGCACTCTCTTGAATCCTCGCGCCACGGGTGTGCATCTGTTCGCGCACAGTCGCGCCCAGCGCCGCATCGCCCGCTCGCTCGGCCAGCGCAGCCGCGAGATGATTGTAGAACCATCCGGCCGGAAGGTCCTCAGCCAGCGTCGCCTGCAATTCCAATTCACGCGCACTCGTGAGCGAACCCTCGCCATAGGCGGCATCGATAAACTCCGCATACAGCGGCAACGGAGCGGCCTCGCGAGCCCATACGCTGGCCGCGGCCAGCGCGTCAGACGGATAGCCGGATTCGGCTTGTAGAATTGCCAGCCGCAATTTTGCTGCCGGCGAATCGGTCGTGGCCACAAGTTCCTGATACCACTGGATCGCTTGCGCTCGTTCGACCTCGTTGCTGCCGCTCGTCCAATCCGTCAGTTGCTGCTGCCAGTCCGGAGCAAGCAACAAGCCGTCTTGAGCCTCCATGGTCCGGCTGACCATCAGATCCAATGCGCGTTCAGGATCCTCAAAGCGATCAAGCTTGGGTGAATTGGAGGAGAGCCAAAGAAGCGCACCCAACGCCGTACAGAGGAGTAGCGCGGCAAACAGGCTGACCCCGAACGAAAAGCGCGGACGATCCGGCCCATTGAATGGCGAAGGAACCTCAACACGTTCCGTTTCGGAACAGCTTGTCTGGCCGCCGTCTTGCCTGTTTGAATCGATCATAGGGAGTGACTATACCATCGGCTCCTCGCGCTCACCTATCCCTCGAAATGGCTAGATCCTCCCCCAGGCTGTTGAGAAAGTCCGCCAGCGGCGTTCTCACTTCATTCCAGAGGCTCAACGTACCGAAGCGTACGCCTCGCCTCTTCACTCGCTGCGGCCTGGCTGGGCGGCCCTTCTGAACAGCCTGTCAATACACCGCCAAAACCACGCCACTATCGCATGGCCTCTCATGCCGGACTTGGCTATACTAGCCCCGCAACACCGTTCGGAGACTTCGGCAAGATGCGCGACTTCGTTCCTCCTCGACGCCTGCTACTCGGCCCAGGGCCCAGCATGGTTCATCCCCGTGTGCTCCAGGCCCTCTCGACCCCACTGCTCGGCCATCTCGATCCCGCGTTTCTCGGGGTCATGAACGATGTGCAGCACTTGCTCCGATCTGTGTTCGCCACCGCCAACCCTTTTACCATTGCGGTCTCTGGAACCGGATCGGCCGGGATGGAAGCCGCCATCGTCAATGCAGTTGAACCGGGCGATGCCGTCATCGTCGGCGTCAACGGGGTCTTCGGCTCGCGGCTCGCGACCGTCGTGGAGCGAAGCGGCGGCAAAACCATCCGGCTGGAGGTCCCCTGGGGTCAGGTCATTCCTCTCGACATGATCGAGTCGGCCTTGCGCCGGTCAGGACCGGTAAAGGCCGTGGCGCTGGTCCAGGCAGAAACGTCAACCGGCGCGAGTCAACCGCTCGACATGATCGGTTCGCTCTGCCGGAATCACAATGCGCTATTGATTGTTGATGCCGTCACCTCGCTCGGCGGCATGCCTGTCGATGTCGACCGTCTGGGAATCGATCTGTGTTACAGCGCGACACAAAAATGCCTGAGCTGCCCGCCGGGGCTGGCGCCGCTCACATTGAGCCCGCGCGCCCTCTCAGTTATCAAAGGCCGCCGCACGCCTTGCCAAAGCTGGTACCTGGATATGGCGCTGGTCGCGGAATACTGGGCCGAAGGGTCTCGCGCCTATCATCATACCGCTCCAATTTCGATGCTCTATGCGCTGCGCGAATCCTTGCGGCTCATTGAAGAAGAAGGATTGCCAGCTCGTGTGGCGCGTCACCGCCTCAACAGCGAGGCCTTAGTCGCCGGTCTCATGGAACTAGAACTGACCCCGCTTCCCTCAACGGAGCACCGGCTCCCGATGTTAACTTGTGTGACAATCCCTCCGCATATCGATGAAGCCGTGATCCGCCAGCAACTGCTCCACCCCTACGGCATTGAAATCGGCGGTGGGCTAGGCCCGCTCAAGGGCAAAGTCTGGCGTATCGGACTGATGGGGGAATCCAGCACGGAGGCAAATGTATTGACGTTTCTGAATGCGCTTGAAGAGATATTCATTCGAGGCGGATGGCTGTCGACGCCAGGCGTCGCATTGCAAGCCGCCGCGCGCGTCTATAGCCGGGCCATATAGCACAGGGAGAAGGAGTCTCGCCATGAATCGTCCGTTGCTGGTGGTCTTGGGCGCTGTGACCTTTGCGCTGATGAGCGTCATCTTTTTTTGGGTCTTCAAGCTGACGATGGCCAATTCCATGAAGACCGACATGGTCTCGCCGGAAAAAGTGGCGGCGTTTATCCAAGCGGTGCTTGAATCCAATCGTAACAACTATACGGACAACGTCGTGGTCAAACTGCAGAAGGAAGGGATTCAGGCGCACGAACATTGGAAAGACGAACGCGGCGTCGCCCTGCCCGCTCAGTATCTGATGGAATCCGGCCGGCTGGTCTCGATGAAAGATCTGAAGTTTTCGTTTCGCCTGGCCAGCCTCACGCCGATCTATGTCTGGAATGGCCCCAACAGCGACTTTGAACGCCTCGGCCTCGCCGCGGTGGAGAAGGACCCCGACAAACCGCACTACGGATACATCACCAAAGGCGGCACCCGCTATTTCCAGGCTATTTATGCCGACCGGGCCAACTTGCAAGCCTGCGCCGACTGCCACAATCAGCATTCCAACAGCCCTCGCCGCGATTTCAAATTGAACGATGTCATGGGCGGCATTGTCATCACCTTCCCGGTCGGAGAATAATTCCATGGCTATCGCCATTCAGCATGTGCGGCTTATTGACGGAACCGGCTATTCGATTGAACGCGCCACCATTCTGATCCGCGGCCGCAAGATCGCCGCCACAGGGTCGAGCCGCACCCTGACGATCCCGAAAGGCGTGACCAAAATCGACGGCCGGGGCCTGACCGTCATCCCCGGCTTGATCGATTGTCACGTCCACCTTTGTCTGGGAGGAGAGCCGGACGTCGTCGCCACGGTCGAATCGGATGCGCCGTCCATGACGCTGCTGAAATCGGCGCGCCACGCGAAACAAACTATTGAATCGGGCTTCACGACCGTCCGCGATGTCGGCTCGCGCGACCACTCCATCTTTGCCTTGAAGCACGCTATCGACCAAGGAGTCATGCCCGGTCCCCACATCGTCGGCGCCGGGCTCGCCATCTGCATGATCGGCGGCCATGCCCGCTTCATCGGCCAGGAAGTCGAAGGGATCGAACAGGTCCAACGCGCCGTCGACGCGCAACTGGCGGCTGGAGCCGGGGTGATTAAAGTCATTGCCTCGGGCGGCGTCCTTACTCCCGGCACCTCGCCGGATCAGGCACAGATGACCATTGATGAACTCACAGCCGCTGTCATGACCGCCGGGCGGGCGCAGAAAAAAGTCGCGGCGCACGCTCATGGGGCGTCCGGCATGAAAAACGCGATTCGCGCCGGCGTCCACTCCATCGAACATGCCACCTTGCTCGATGACGAAGCTGGCGAGCTGATGAAAACGCACGGCGTCTATATGGTCCCGACGCTTTCCGCCCTCTCGACCACCGCAGCGGGACGGCCGGGGTGCGGCATTCCCGCCAGCGCGCTCGACAAGGCCAAGGCAATGACCAAACGCCATCGAGTCAGCTTTAAGAAAGCCCATGAAAGCGGGCTCTGCATTGCCATGGGCACCGATGCGGGAACCCCCTTCAACTACCACGGCGACAATGCGCAGGAACTGGAACGGATGGTAGCCTTCGGCATGAGCCCGATGGAAGCGATTCTCGCCTCAACGGCAGCTGCCGCGCGTTTGATCGGCATTCATGACACGGTGGGCACGCTGATGCGAGGCCGCCAGGCCGATCTGGTGATTGTGGACGGCAACCCACTCAAACGAATCGACTATCTGCGGGACCGCAGTAGAATCATGGGCGTGATGCAGGCAGGCAAATTCGTGGCGGGACCGCTCTCAAGGGCATGAACAGTGCGCAGGAAAAAAGAACCCTCGTTCAGATTTACCGTCTCTCGTAGAACAATTCCAGCGCCGATGCGTACCCATGGATGCGGCCTTTTCTGAAACTCTCCTCCAGTTGCCCGCGCAATGAACGGAATCCGCCTTCGTCGCTCTTCTTCACCACCCCTTGCGACACCATCATCTCAGCCGCCACTTCGACGAGCCGCCCCTTGCGGGCTTCCATCTCCTCGGTGAGGAAATCATCCATCGCCTCCGCAGCCCGCTCTGCGACCATATCTTCTTTAAACGTGTCGTACCCCTGCGCCGCCACGATCCGCTCGCGCAGAATCGCCAGCTCGGCTTTCACTCTCGCCACATTCTTGACTAGCAACGCGAAGAGCTCTTTGCGTCCTTCATCGAAGAGCTTCTGCTCCATCTCGCGGAGCACGACCGACAAATCTACAAAATCTGCGCGAGGCTCGTCGCCCCAATAGAGCCGGTCATAGCTGCGTCGTTTCTCCGCATCGCCGACAATCTCATAGGCCGCGTTGATCTCGCGGATCTTCGCTTCCGCGTCTTTGGCATCGGGGTTCCGGTCGGGATGGTGCTGGAAGACCAGTTTGCGATAGGCCTTCTTGATCTCGTCCTCGGAGGCTTCACGCGAAACGCCCAGCACACGATAGTAGTCCATTTGCGCCATGCGGGAAACTATAGCATGCGCCTTCTCCGGGCTTCATCTCGGCTCGACTCCTCTTGCCCACCCCTTGACCTTCTGCACATCCGGCTTATCTTCAAGCCATGACACACAACCCAACCCCCAAAGCACTGACGAACGACGAGAAAAAAGCCGCGGACGCCGCATTTGCCGGACGCCCGTTTAACGCGGCCTGGTCGGCCGCTGCACGAGCCGTCTATGACGGCATTGTGAACGCCTTGCCAAAGGAAGTGGTTGAGGCGACCCCGGAAGTCGATGCCATACTCGCCGAGCTGGACGTGACATCGCCCGCGGCTCCAAGCCTTGAGACTGCGACGCCCGCCGGCACAGATGTGCCGCAAGCAAGTGCGGAAGCGGACGCCCCGGCTGAACCAGTCGAGTCAAGCGTGCCGACGATCAAAGACCGGCAGGAAGCAATTCAGTCTGGGGTGTTGATCGACGTGACGCCAGCAGCCAAGGAACTCGGGCTCACATTTCCGATCACCATCACCAAACCGTTATGGGATATCGGAATCGTCACGAGCCAATCGCTCTCCCAGGAGGAGCAGACCGGACGGCTGCGCGATATTCTGATGGCGTTCCGGTTGCGGCTCGCGAGCCTTGCAACCGTCTCGCCGCTGATCGATTTTCCAGCGCTCTTGGCGATACCGCCAAGCACGGTGCCGCAACCGGTCCCGTTGTTTGCCATCATTCAACCGGACAACGGGAACCAGGCCAATGTGACACTGCTGCTCCCGAATGAAGTCTCGCTGACGATTACCCCGTCGAACTAAACCCGGTTCGACGGGCGGCGGCGGATCGCGCGCTCGATGAACGCTCGTTCTTCCGCTTCCGTCTTAACGAGCCCATCCAAATGCGCATCGCGAAGTTGGGTGAGGACTCGGCTATAGATCGGTCCGGGTTCGACCCCCATGGATTGAAGGACCTTTCCGGTCAGTCGAGGTTTCGCCTGCCGCCAGACGGTGAGATACGCCGACAGCAGACGCTTCACCCGATCGGACTGGCTCTGGGCCATGATGGCCACCAGCGCTTCGTCCTGCACTCCCTCTAAGAGCCGGCACACTCCAGACGGTTTTAACGGCGGCTGCTTGCTGAGTTGCCGCAGCAGCCGATGCGCTCCTCCCCGCATGGCCTTCAGGGTCGTCGCTTCACGCTCACTGAAGGGGAACCGCTTCAACAGATCCGCCACGCCACGATCGGGCAGGACTGCGGCAATCGCCATCATATACACCAGCCAGGCGTCCAGCTTGCGGTCCAGATAGAGCAACCGATACCAATCGAGCGTTTCTTCGACGGCAAACAACAATTTCTCCAGCCGTGGAGTCCAGGCAAGCTTCGGATGGATGAATCGCAACAGATCGAGATCCGCCAACCGCTTCAATCCCGACTTCGGCTCCCGCTCCGAACAGAGCGCTTTCAATTCTTCCAATAGCCGGTGGCCAGAAAGCTTTTGAAACAGCGCCATCTTGACGGCCGCCTTCACCAAGGCCAGCGTATCTTTCCCAAGATGAAAGCCGAACCTGGTCTCAAAGCGGACTGCGCGAAACACGCGAGTGGGGTCTTCGACAAAACTGAGACTGTGGAGGACACGAATCGTCCGATTCTTAAGGTCCCGCTGGCCGCCATAAAAGTCGAGCAGCGATCCGAATCCACGGCCATTGAGGCGCACCGCCAATGCGTTGATCGTAAAATCTCGGCGATAGAGATCTTTTTTGATCGAGCTTTGCTCGACCGTGGGCAACGCAGTTGGGTATTCGTAATATTCGGTCCTGGCTGTGGCCACATCGAGCTTGAGTCCGCCAGGCAACAGGACAACCGCCGTCCCGAATCGCTCATGCACCGTGACCCGCGCCGACTGCTCTGCGGCCAACTTGCGCGCAAAGACGATCCCATCGCCTTCGACCACCAGGTCAAGATCGAGATTTTCGATCCCCAACAACAGATCGCGCACACAACCGCCCACCACATACAACGGCAGATCCAGCCGGTCTGCCAGCTGGCCGGCCTCTTCGAGCAACGTAAATAGGCGTGGCGGAAGCCTCTCCTGTAGCTGCCGCTTGAGATTGCGCTGATGCGCTGGCTCTGGCAGGCTGGTTATACTCGTATCTTTCGAGCGAATCTTTACCACAGGCAAGATATCGTCGTGCCAAGCTCTGAGCAGATCCGTGCGCGTAATGACGCCGACGACTCTCCTGCCCTCAAGAATCGGCACGAATCGTTGATTCCGCTCCAGCATCGCCTGTTCGATCAGATGAAAGTCGGTGCCGGGGTGCGCCGTGAACTGATCCGCCTGAAGAATATCGGCGGCCGTCATCTTGCCCAATCGATGAAACAGCGCCTTCTGTATCTGCTCCCGGCTGACCAATCCGATATACCGATCGTTGTCGTCCAATACCGGGAGCACGTTCACGCCATAACTTGTCATGCGCTGTTCCGTCTCGCCGACCGTGGCGTCGCCACCGATGCTCTTGACGGGTTTGGTCATGACATCCTTCGCCAACAGCGTGGGCCGGTACCGCTCCGTCAACAACTGCACGAGCCGATCCTTCACCTCGACGAGCGTCCGCCCTTTGACAATGGCGGCCGCCGCCACGGCGTGGCCGCCGCCGCCGAACTCCTGCGCAATCCATCCGATATCGATTTCCGGCGCGCGGCTGCGCCCGATGACTTCCACGTGTTCCCCGTTCATCACAGCAACCACGACGGCATCCACGCCTTCAAGCTCGGCCAGCTGATGCACCGCCTCCGCCGCTTCCACACGAGGCCGATCGAACGTACTGGTCGCCACAAGCACCTTCCGGCCTTCCAGATACCGCACGTCGCTGTGCTGCAATAAATCGTTCAGCAACGCGACAATATTCGGATCGAGCGGCCGGCGCAGTGCCTGCGCGATTGTCTGCAGATCGGCGCCGGCGCCGAGGAGAAAGGCTGCCGCCTTCAAATCGCGCGGAGTGGTCGAGGAATACGTAAAGGACCCCGTTTCTTCATAGAGACCTAAGGCCAGGACCGTCGCTTCCAACGGTGCGAGCGAAATGCCAGCCGCTTGCACCCGCTCGATCAGCAGTGTCGCCGTCGCTCCCACGGTCTCCACAATCTGAGTGATGGATTTCCCCGTCGATGGAGCGCCGGTCATACCCGGGTCAATTCCATGGTGATCGAACACCACCACCTCGACCTGCGGATCCAGCCAGCATTGCTTGAATGGACCAATTCGGCCTGGCTCATGCGTATCGACCAGAATCAACTTCGTGACTTGTGCGAGATCGAGATCTTTGAGCTTGGTGAGATTCAGATCGTGCGCCAGGAGAAAGGCATGGACCGCTTCCTGCGCGCCGCCTGACAGCACCAGCCGTACATCGGGATATAACTTGCGCACGGCAACCATCGACGCCAACCCGTCGAAGTCCGCGTTGTGATGGGTCGTCACGACTTCCATGCTCGCATTCTAGCAGGGTCGATGACCTCGCAACATGCAAGACTCCCACAAAACAGAACCGGCGTCGGGACATTCATCCTGACGCCGGTTTGCTATAGGCAACGCAGCACGTTACTAGTGCCGCTTTTGGCGGTCGTGCTTCTCGCGCGCAATATGCCGCGAGGCGCGATCCTGCGCGCGATCGATCCTGGCTCGTTCGCCTTTCGTCATGACACCATCGGCCTTAGCCTTATCTTCGATTCTATTGATATGTTCTTGTTGCGTATTCAGTCGATTGGCTTCACGCTGATTCAATTCGCCGCTGACGATCCCTCGATCGATCCGCTTCTCCTGATTCGTCTGCCGTTGATCGATGACAGGAGTCTCCGCCTGCGCAAACGCCATCCCACTCATGCCAAGCATCACCATGCCTGCGGCTAAGATCATCGTCTTCATCGGTACCTCCCTAGGATAAAAAGTTACGCCTCTTGGCTTCAATCAACGCGCCGCTATTCGATCCGTTGACAACGCCTATGTCAGGATACCGCTCGCGAGCCATCGCGGCCCAGCTTCCAAAGAATCCTAGTAGCCCGCATATCGGCCGCTGCCCTCCAGTGACATCGTGAGCAGATTTGCACAGGTGGCGCCACTTTTTTTCCTCTCATCCTGCGATCTACGTGTCCGACCTTAGAACCCCATCCTAACCCCTTGCTTTTCCAACAGGTCTTTGCTCCCGCGCTTCCGGCATGTGCCTTGCTGCATTAGCAACCAAAACCGATGCACCGTTCATTTCAAGGAGGTTGTCGATGAAGAGCCAGATGATGACGATCGCTGTTGCCGCCCTCGCCATGGTGGCGCTGGCCACTATGCCGGCGTTGGCCAAAGATAAAGAGGCGAAAAAGAAATCCTCCGGCATGCGCCATTCCTCCGCGGCGGCTGCCGCTTCGTCTACCAGCCACATTCCTGACGTCGGCCAATCTCCGAAGCGAGGGGAACATGACTCGAAGCCAGGCCCGGCCTGGAAGACCGTCGGCGGAACCGTCAAGCAGATCGATGGCAATGCCTATACGGTGGAAGACTACGAAGGCAATCAGGTGAAACTGTACGTCGGCCAGGGCACGAAACACATCAAGCAGAAGAAGGTCGGGGACACGGTCCGCGCCGAAATCACACGCGGTGGCTTCGCGAATTCTGTGCAGTAACGAAGTTTGAATCCGCGCACCCACCTGGGTGCGGAATGGTCCTCGAGGGGGGCCGGCCTGCACAGGCCGGCCCTCTTTGTTTTATGTGGATCGGCGCTCGGTTACTTCGGCGCCTTCCTAAATTCAATATCTCCATAGAACGCGACCGCCCGCTCCTTCGTATTATCCGTATCGCTCATGATCGCGACTCCGTTAATCAACGGCGGCTCCTCGCCAAACGCCTTCTTGTAATCTTCATAGATATTCCGCTCCTCTTCTACCCACATCCCGACTCTAGACGCTCCGCTTTCGACCACAATCATCTGGGCAAAGTCGGTGTAGGCATTCTCAATGATCGTGCCGACCGGCGTCTTGGTCTCCCAGATGTAGTTCAACGCGCCGATGGGAATGTCGCCGAAGAGCACCCGGCCCGCGTTGTATTTCAACTTTCGCCCAAAGCTCACCCGGTCTGGATCATAGGCAAAGGTGATATAGAGCCGCGCCGGATAATCGTCTCCGTCCTTCCGGCTCACGTCGCTATGCTGGAGCAGGTTCTCGACTTTCCAGCGCCAGCGAACAATGGGATAGTCCTTGGGATCGATAGTGACTTCTTTGGTCAGCCCGGAGGCCGACGCCTCGCTGACAGCCTTCACCACCACCTGCGCGCCATCGTTCACCAGCACATACTTCGTCTGCTTCGGGATTTTTTTGAACGTCAGGGGGTTCCAGCCATCAGGAAGGCCTGACCCAGGCTGATCCGAGGAAAACTTCCCAACCTCGATCACCGGCGCAGATTGCCCCCAGGACAACATCTGCCCTCCGAAGCTGGCCGTAACCAGAATGATGACCGCGATCATCCTCCGCAGGGCCGCCATGCCGCGCCTGCTCCTACCGTCTCATCCAGGCAAAGAGTTTCATGAGCCGATTCCTGGTCGTCTGGGTGAAGTGCGCTTTACGCCAGAGATTCACCACCTTCTTATTGACCTCCGCTTGCGTGGGATAGGGATGAATGGTTCCGGCAATCGCCTTGGCTCCGAGCCCAGCGTTCATTGCTACGGAAAATTCGCCGATCATCTCGCCGGCATGCGCCGCCACAATCGTCGCACCAAGAATTTTGTCCGAGCCTTTTTGAATGTGGATCCGCGCAAAGCCTTCCTCTTCTCCGTCAAGGATGGCGCGATCGACTTCATCTAGCTTAAACGTATAGGTTTCGACATCAAGCCCCTTCTCTTTCGCGTCTTTCTCATACATCCCGACGTGCGCCACTTCGGGCGTTGTAAACGTACACCAGGGCATCATCAATGAATCCACATTGGCATAGCCTAGTCCGAAGGGATGAGGGAACAAGGCGTTCTGAATCACGATCTGCGCCATTGCATCGGCAGCGTGGGTAAACTTGTAGCGAGAACAGATATCCCCAGCTGCGAAGATGCGTGGGTTGCTCGTCTGCAACCGGCCATTCACCTTCACACCGTTTTTATCGAACTCGACGCCGATCGCGTCCAACCCCAGTCCCTCCACATTCGGCGTGCGCCCGGCGCCTACCAGAATTTCATCGACGGCAAGATCGTACTGCCGGCCATGGGAATCGACGGTAAGATGTTTCCCGTCGGCCGCCTTGCCGACCTTCAGGTCCTTGCCGCAACAGAACAGTTGCACCCCATCCCTCGCCATCTGTTGCGCCACGACCTGCGCCGCATCGCGGTCTTCATTCGGCAGGATGCCGTGCAGGGCTTCGACCACATACACCTGGCTTCCAAACCGGGTAAACGATTGCGCGAGCTCGCACCCGACAGGCCCGGCGCCGATCACCGCGAGCCGCGGCGGCAGCGCTGTCAGCGAAAACACCGTTTCGTTGGTGAGATACCCAGCCTCGCGCAACCCGGGAATCTGCGGCGCCGCGGCGCGGGCGCCGGTGCAAATCGCCGCGCTCACAAACCTGAGCGTCCGATTGCCGGCCGGGCCTTCGACCTGAATCGAATCGAGGCCGGTAAACCGTCCATTGCCAAGGTAGAGATCGACGCCTAGCTTGCTGTAACGCTGAGCCGAGTCGTTGAGGCTGATCTGGGCCCGCAGTTTGCGCATTCGGGCCATTACGCTCCCGAAATCGTATTGCACCCCAGGCGGAATATGAATCCCGAATTCCTCGGCCTTCCTCAGGTCGGCCCAAGCCCGCGCGGCGCGAATCACTCCCTTTGACGGCACGCAGCCCACGTTCAGACAATCTCCGCCCATCAAATGCTTTTCGATCAGCGCCACCTTTGCGCCCAAGCTCGCGGCAACGACCGCCGTGATCAGACCGGCAGTCCCCGCGCCGATGACCACAATGTTATAGCGCCCGGAAGGCTCCGGATTAACCCAGCCGGCAGGATGCACATGAGCGACAAGCCGCCGATTATGTTCATCGTCCGGCAATATCATGCTCTCGTCATGTTGGCTCATCGCCGCGCTCCTCTGAATCTCTTATAGACCGCCGGAACAAGGGCCAACAGCCCCAGCAAGACAAACGCCCCAATCACGTTCGGCGAGGCGATTTCTTTCAGCGAATTGATCGTGCCCAACTGCCGCCCGGCATAGGCATAGACAAACGAGCCGGGGATGATCCCCAACGCCGTCGCCGCAACATATGTACCGGCTTTCATGCGCGTCAGGCCGGAGACGAGGTTGATGGCGAAGAACGGAAACAAGGGAATCAGCCGCAACGTCATTAGGTAGTTGAAGGCATTCTCGGAAAACCCTTGCTGAACGGGCCCCAGCCACTTTCCAAACTTCTGCTCGACCCAATCGCGCAAAAGATACCGCGCGGCAAGAAATGAAAGCGTGGCTCCCGTTGTCGCGCCCAGATTGACAAACAGAGTGCCCAGCAGGCTGCCGAAGAGAAATCCTCCAGCCAGCGTCAGAATGACCGCGCCAGGCAGAGACAATCCCGTCACGACAATGTAGGTCAGAATAAAGAGGCCGACGGCGGCCGCATAGTTCGCCTCAGTAAAGGCCAGCAAGTGATCGCGATTGTTTTTCAATGCGTCGAGGGACAGCAGCCGTCCCAGATCGAAGTAGAGAAACAGCCCGATGGCGAGGGCAATCCCTGCCAATATGGCAAACTTGCTTCTGTTCGATTGCTGAGATGGATTGGGCGTCGGCGCGTGACTGGTCATAGCGGTTTCGTCCGTATCATGGGGACTCCCCCTCAGGTCTGTCAATGGAGCCCCCTGGCGGCAGGGTCGAAACCGCGGCCGGTTTCTGACAACCACGCGCAGACCGAGCCGCGCTCCATTGCGCTGGAACCGGAGCGACTTGTCAACAGAGGGCTAATTCCCGTACCCTTCGACCGGAGGCCAACACATGGATGACGATTCTCGGTTAACACAATCCAAAATGCAGTGGGCCAAAGCCCGGCGCGGTGGCGAAGAGCGCGAAGTCTTCTACGAAGGCGACGACCGGCTTCCGCCAGGGCAACACCTTGTCGAAACCTTTCCGGTCCTGGATCTCGGATTCAAACCGGACATCCCGCTCTCGGAATGGACGCTGACCATCGGCGGATTTGTGACGACACCGGTCACTTGGACATGGGAGCAATTTCTTCAGCAGCCTCACATCCAAGACCGCTCGGACTTTCACTGCGTCACCTCCTGGAGCCGCTACGACAACGACTGGGAAGGCGTGAGTTTTCGCCAGCTCATGGCCGTCGTGAAACCGCTGTCGCTCGCCAAATTCGTCCTATTCAAGTCCTACGACGACTACACAACGAATCTGCCGATCGAGGTCTGCGACGATGCCGACGTGCTGCTGACCTATAAGTGGAATGAACAGCCGCTGACCAAGGAGCATGGCGGCCCAGTCCGCGTCATTGTCCCCAAGCGCTATGCATGGAAGGGCGCGAAGTGGATCAAGGAGATCACGTTTTCAGATAAGGATGAGAAGGGGTTTTGGGAAGTGCGCGGCTATTCCAACACTGCCCTACCCTGGCAGAACGACCGGTATGGCTGAAAGACGCGCTATTTCTTGGTCCAGCCGTTCGGCCCCTCGACATGATGGCCCGGCTTCGTGTTCTGAATCGCCTTCTGTCCTGCCAAAGTCTCGACGGCCGTGACCTGCGTACCGTTCTTCTTCGCGATCTCTTCGTACGCCTGCCGCCGCTTCGTATTGATCTCGCGAACCAGCGCATGCACCTCGTCCTCGCCCGACACCGCGCCCAAATACCCGCTGGATTTTTCGCCCACTAGCCCCTTGGCTTTCGCCTCATCCAGCGATAATGCCTGCGCGAACAGCGGCGCGCCGGCGAGAACCGCCGCCATGACCCCAATCACCGCCCATTGCCCGATACTCATCGCACCCTCCTTCGCGACATTAGAATAATCCGCTCTGGCCGGACAAGACGCGGTCCAGATCCTTGTCTACCTTGACGCGAACCTCGTGGTCGATCTTCACGTTCAGATTGATCGTAATCGGCTTATCCGGCGCTTCGACCTCCACACGCGGCGTACAGCCTCCCATCACAAGGACCAGCCCGCAGATCATCCCAACCGAAATCCCTCTCGCCCATATGCTCATAACCTCTCCCTCCGATACCTTATCGCCCACGCACACGGTGTTCGAGCGTCCCCTCAATATCCTGCACGAGCCGAAGACTTTGCAAGAGCGCTGGAATATTTTCCTGAACGTTCAGATTGAAATGGATTGGCGGGCTTTTCTTCATGTCCGGATTTCTTCCCTCCAATTGCGCCGCCAACTGCAACACGCCGTCTTCAGCATACTGCACCCCCACCCGCAGAGCCGTATACTGAAAATTGCTGAGCGCCTGAGCCGCCAGTTTCACACTCGAATCGGCATCGGCCAGGAAGGCCCCGGAATCCGGTGAGGGCTGGTAACGGATGACCCCTCCAGGCGCTTCGGCTTCGACCATGCCATCCTTGACACTCACGCCTCCTCTCGCCGTCACCGTGACCGGGATCGTCCCGCTCAACAGGCCGGTCCCCTGTAATCCCTTTTGCTGTTCAAGACTCAACAGCTTCGCCAAATCGAATCGCCGCAACGACAACACCAGCCGGTGAGGCGGCTTCGCCGGATCGACCTGAAGACCGGGGCTCGTCACAGATCCTCCGAACAGACTGGCCTGAATATCCTTGATACCGAGCACCGGCCAGGGATCGGACAGCGTCCACCGCAGATCGGCGGTCGCCGACACATCGTTCAATGCTACTCCCGCCTGAATAGAGGCCACCTGCACCACCGCCGGCTGACGCGACCGCAGCTGTTCACCACCCAAGAGATCGAAATTCAATGTCGTGTCGATCCCTTCAATCGTCACCCCCTGAACGACGGCGGACAGCCGATCCGCCTGAACTGTGATCGCGCCGGGGTGAAGCATAACCGGCTCGGAATCCTTCATGGAGTCCTTCGATCGGCTGGATGCCCACGCAACATCCGTACTGGCCGTGATCCGGCCTGCCGTGAGATCGAATGCAGCGGGCAAGCCAGGCAGCCACTTCTGCAAACGATTCGCCTCTGCGTCAAACTGGAGCGGCCCCAACACCAGTCGCGCCGACCCTTCACTCTCTCCAAACGATTGCGCCACCTTGGCCGTCACAACGCCCTCGCGCCCCGGGAAATCGCCCCGCACGTCGGCCTTGATCCCGGCCTGATTTGCCGTGAACTTCATCTGCCAGGCAGAGGGCGGAAACGCCACTGGCAGCGGCTCGACGCGCACGCCGGCCAAATCGATCCCGCCCTGAGCGGTCCATGAATTCCCTGCGGATTCGGCACTCTGGAGCGCCAGGGTGCCCTCGGCCAGCGTGACATCGTATCCGGCCGAACGAATGCCTTGCGCGCCGATCCGAAGCGTTCCTGGGCCGGCCGTGCATTGACCGGATGCCAGCGCGCAACGGACCGGAATCGGCGCCGCCACATCGATGGCCGCGGACGCTATCGCTACAGGTCCTTGTTGAAATTGTTTCACGGTCATCATGGATGGCACCTGCACGGTACCGGTCACCACGCGCTGCTTGAGGGCCACGCGCCCCCACAGATCACCCCGGACGTCTCGCACAGAGATCCCCACAGTCAAACTCGGGGGCACCAGCCCTCGCAGATGGAACTCCCCCTCAGCCGACACGAGCTCTTGACCGACTACATCTGCGAGAACGACATCCACGTCGATTGCCAGCGGCCCCGCCGCGGCCCCATAGCTCACATGGACCGGGCCATCCATCGTCAAACGGATTGGCGATTCCGCCCAATAGAGCATGCCCTGAAGCGGCTGGCGCGGTTCGATGCGAAGCGGCTGATCGCCCCGCGGCAACAACGACTTCACCGCATCTGGCACAATGCGCGGTTGCATATTCACCGTCGCCGTTCCCAACAGGCCAGGATCGATCGTCCATCCCAGCCGCGCCGGGGATCCGGAAAAATTCCCGGACGAGGATAGGGCAATCTGCTTGGCCACGCCTTTCAATTCCGGCAACGTCACGGTGACTTGAAACGATCCTTGAAAGAGCGATTCCGGGCTCTCGCGAAGCGCACTTAGCGACGCGCCGGAGGGGGCCGTTCCCGTCCATGCGACCGCCACCGCCCCCGACACTTGGCTCAACTCCGGTCCGATCGGAACCGCGAGGGCAATGAACGGAGCGAACTCTCGAACATTGATCTCTAATTTTCCTTCAACCTGCACCTGCCCGTCACGCGCCTGCGCGGTCGACTGCCAGGTGAGAATCGGAGCGGCCTGCGTCCGTTGCGAGACCAGCGTCGCCGCCCATGTCGTCGCCGAATGCCCGGTCAGAGACAGCGTATACGACGCGGTCTCACGCCCTTGAAACGACAGCCGCCCGCCGAGCTCGCCATTCCGCTGTTCGATCACGCCCTGAATGGCCACTCGACGAAGCGGACCGGTCGCCTGCTCGCGGAACACCGTTACCTGATTCAACTGCACCTCTTCGAATGGCAACACCGGGATCCGTCGCAGCAAATCGCCGGCCGTGAGCACATTCCATGGAGATCCACTGACGTCGCCCGGCGCATTCGCACCGGTGGACAGCTGGCCTTGATCGTGGAGCATCTGAATCGCCAGATACGGCAACACCACTCGCGAAACTCGGCCCTGCAGAAGATCGGGCAATCGATACTCCATCTGCACGTCGGTCACGGAAACCATCAACACCTCATCGCCCAGATCCAGCTGAAACGAGACGACTGGAATCGAGAGTTCCTGCCATCCAGGATACCCCAATTGCACAATCACATTCCGATACCCCTGCTGGCTCAACCACTGCGTCGCTCCGTACGAGACCACCAACGGAATCAGAAGATAGACGCACATCAGGCTCAGAAAAGCCACGAGCGCAATACGTTGATATCGATAGTGCAGCATGCCGATTTGTCTCACCCTCTCTCTAGCACCTCCAGGGTTGTCGACCACTGGCCCCCACTATGTCAAGGGTTGGACCAGACAATGAGTCCCGATCCAATATCTCTCTGTATCTTCTGATGACAGCCAGATTTCCCTGTCGGTACTATCACGATCCATGACCGTCCTCATCAAGACGCCGCACGAGCCGCACGTTGGTCGCGACCGGATCGTCAAAATCGAATTCTGGCCTCTCGATATCCCGATTACCGACCCATTTGTCGTCGCAACCGGCGCTCCTGTCATCGCGGAAAACGTCTTCGTCCGCATCACCCTCCATGACGGCGCCCAAGGCTATGGAGAATCCGCTCTCTTCCCAGAAGCCGGTGGAGAGACTCGCGATTCCTGCCTGGCCGCTCTCCGCCAACTTGCCGCGCCATTGATCGGAGCATCGGCGGGACACTATACCCGGATCGCCGCCGAGATGGCGCAGACCGCGCCGGCTCGTCCTGCCGCCCGCTGTGGTCTTGAGACGGCCATGATCGATGCCTTCTGTCGATCAAGACACATTCCCCTATGGCAGCTCTGGGGCGGACAAGACGTCCGCGCCCGAGAGACCGACATCACCATTCCCATCGCCACGCTGGGAAAATCTGTGTCTTTAGCCCGCAGCTGGTACGCACAAGGCTTTCGCCTGTTTAAAAGGAAGGTGGGCAACGATGTGGATCAGGATATTCGCCGGCTGGAAGCCGTGCATCGTGCGCTGCCGGGCATCGTGTTTATCGGCGACGGGAACCAGGGATTCACGCGTGAGGACTGCCTGGCCTTCGCCCGAGTCGGACTACATCAATATCAAAATTATGAAAACAGGCGTGGTTGAAGCGGTCGCGATTGCAACCGCAACGCTCGCCGCCGGATTGAAACTGATGGTGGGTGGAATGGTTGAAACCCGCATCGCGATGGGCTGCTCGTTCAGCCTCGTCATGGGGATCAAGGGCTTCGATATTCTGGATCTCGATACGCCACTCCTCTTGGCGGCGGACCCTGTGCAGGGAGGCTATCGCTATCGAGACGCTCACCTTGAACCCTGGGTCGGCCACGGCCTTGCCCTCGCGGCCCAGCCAAACCACGACGTCGAAACGGTCCAATAGATCCCTCTACTTGGAATCCATCCCGATAGATTGATTCGAATGCATCACAGTTCGCTGACCGCTACTCGTCGACGAACTACTACTAGCGCCGGTGCCCGCCCCCGCCAGCGCGTTATCCCCCAATCCTCCCCCGTCTCCAGCCTTCGATCCCACGGAGCCGCCCACCTCTGGCAACGCAGCCGGTCCCGACGCAATGGATTTATCCATAGTCACATGTCCATCCTGGTACTGCGTCAGCACAAATCTTGTCGATCCCTCCGAGTCTTCCTTTGCAGAAGCATAGGCTTGATAGGCAATCCCCTCCGCCCCCCCAAGAAATCGCATACCGACTGAATAGAACTTCAACGGATGAATGGGATTGAAGCCGACCGCCCACAAATCTCCGGCGAAAGATCCGCTTTGAGCACGGTGCAACTGCTGCAACCGATGGATCTCCGTCAGCGCAACCTCCGCTTCCACCGATTGCGCGCGCTTGGTGAAATGCCGGTAGGCCGGTATGGCCACCGCCGCAAGAATCCCGACGGTCGCGACGACAATCGTCATCTCCACAAGCGTGAAGCCTGTTCGGGATAAACGCGGAATCTTCATAGATCAACGAACCCGCGTAAACGAGAACTCGCCGAGAATCTTTTCAAGAGACGCGGCCGCCTGCTGCGCCTTCTGAACGGACTCCGGATGCTCCAGTTGATTCGAGGCCAATACCGCTTGAAGCGCTGCCGTCTGGCGATGCATATCTCCAAACGCCTGTTCGATCTTGGCCAATGCTTGGTTAGCCGTCGATGCCAGCTCATCCAAACGATCGGATGGTCTAAACTCCACCCGCCGGCTTAGATTCCCCTTCGCCCATTCCTGAAGGCTCTGATCAAGCTGAATTAATGGTCCCGCCACCCGGCGGGTCAAGACCAGGCTGAAAATGACCGCTCCAAGAAACAGGACCGGCACCGCCACCGACACGGTTTCACTGAGCAACAACATCTCGCTGGCGGCGGCCTGACGCTCCTCAAGTGAGCCGCCGCGATACAGGGTCGCCATCGGACCAAGATGCGGTCCATAAAAAGCCAGTGTGAAAAACAAGGCGGCATACAAAAAGAGCAGGAGGCCAATCCAGGCGGCATACCCTTTTTGCACAGAGTGTAGAAAGAACGCTTTCCGATACTCCTGCGAAGACGGCATGGCCTCTGTTGCGATAGGCATCGTTCCTCTCCCTTATCCTGCCTGCGAGCAAGCAATCCCTAGATTCCTGGCACTTACAAAGCAGGCTATCACCAGACGGGAGCGCCACCAAGCAAATCAGCTGTTCAGGTGGGGAAATACGAACTCAGCGATGCAGAAAGGATCACGCGACGGGGGAAGATCCGTCCGGCTCGTGGCAGCGTTTGCAATACAGCATCTGACCCATCTGGCGCGACCGCCCCTCCGGCGTCAGCACCCACGGGCGAGAGAAGAACGGCGGGTGATGACGCACATGCTGCCCATGCCCGCAAGCCAGATCCGCGACCCAGTCGCTATGCTCATCGAGATGGTAGCCAATAATCGGTTGATTCATGCACGAATCCCCAGCAGCAAATCACTCACCGGTTGTTCCTGTTTGCTCAAGACGATCGTTACCGCTTCTCGAAGGAACGCTCCGGACGTTCGGCAGCCGGCACAAAGTCCCAATGCTCGTCGGCATTTTCATCGAAGCTTCCGACGAACATCACCTCTCTATCGAGATGCCGGAACTCTGAAAGGGCAATGCTGCACTGTTGCGCATCGATCACACGAGCATCGAATTGCCCCACCACGTAGATCAGCGCCTTGGCCGTCACATAGACATTGCGACGGCTGGCGTGGCCGGTATCGGGAAACAGATCGACGGTTTGCGCACAGCCACCGGCACGCTCAATCATCAGGGTCAGGTTATGCCGGGAAAGAAACGGATCCGTGGCAACCCGCACCAAGGTCAGCCGAAGATCCGTTCCTGGAATGTTCGTAGCCGCCGGCTCCGGCACACCGCTGTTACACGCGCTCAACAGACCAATCATCGCGACGAGGAGGCCTCGTCGTAATCGAGACCTCATTTTCCGGCCGAAATCTTGGGCGCCGCGCCGATGGCATCGAGCCCCGCTTCCGCGCAGGCATCGTCGAGATGGGCCCCGGGAGCCCCCCCCACACCGATGCCGCCGACAACCTCACCACCAATCTCGATGGGCAATCCTCCGCCTAACATCAGAATTTGCTCGTTCATATCCCGCAATGCCTGCATCGCCGGCATCCGGCTTATGAGGTCGGCCAATTCGCTCGTCGCACGGCGCAGACTCACGGCGGTATAGGCCTTCTTTCGGCTGCTGTCGACCGTATGCGGCCCCGCGCCATCGGCGCGGCCCATCGCGCGCAATAACCCCGCGCGATCGACGACCGACACGCTCACGCGATACCCATCCTTCTTGCACGCCTCAATGGCAGCTTGAGTGGCTCGTTGAGCAAGACTCAACGGCAAGACCGACTCCTTCGGCATCTCCTGAGCGACAGCCATTGTGGACCCGAGCATCACACTTCCAACGAGAACAGCATATCGCAATGCCACTGTATCCATACAACACTCCTTTGTGTGCGAACAATGAGAGCACGAGAAAATCGCTACGGAGAGTAGTAAGGCGGCCGAAGACTGTCAAGTCTGTATCATTCCGTGAAACGGCTTCGGACGTCTGAAGTGGAGACCTCTCGTGAATGCGGTTGGAGGGAAATTCTTCGGCTGGGAGGAAAAGAAGAACGGAAAGCGCGCACTGCTACATCCAAACAACACGTTCCTGGTTAAGAAGATAGTCGATCACCTCGATGCTCTCACGCATCTGGGTCTGAGCCTTATCGGACATTGGGAGAACGGCGCCAACGAGCTTTCCCGACTCCATGTCTTCCAGGGAGGGAATTCCATCGCCGGATCTGGAGTCGAAGTCTGGTCGAAAGCTGGCCAATGGGAACCTCCTGATACATGCTTATCGGCTCTGCCCCCAGTTTCTTGAGAGGCCTGCGATCGGGGGAGCAAAACAGTAGAAAAAGCATACCACACGGTTTCAATCTGTCAGGGACGCAGCCCATCGCGTGAGGTTTCAACGACTTTAGCGATTCGAGGACAGCTTTTGAACGGGAGGAAGCGCGCCGAGAAACGGAAACTGCCCTCTATTGAGAGCCCGACTATCCGACCGAAGCCGGAAATCGTCGTGGTCCGCATCGACAAAATGAGGATCGCCCACCACATCGGAGTCTTGCTTCAAATCGGGCGCAGGGGTATTCGGAGATCCCGCCCGCAGATAGTCGCCTTCACTGTTAAACAACGCATTGAACGAGGTCGTGACCCGGCTGGACGGGGCAATCAAAAAACCGATCTTATTTAGACCAATAACATTCCCGGAAGCATCGCTCTGAGACGCGCCGAGAAAAGCCGCTCCCCCGCCGTTCTTCACCAGAGTGTTGCTGACCAGCGACGCTTTCGCCTTATCGTTCACGACCACGGCTTCGAACAAACTCCGGAGAATGACGTTCCGCTCTAATCGCACCTCGGACTTGCCGGCGACATTCACCCCATGGTCGTTATCATGAATCACATTGCCGACTAACAGCGCCTGCGAGTCGGAAAATTGCACTCCCGTCGTCTCGCTGCCGCCGATCACACAGTCCTCGATGCGCACATCCTGCACCTGCTGCCCGAAGAGCATCCCCTTCACCCGAAGATTGCGCAACGTGATGCCCGTGCCGTTAAAAATCCCGAGCGCATGCCCGCCATGCTCATTGATCGTCAACCCGCTGATCTCAATATTCGTCGCCCCATACGGCCACTTGCCCACATGCAACACACCCACCAGGTCTTCGCGGCCCAACATCGTGACCTTATCCACTCCAGCCCCGATTAACTTGATCCGATCCTTGCTATGAATCGTGAGGTCCTGGGGGTAGGCCCCAGGTTTCAAAAAGACGGTGTCGCCTTTCTTGGCGGCATCCACGGCCTCTTGAATCGACGTAAAATCGCCCGTGCCGTCGAGCGCAACCGTAAGGGTGCGAGGCGCCGCCGCCGGAGGCTCTTCAGCCCAAGAGATCCCGCTCAGCCCCGCCACACACGCTATGATGAACAGCCAGTTACGCATGCGCTAGGTATTACAGGCGGGAAAGGCGGCCTGTCAACCGGCGTTCCGGTTTTCTTGTGAGCCTCACACTCTCATGATAAGCTCCGCCGCCATGATTCTGGTCGGACTCACAGGCGGCATCGCCACCGGCAAGAGTACCGTTGCCGGCCTGTTCAAGCGATGCGGCGCCACGATTATCGACGCCGATGCGCTGGCGCGGAAAGTCGTTGAACCAAGCAAACCCGCCTGGCGGGAAATCGTGCGCCTATTCGGAAAGACCGTGCTCCATCCCGATCGCACCCTCAATCGGCAAACCCTCGGCGCAAAGGTCTTTGGGCATCCGGCCAAGCTGCGCCAACTAGAGCGCATCATTCACCCTCGGGTGGCGCGCGAGCAACTCCGACTGACCAAACAAGCGGCCGGAAAAGATCCGCGGGCTATTGTGATCTATGATGTTCCACTCCTCTTTGAAGCTCGCATCGACCGGCGCGTGGACCGCATCGTCGTCGTCACCGCCGATCGAGGAACCCAAATCTCCCGGCTGCGGAAACGCAATGGTCTCACCAGAGCCGAAGCCCTTCGGCGAATCAAGAGCCAAATGCCGCTGGCCGAGAAACGGAACCGCGCCGACTACGTGCTCGATGGAACGAGCCCTCTGCCTCAACTCAAGAAGCAAGTCCGGTCGTTGCACCAATTGCTGCGTACCTTGGCCTGACGCCCATCCTCATGCTCCCCATGCATTCTCTTTTCTTCCTGTGTTAGATTCCTGCCTATGCACAACGTTGTCATCATCGGCTCAGGACCGGCCGGATTGACCGCCGCGATCTACGCCGCGCGCGCGAATCTCTCGCCGCTCCTCATTGAAGGCTGGCAATCCGGCGGTCAGCTCACCACGACGACCGAGGTTGAGAATTATCCCGGCTTTGCCAACGGCATTATGGGCCCTCAGTTAATGAAAGACATGCGCGCGCAGGCGGAACGTTTCGGCGCCGAATTCCTGACCGGCGACGTGACCGCCGTGAACCTCACCGCGCGGCCATTTACCATCACCGTCGATGGCGAACGAACGATCCACGCCCAAACCGCCATCATTGCCACCGGCGCCTCGGCCATTCCGATCGGCCTCAAGAATGAAGCCTGCCTCACCGGCCACGGCGTCTCCACCTGCGCAACCTGCGACGGGTTCTTCTTCAGAGGAAAGGAACTGCTCGTCGTCGGCGGCGGCGACAGTGCAATAGAGGAGGCCATCTTCCTCACAAAATTTGCGACGCGGGTCTCGGTCGTTCACCGGCGGGACAAACTGCGGGCGTCAAAGATCATGCAAGACCGGGCCATGCACAACGAAAAAGTCGCCTTCATCTGGAATTCAGTGATCGAGGATATCCTGGGCACGGATATCGTCACCGGTGCGCGAATCAAGAACCTGGTCACCGGGAAACTCACCGACGTGCCCTGCGCCGGGATCTTTATCGCCATCGGCCATCGGCCTAATACCTCGCTCTTTACGGGGCAAATCGAACTGGACGAGTCCGGCTATATCCAGACACGTGACGGAACCGCCACCAATATTCCCGGGGTCTTCGCCGCCGGCGACGTACAGGATTCGACCTATCGTCAAGCGATCACCGCCGCCGGATCCGGCTGCATGGCCGCCATCGACGCCGAGCGTTTTCTAGAAAGCCAACACTAAAATACGCCATCAACATTCGGCTATCAACCAACCTTAAGGACTGACCGCTGAAAGCTGACCGCTGAAAGCCACGAATGCGCTGCGCCATTGTCCACTACCACGAGTTAGCCCTCAAAGGCCGCAATCGCGACTACTTTGAAGATCGCTTGGTTCGCAATATTCAGTTGGCGCTGAGCGACCTTGGAGTCCGGCAGGTTGAAAATCTCCGCAGCCGCATCCGGGTCATCTTTCCCTCGGACGCCAAGAGCGAGATTATTCGCCAGCGGCTGTCTCGCGTCTGCGGCATTGCGAATTTTTCCCTGGCCGACTCCGTGCCGCTCGACTTAGCCAATCCTAACTTCGAGGCACTCAATGCAGCGGTCATCGATGAACTGCGAACGAAATCCTATTCGACCTTCCGCGTGACGGCAAAACGCGCCGATAAACGCCTGCCGTTGACCTCGATGGACGCGGAGCGCATGGTCGGCGCCGCGATTCACGAACAGACCGGCAAAGCCGTCAACCTCAGAGACCCCGACCTCACCGTCTATCTTGAAATGCTGTCCCGCGACATCTATTTTTCCGTCGAAAAGATTCCGGGCCCCGGAGGCATGCCGGTGGGAGTCAGCGGCAAAGTCGCCTGCCTCATCTCCGGCGGAATCGACTCGCCGGTCGCCTCCTATCGCATGATTAAACGCGGCTGCCGCGCCCTCTTCGTCCACTTCTCTGGCCGGCCGCTCGTCAGCCGCGACTCGGAAGATAAAGTCCGCGATCTCGTGCAGACGCTCACGGCTTACCTGCACAAAACCCGTCTCTACGTGATCCCCTTCGGGGAAATTCAGCGCGAGATCGTACTGAATACCCCCGCGCCGTTTCGTGTCGTACTCTACCGCCGCATGATGCTCAGGATCGCGGAAACCCTCGCGAGGCGAGAAGACTGCTGGGGGCTCGTGACCGGCGACAGCTTGGGCCAGGTGGCCTCTCAAACGCCGGAAAACCTGTCTGTTGTCGAAGAGGCCGCGTCGCTGCCAATTTTGCGGCCACTCATTGGAATGGATAAACTGGAAATCACCGACGACGCCAAGCGCATCGGCACCTATGAGACCTCGATTGAGCCGGATCAGGACTGCTGCAAGCTCTTCACGCCGCCCCATCCGAGCACCAAAACGCGGCTGGAAGAACTCTTGACTGTGGAACGCGCGCTGGATATCCCACGCCTGGTGAAACAAGGGGTCGAGAAAGCCGAGCTGTCTGAATTCATCTTCCCTGGGTAACCCGCGCCAGCGCCTTTTCCTTGACGATCCGAAAGTGGGCTTCCAATTCCTGCCGCATGGCCACGGCAACTACCCAATCCGGCACCACCGTATCGACTTCCACCAATAATTCAAACTCCGCGGTCGTCTGCCTGCCCCCCTCTGCGGGAATCAAAGTCCAGACACGACGGTATTGTTTGAAATCCCCGCCTCTCAGCTCCGTGAGCAACCCGCCTCCCGGAAGCGTGCGAGACTCGCAGATCAACCGCCGTTCACTCGGCAATAACGCATGATCGATGCGAAGATCCGTATAGACCGTGCCGTTCTGCTCCCGCAGTTCAGCAATCCGCATGCGCACGTCCACCAATTCAGGCCAATGGGCATAGTCCGTCAGCAACTGTTGAATAATCCTCGGCTCGACAGGGAAGCGCAGTGTCGCTGTGGCCTTCACTCCGCCGGCCGGCTGCGTCTTCACGTCGAGCGAGCCAGCATCGCCGGCCCAGCACCAGATCGGACTCACCACACAGATCGCGGCAATCCATGCAACCAGTCGTGTACACATGGCGCAATTATACTGGCTGGTCCCATCGCCCGCGAGCAAGAATCGCAATTGACCGGGGCAAATCACTCTGTGCTAGGATGCGCCATGCTCCGCATGCGTTTACTCTTACTGCTCTTGTTCGCGCTGACCGGATTCCAACTCTGCCAGGTCGACACTGCTTCCGCTCAGCTCATACAGGAATCGACTGCCACTACAGAACAGTCCTGCAGCTTCGGCATGGACAAAGGAGAACCGGCGCACAGTTGCGCAGTGCCGTTCCCCCCCGGATGCCGCGTCGCCCAAGCGCCCGGCTCCTCCAAGCCCTGGACGACGATCTCGACCGGCGGCCGGCTGCTCTGCCGGTTCGACGACAAGCAAACGGACTGGAAGACCAAGATCACCGGAGTCTGCAATCGCTGCCAATCCGGCCATTGCTCCGCCCAGTTCAGCGTCCGCTACGATTGTTCTCCCCAACAGTAACGCTATGGCCCTCACCGGGGCGATCAAACAAGCCGCACTCGCCCTGGGATTCGACGCCGTCGGAATCGTCCGCGTCGATCGCGCATCCGCGCCACAACCGGCGCTCGCCACGCGACTGACCCAATGGCTCGCACGCGGCTACCATGCCACCATGGCCTGGATGGAGCGCATGCCGGAGAAGCGGGCCGACCCGCGCCTCGTCCTGCCAGGCTGTCGCTCCATTATTTGCGTGGGCCTGAACTACCTGACCGATGAACGCGCCGATGAACGGCCGGGGCATGGCCGCATTGCTCGCTATGCCTGGGGGCAGGACTACCACGACGTGCTCGGCGCAAAACTCAAACGGTTTGAACAGACCATTGCCGCACTGGCCCCTCAGGCGATCACCAAATCCTACGTCGATACCGGGCCGATCATGGAAAAAGCCTGGGCCGAACAGGCCGGGCTAGGCTGGATCGGCAAACACTCCAATCTCGTGTCGTCCGAACACGGCTCATGGCTGTTGCTGGGCGAGATTCTCACGACATTGGAACTGGAGGCCGACGAACCGGCGACTGACCTCTGCGGAAGCTGCACTCTCTGCATTCAGGCCTGTCCGACAGGGGCCATCGCTGAACCCTACGTTGTGGACGCGAATCGCTGCCTCTCCTATCTGACCATCGAACATCGCGGAGACGCCAACACCATCCCAAATGACCTGCAGCGTCAATTCGGCAATCATATTTTCGGCTGCGACGATTGTCTCGACGTCTGTCCCTTTAATTTGCGAGCGGGTTTCACCAGCGAACCGGCCTTCACTCCGTCACCCCTCACGCTGGCCCCTTCTCTGGAAATGCTGGCCGGTATGGATGAGGCGGCCTTTCGCGCATCTTTTCAACAGAGTCCTATCCGTCGCGCCAAATTAGCGGGACTCCAGCGGAATGCCGCCATCGCCCGCACGAACCCCTAGCCCAGCTGCTCCCGCCGCACCCACACTGAGGCGCCCCTTTTATTCCGCCAGCCGCAGGAGTAGGCTATAGCTAGTCGACCGGCGGTTCGCCAGGAGTCCGAACAAAGGAGCTCTCCGAATGAACCCTACGACCATTCTGCTGATCTCCCGTGCCCCCCATATACAGCGTGCTCTTGAACAAGTCGTCCCCGCTCATACCACCATTCTCAGCGTACCCGATGTAGCGGCGGGACTGCGAGAACTCCATCACGCGAGTCTTGCGCTCATTCTGTGCGACAGCACCCCGGAAGCCAGCAAACCGCTACTAGCCCACAGCGCGCTGCGTCCGGAACTTCCTTCCGTCATTCTCATCGGACCGCGTGATTCGGCGCGAGATGCGGTCGATGCCATGCGAGCTGGCGCCGCCGACTATTTGACCGCACCCGTGACGGCGGCCGACCTCGATGCCGCCGTTCGCCGCGCCTTGTCCTTGCCGAACCAGGCACTTGCTCCCAAGCAACCAGCAGACCGCTTCGATCTTATTGTCAGCCGATCCCCGCAAATGCAACTGATCAAGCAGCTCGCGCGCGAAGTGGCCTCGACTGACGCAACCGTGTTGATCACCGGAGAAAGCGGCACGGGTAAAGAGCTCTTTGCGCAGGCCATTCACGGCGCCAGCCTCCGATCCTCCGGCCCGCTCATCGCGCTGAACTGCGCCGGCATCCCGGAACAGTTGCTCGAATCGGAACTCTTCGGTTATCACCAGGGCGCCTTCACCGACGCCAAGCACACGAAGCCCGGGCGGTTCCAGCTCGCCGAAGGCGGCACCCTCTTCCTGGATGAAATCGGTGAGATGAGCGCGTCGGCACAGGCCAAATTGCTGCGAGTGCTCGAAGATCATCGTGTCGATCCGCTCGGCGACACCCATAGTCATACGGTCAACATCCGCGTCGTCGCCGCCACGAACGAAGACCTCCCGGCTCATATCAAGACCGGGCGCTTCCGTCTCGATCTCTACTACCGGCTGAATGTGTACCAGCTCCGCATTCCCCCGCTGCGCGAACGGCTGGAGGACATCGAACCGCTCCTGCATCACTTTCTGGCGCAGGCGCGCCGCGACCGCGGCTGCCGGATCGCCGGCATCAGCCCGGAGGCCTTAACCTCGCTCCACCGTCATCATTGGCCAGGCAACGTCAGAGAACTGCACAATGTCGCCGAGTGGCTCACGATTACCTGCAAAACCAGTCGGATCGAGATCCAGCATCTCCCGGCCTCCATCAAGACCGGGAAAATAGCCGAACGGCCGAGCCCCGAACTCAAGCCGTCTCTGCTCGCCTTCGGTCTGTCGTTTCAAGATATGGAGAAAAAGATGCTGGAGGAAGCCCTGCACCAATCGGGCGGGAATGTCTCAGAAGCCAGCCGGCTTCTGAAAATCACCCGGAACACCTTGCGCTACCGCATGGCCAAACACCACATTCAATAGGCCTTCAATAGACTTCACCGCACCGTGACGACCGTCACCCCATCGCCCCCTTCTGCCCGGTCGCCAGGCCTGGCATGCGCGACATACGGCGAGGCTTTCAAATAGACACGCAGCGAGGCTTTCAGCTTTCCGGTCCCATGTCCATGAATGATGCGCAAGAACGGCGCGCCGTCCAGCGTCGCCCGATCCAATGCGGCCACAACGCGATCGAGCGCTTCGTCGGCGGCCTGCCCCCGCACATCGACGACCGTCTGTTCGTCGAGACCGAGCCCGCCACCGGTCGAAAACCGTTGAGGGGTCGGCACAGGCGATCGTTTCAACGGCATCGATGTCGCCTCTTCCGATGCAACACCGATAAGATTGGCCACCGTAGCCAGCACTTCCCCCTCCCCCACTTTCACGCGAACGCGCTTCTTTCCCTGCGGATCTTCGAGCAGACTGCCGGTCATGCCCAGCCCGGCGATTTCCACTTGGTCGCCGACCCGAAGCCGCTCGACGGGAATCGACTCGCCGGCAGGCTCCAGTTCTTGCCTGGCTTGACTCTCTAGCTCACTAAGCCGTTGCGTCGTCTCTTTCGCTTTGAGAAGTTTCTGTTCGCGCTTAAGCGCATCGACAGTGGCCTGCACCTCCGCCCGCGCCCGTTGAAACTGCTCGCCCATTTTCTTCTTCAACCCCTTGCGCGCGTCCAGCTCCGCTTCCTCCAGGCGAGCCTGCAACGCCTTCGCTTCAACGGCGGCCTGTTCGGCTTCGGCTCGCGCCTGCGCTGCTCGCTCTACATCGCCGGCTAGCTGCCGCTGTTTCTGCTGGAGGTCGGCCATGAGGTCTTCCAACCGCCGATCATCCTCGGGCAAGCGCCGGCGCGCATCGTCCAAAATCTTCGCATCCATCCCCAGACGGCCGGCGATCTCCAATGCCGACGAACCGCCGGGCACGCCGAGAAACAAGCGGTACGTCGGCGCCAAACGCGTCACGTCGAACTCGACGCTGGCATTCGCAAATCCCGGCATCGTTTGAGCCAATTCTTTCAGCGGTCCATAATGGGTCGTCGCCACAACCTTCATATTCAGCGAGGCCAAGTGACACAAGAGCGCTTCCGCCAGCGCCGCACCCTCTTGCGGATCGGTGGATGTCACCGGCTCATCCAGCAACACCAGCGACTGTCCGGGGGCTTCCCCAAGGCTCAGCGACCGCGCCGACTCGGCCAGCAATTGCACCATCTGCGACATGTGGGCGGAGAAACTGGAGAGGTCTCGGCTCAGATCCTGCGCGTCCCCGATGTCGGTATAGAGCTTGGGAAAGATCGCCATCTCCGACTCCGGCGCACAAGGCAGATGCAACCCCGCTCGCACCATCAATGAAAACAATCCGACAATTTTCAGCGTGACGGTCTTCCCGCCGGTATTGGGACCAGAAATAACCAGAACCCGAATGGATTCATCGAGCACAATATCGTTCGCGACGACATCGTCCTTCGCCAGCATCAACAACGGATGGCGCGCCTGTTTGAGCAGGACTCGCCCCTGGTCATTCAACGCCACCGGGCTGCCCATGAGCCGCCGGCTGAGCGCTGCCTTTGCCTGCACGGAGTCCAGTTCCGTCAGCGCCTCGGCCCCAGCCTGCAACGCATCCGCTTGCCCCGCGACCAGCAACGTGAGCTCTCGCAGAATCCGCCGCACTTCACGCTCGATCTCCAGGTCGGCAACCTTGATCGAGTTATTCAATTCCACCAGCTCGCGCGGTTCGAGAAAAACCGTCGCGCCGCTGGCCGAGACATCGTGCACAATTCCCGGTATGCGCCCGCGCATGTCCGCTTTCACCGGCAGCACATAGCGGCCTTCCCGTTGGGCGAAATACGATTCCTGAAGCACCTCTTCATACCGGCTGGAGTGCAGCATCCGATCCAGCTGCTCCCGCATGCGCTGCTTAAGCTCCTGCGCGGCATGCGTCAGCCGACGCAGCTCCGGCGTGGCCGACTCTTTAATTGCCCCATCGGGCTGGATCGCGGCATCGAGCGCCCGTGCGACTGACTGGCGCTCCCGAGTCGGTTGCAGGCAATCGGCCATGGCCGCCACCGTCGGAGCCTCGTGGGCATGGCGGGCGCAAAAGCGCGCCACCTCGTCCATCCGCGCCAGCACGAGTCCGCAGTCCCGCAGCTCCAACGCCTCAAGCACGCCCCCTTTGCTGGCCCGCTCGACCGGCTCACGGGTATCCGGAAACGACAATGCCGGGGCAGGGTCGCTCCCGTCGCTCAACCGCAACCACTCCGTCGTCTCCTGCTGACGCCTGACCAGTCCCTCTAAATCGTTCGCCAGCATCAGCGCCCGGCAACGCGCAGCCCCCAACGTAGAATGCGCCACCCGCGCCAGAGCCTCCAGGACTTTGGGCCATTCCAACGCCTGCGCCGCTTTTTCCGACAACGAATCCGCCATCCGTTCCCCGCCTTCCCACCCGCACGCTTTTCGATCGGAACTCTAGCGAAGAGGGATCGGCAGAAGCAAGGCAAGCGGCCGATTCCTGCCGTATCGGACGCATCCCGCCCACATGAGCGGCACGCCTCAAAACGCTTCAAATACTGCGGTTCGGACAGGTATTCCTACCTTCGTATAACTTGACAAGGGTACAGGGCGTCGATACTATCCCCGACACGATTGCCGGTGATCTGCGACCGGTTTGCTATTCAGTAAAGGACATGACGACATGGCTATTCGCGTAGGCATCAACGGATTTGGACGTATCGGGCGCAACGTATTGCGGGCTTCGCTGAAAGACCCGGCTCTGGCCATCGTCGCCATCAACGACCTCACAGATGCAAAGACCCTCGCCTATCTTTTGAAATACGACTCGGTGCATGGCACGCTCGATGCCACGGTGGAAGCCAAGGAGAATCAAATCCTCGTCGATGGCAAGCCGATCACCGTGCTGGCCATTAAGGATCCGAAGGAGCTCCCCTGGAAGGACCTCAACGTCGATGTGGTCATCGAATCGACCGGGCGCTTCACCGATCGCGAAGGTGCCGGCAAGCATTTATCGGCCGGAGCTAAGCAAGTGATCATCTCGGCGCCCGCGAGCGATCCGGATGTGACGATTGTACTCGGCGTGAACGACGAGACCTTCGATCCGAACTCGCATCGCATTATTTCCAACGCCTCCTGTACGACCAACTGCCTCGCGCCGGTCGCCAAGGTGTTACTGGAAAATTTCGGCATCAAACACGGTATTATGACGACGATCCATTCCTACACCAACGACCAACAGTTGCTCGATCTCCCGCACAAAGACCTGCGGCGCGCGCGGGCGGCCGGCATGTCGATGATCCCGACCAGCACCGGCGCGGCCAAGGCGCTCCATCTGGTCATCCCCCAATTGAAAGGCAAATTGGACGGACTGGCTATTCGCGTCCCAACCCCGAACGTCTCCCTGGTCGATCTCACGGTCGAAACCGAGAAGGATTGCACCGTGGCCGAGGTCAATGCGGCGTTCAAGAAGGCCGCCGACGGTCCGTTGAAAAGCATCTTGCTCTACTCGGAAGACCCGATTGTCTCCATCGATAAGAAGGGAGACCCGCACTCAGCGACATTGGACGCGCCGCTCACCAATGTGGTCGACAAACGGATGGTCAAAGTCACCGCCTGGTACGACAATGAGTGGGGTTACTCCTGCCGCGTGCGCGACTTGATCAAGCTCACGGCGGAGCGGGCCAAGGGGAAATAACCTTTGCGTGAGCGCCACCCGCGGCAAGGCCAGTGAAGGAGTAGTCATGAACTTGCGAAAGCAAACCATCGACGACGTGAAGCTGCGCGGGAAGCGCGTGATCATCCGCGCCGACTTCAATGTCCCCCTCGATGAATCGCTCCAAATCACCGATGACACTCGCATCCGTTCCACGCTGCCGACCATCAACCGCGTCGTCGACGAAGGCGCCATGGTCATCCTCTGCTCGCACCTAGGGCGCCCCAAGGGCGCCTTCGACCCCAAATACAGCCTGGCCCCGATCGCAAAGCGGCTGAGCCGGTTGCTTGGGAAAGATGTGGTGTTCGCCCCGGATTGCATCGGGCCCGCGGTCGAGAAGCTGGTCGCCAAAATGAACCCTGGCGACGTAATGCTCCTGGAGAATCTTCGCTTTCATCCGGGCGAAGAAAAAAACGACGATGCCTTCGCGAAAGCGCTCGCGTCACTAGGCGATGTCTTCGTGAACGACGCCTTCGGTGCCGCGCACCGGGCGCATGCCTCGACCGTCGGCATCACGAAATTCATCAAGGCCTCGGCGGCCGGAGCCCTGCTCAAGAAGGAAATCGAATACCTGGAAGGCGCCGTGGAAAACCCGGTGCGCCCGTTCGCCGCCATCCTCGGCGGCGCAAAAGTCTCGGGGAAAATCGGCGTCATCGAGAATCTCGGCAAGCGCGTCGACAAGGTCATCATCGGCGGCGGCATGGCCTTCACCTTTTTGAAAGCCAAAGGCCTGGAGATCGGCAACTCGCTCGTTGAAAAAGACATGCTCGACTTCGCGCGAGGCATTGAGGACCACGCCCTCTCGCGAGGAGTGAAGTTCTACCTGCCTGTCGATTGCGTGGTCGCCGCCAGCCGTGAACCAGGCGCTGAAACCAAGATCGTGCCCGTCCAAGAAATTCCCAAAGGCTGGTACGGCCTGGACATCGGGCCGGCCTCCGTAAAACTATTCAGCGAAGCGCTGCAGGACGCCAAAACGATTCTGTGGAACGGCCCGATGGGAATGTTTGAAATCGATGCCTTCGCTCGCGGCACATTGTCCGTCGCCCATGCGGTCGGCAACGCCTATGCGCTGACGATCGTCGGTGGCGGCGAAACGGCCATGGCCATTCACCGGGCAGGCGAATCGGACAACATCTCCTTCATTTCAACCGGTGGTGGCGCGGCCCTCGAATTGCTGGAAGGCAAACAACTCCCCGGCCTGGTTGCGTTACCGGACCGGGCGCTCTAGCCATCTTGCCCCTCTCAGGCAGGCCAAAGGACACCGTGCGCAGATCTCTGATCGCCGGCAATTGGAAAATGAATAAGACCGCCTCGGAGGCGGCAACGTTTATCCATGAGTTGAGTCAACGGGAACTAGCCTCTTCCGCCGTCGAGATCGTTATCGCTCCACCATTTACCGCGCTGGACTCCGTTCGCCGCGCACTCGGCACGAAATCTTCCATCGGTCTAGCCGGCCAAAATATGCACGGGGAAGATTCCGGCGCGTATACCGGCGAAATATCGGCGCCGATGCTGAAGGATCTTGGCTGCCAGTATGTCATTCTTGGGCATTCCGAACGCCGGGCCCTCTTTGGCGAAACCGATGCGGTCATTCAAAAGAAACTGACTGCGGCCTTTCGTCATGGGCTCAATCCGATTCTCTGTGTCGGCGAGTCGTTAGCCCAGCGCGAAGCCGGACAGACCACGCAAGTCATCACCCAACAGTTGCGCGGATGCCTGGGAGGATTTACTCCGGCACACCTGGCAACGCTGACAATCGCCTACGAACCGGTCTGGGCCATTGGAACGGGAAAAGCGGCATCTCCGGAACAAGCGGTCCCGGTTCACCAGACGATCAGGCTGTTTTTGCAAAACGAATGGTCATCCGACATAGCGCAAAAGACAAGAGTTCTGTATGGTGGGAGCGTCACGCCGCAAAACGTATCGAATTTTCTCGCCTCGGAAGAAATCGACGGGGCATTGGTTGGTGGGGCTTGCCTCCAGGTTGAGTCCTTTGCTACTATCGCCGCTCTCGCGCAAAAACGAACGGGGCATTAAGTTATGCTGTATACGCTGATTGTGATTGTTCATGTATTTGTCTGCTTCCTGATGATCGGGGCGATCCTGTTGCAATCGGGGAAGGGAGCCGAAATCGGCGCATCCTTCGGCGGATCGAGCCAAACCGTTTTCGGAAGCCGCGGTCCCGCGAATTTCCTGAGCAAATTAACCGTGGGTGTGGCCGCCGTCTTCATGCTGACCTCTTTCAGCCTGGCCATTCTCGCTAAGCAGCGAAACTTTTCATCGACCGTGATTGACCTCAACCAATCCAAAGAAACGACGTCAGCCCCTGCGACACCGCCAGCACCCGCGACCGAGTCGCACCCGGCTGGAGACGCTCCGGCAGCGGCCCACTAAATCGCAGCTTCCGTTGCATAAACTCGTTTCTCGGACAATTTTGATTTGATGCACAGAGGCCCCCGGAGAATCTTCTCCGGGGGCCTCTGTGCGTTTGCCGGCTATGTCTTGGAATAACGCCGCTAGACGCGAGTGATCCAGGATTCGTGAGCAGGATCTTCCCCGCGCACAATAGCGAAGAACGCCTTCTGCAACGCAAGGGTGATCGGCCCTGGCTTTCCCGCTCCGATGCGCCGATTATCGATTTCCCGCACCGGCGTCAGCTCGGCCGCCGTACCAGTCACGAATACTTCATCGGCCAGATACATTTCATCGCGGGTAAACCGCTCTTCTGTGACCGGGATATTGCGCTCGCGCGCGATATCGAGAATGGAATTGCGCGTGATCCCTTCAAGAATCGACGTCAGAGGCGTCGTTTTTATTTTCCCGCGACGGATAATAAAAATGTTCTCGCCCGTGCCTTCGGCCACATAGCCCTCAGGGTCGAGCATGATCGCTTCATCGTATCCATCCGCTTTAGCTTCGCGTTTGGCAAGAATCGAATTCACATAGTACCCGGAGATTTTCCCCCGCGTCATCGACACATTCACATGATGCCGCGTAAAGGAAGACACCCGCGCGCGCATCCCATTGGCCAAGGCCTCGTCCCCAAGATAGGCCCCCCACCGCCAGGCCGCCACCGCCACTCTGATCGGATTACTGCCAGGATGCACCCCCATGGCTCCATACCCAATGTAGACCAACGGTCTGATGTAGCAGGCGTCGAGCCGGTTCGCCCGCACGGTTTCAACAATCGCTTCAGCGATCTGCTTGCGATCGTACGGCATCTCCATCATCCCGATATGCGCAGAGTCGAACAGCCGGTCGACATGTTCTTGGAGCCGGAAGATCGCGGAGCCCGACTTGCCCTTATAGCAGCGAATGCCTTCGAACGCCGCCAATCCATAGTGCAGCGAATGGGTCAGGACATGGACGTTGGCCTCGGCCCACGGAACCAACTTGCCATCCATCCAAATCTTCTCAACCGGTTCCAACATTGACGCACACTCCTCTGTATTCGAACCACCACTTATGATCGCAGTCATAGCGAAAACACCCGCAGACTATAGCCTGGGGCTGAAGAGGGGTCAAGCAAGCCCGCCTTGCATAAACAATAATGAGAACGCAGAAAGGACGGCACGGAAAGCTATGACGAGGCGCAATACGACCGCAACCGGGCACTCAAAAAACTCCCGACCCGTTCTTCTCCTTCTGGAGCCAGCGTCACGATCTTCGCGCCGAAGAGCAACCCGCGAACCCATCGGACGACCACCCGCTGAATCTCCACCGGCTCATCTTTATCGGGAAGCGATAAGCGCAGCACGAGTTCCATGCCGGGCACCACCTGATGATCCCCCAGCACACGCATCCCATTCCGGGACATGTTCACCACGGTCCCCTTGCCAAGAAACTCCCCTCCCATGTAATAGAGAAGGCATCGGACCGGAATTCGATGATAGGTTCGAATCACAAACCGCGTCGCTTGGGGCATTCCACTCACCTCGCCAAGTAAAATTCCGGCATACACAACCATCGCCGCCTGTCGGAAGTGTGAGAATACTGCCAATGCTCGACGCCATCCTAGCCCACGAAAGAGGGGAGGAGAAAAACTGCACCGGTGACAACAAGGGACAGCGACTCACAGAAGTCCGAGGCATTCGCTTGACACCCGACTGATCCCAATGTTATATGAGCCGTTCTGCTTTGGAGGAGACATAGGACATGTACGCGATTATTGAAACAGGCGGGAAACAGTATCGAGTCGAGTCTGGGTCGCTGTTGCAGGTGGCCACGCTTGAAGGCGATGTGGGATCAACCATTGAACTCGACCAGGTTCACCTCGTGCACGGAGATGGCGGAGTGGTCGTGGGACAGCCCCTGGTGAAGGGCGCGAAGGTCACAGCGGAAATCGTCCGGCATGGACGCACCCGCTCGATCACTGTGTTCAAGAAAAAGCGGCGAAAAAACTACCGGCGGACCCGCGGGCATCGGCAAGGCTTTACCAGCCTGCGTATCACCGGCATTGCAACGGCATAAGCACTTTATTGAGAAGGACCTGCCATGGCAACAAACAAAGGCGGCGGATCGTCACGAAACGGGCGGGATAGCAGCCCACAGTATTTGGGCGTCAAGGCATATGGCGGACAAACCGTCACAGCCGGGAGCATTATCGTCCGTCAGCGTGGAACCAAGTTTTTCCCTGGGTTCAATGTCGATCTCGGACGGGATCACACATTGTTCGCACGAGTGACCGGCGTGGTGAAGTTCGAAGGCGGCGACAACCGGCGGAAAGTCAGCGTCTACCCTGCCCCTGCCAAATCCTAACTTCCTGTTTCGTTCGCACTCACTGCCAGATCAAAAACCAGCCTGACCCTCCCCTATCGGGGGCAGGGTCAGGTATACTCTCGACTCTGAACGGGGACATGCGATGTTTGTCGATGAAGTACAGGTCTTTGTAAAAGCCGGGCGCGGCGGAGACGGATCGGGCAGCTTCCGACGCGAGATGTTTGTGCCTCGTGGCGGGCCGGACGGCGGCGACGGCGGAAACGGCGGCGATGTCGTTTTCACCGCTTCCCACCGACTGACGACGCTGCTCGATCTTCGCTATCAAAAACATTATGAGGCAGAAGACGGCCGGCACGGCGGGGCCTCCCATTGCAGCGGCCGGCGCGGCAAGCCGGTCACCGTTGCCCTCCCCGTCGGCACCGTAATTTACGATCAGGAGACCGGCGAAGTCTTGGCTGATCTGGTAGCCAACGGAGAGAGTGTCGTCATTGCCCACGGCGGACGCGGCGGACGCGGCAACAGCCATTTCGCAACACCAACAAACCGCGTGCCGACGCACTTCGAACATGGCACGGAAGGCGAGGAAAAACATCTGCGCCTGGAACTCAAGCTCCTCGCTGACGTCGGACTCGTCGGCTTCCCAAATGCCGGCAAATCGACCCTCATCGCCGCCATTTCATCCGCGCGTCCGAAAATCGCAGACTATCCTTTTACGACATTGATCCCCAACCTCGGGGTCGTCCGCTGGGGGAAGGATCGCAGCTTTGTCGTTGCGGATATTCCCGGCTTAATCGAAGGTGCCTCCGAGGGCAAGGGCCTCGGCTTTCAGTTTCTCCGCCACATCGAGCGCACCGCGCTTATCCTCCACCTGGTCGACGTATCCGAATGGGCTCCGGAAGAGCCGATTGCGAGCCTTGAAGTCATGCGCCAGGAATTAGATGCCTACGACGAATCGCTGAACCAGCGCCCCTGTGCAATCGTCGCCACCAAAATCGATATCGGCGGCGCATCCGACCGCGCGAACCAGCTCCAGGCCTACTGCAAGAAACACAAATACCAATACTTTCCCCTGTCAGCCGCTACTCGGGAAGGGCTCGCCGAACTCATTGCCTATGTCGGAAAGCAAGTCGATGCCCTCAGGACAACGCCGTGCGAGACGAACTCCTAAAGCAAGCCACACGCATTGTCGTGAAAATCGGAAGCAGCCTGATTGCCTCTCGAAACACCGGGCTGCGTCCGGATCAGATCGAGCGACTGGCCGGTGAAATCGCCGCACTGCGAGCAGGCGGCCGGGAAGTGCTGGTCGTCTCGTCCGGCGCCATCGTCTCTGGCATCAAGAAGCTGCAGCTCAAGGAATATCCGAAAAACCTTCCCATCAAGCAAGCTGCCGCCGCAGTCGGGCAGAGCCGGCTGATGTGGGCCTACGAAAAAGCCTTTGAGCCGCTCGGCATTCAGGTTGCCCAAATTCTCCTCACGCACGCCGATCTCGCCGACCGCCGCCGCTTCCTCAATGCCCGTTACACCCTCACGGCCCTCATCGGATTTGGCGTGCTGCCGATCATCAACGAAAACGATACCGTTGCCGTCGAAGAGATCCGTGTCGGAGACAACGACACGCTCGCCGCGCAAGTGGCCCAGCTGGTCGACGCCGACCTACTCGTCATTCTGTCGGACGTCGACGGCATGTTCACAGACGATCCGCGGAAAAACCCCGAAGCCACGCTGATCCCACTCATTTCTGAGATCACTGAAGAAGTCGAACGGAAAGCCGGCGCCTCCGGCACCTTTGAAGGCACCGGCGGCATGGCCACGAAAGTGCGCGCGGCCAAGAAAGTGGGCGAGTACGGCGTCGCAACATTGATCGTCAACGGCCAACAGCCCGGCCTGCTCCCTAAAGTGCTGACCGGCGAGCCTGGAGGAAGCTTATTCCTCGCGAAAGGACGCCGTCTCAACAGCCGCAAACACTGGATTGCCTTTACCCTCCGCCCGCGCGGCCACATACGAGTCGACCAAGGGGCTGTCGAAGCACTGACCCTGCGCGGGAAGAGCCTGCTGGCATCCGGGATAATCGAGATCGCCGGTTCGTTCGATCCAGGCGATCCGGTAAGCTGCATCGACCAGGACGGAAAAGAGTTTGCCAGGGGCCTCGTGAATTTCTCATCGGAACTATTGGGCCGCATGAAAGGATTGAAGACGCAGGACATCCAGCAGCAGATCGGTCCGCAGGAGTATGAAGAAGTGATCCACCGAGACAACCTGGTCGTTCTCTAGTACTGGGCCTGAGTACTGATATATGCGCTCATCCGATTCAGCACTCAGCCCCGCAACACCCAACACTCAGCACGCCACGCAACCTACGCGGCTGGGCCTCTTTGGCGGCAGCTTCAACCCGATCCATCATGGCCATCTAGCCATCGCCCGGCAGGCCCATGAAATTCTGGCGCTCGACCGCACTCTGTTCATTCCGACCGGAGATCCTCCTCATAAGCGGGATGGAGCCCTCGCCCCGGCCCAGCACCGGTATGAGATGGTGCGGCTAGCCATCGCCGGAATGCCCGCATTCGAACTCTCCGACATCGAAATCGCACGCCAAGGAAAATCCTACTCCATCGATACCGTCCGCGAACTCCAGCGGCGATACGGACCGGCCACCAGGCTGTTCTTTCTAATCGGCCTGGATGCTTTTCTCGATCTTCCCAACTGGCGGGAGCCTGACGCGCTGCTGGCGGCCTGCTCCTTCGTCGTCATCTCCAGGCCGGGACAATCGTTCGCCGCCTTACCCTCACTGCCTTTTCTCTCAACCGTTACCGCCGAGCAGCTTGCGCCGTTGGATGCCGGAACGGTCAACCGGCTCGACCTCCCGTTTCCGTCCCGGCCCACGATTATCTGCCTGGCTCTTCCGCCCTCTCCCATTTCCGCATCCGACATTCGGCAACGCATTCAACACGGCGCCATGCTGGCAAATTTGTTGCCGCCCTCCGTGGAATCTTATATACTTCGCACACAGTTATATCGGGAGGATCAGCATCGCACGCATATCGAAGGTCACCGCGCTTGATGTCGGCCGAGCGATGCTCGACAAGAAGGCCCTGGATGTCCAGATCCTCCATGTCGGTCCATTAACCTCGATCGCAGATTACCTCGTCATTGGATCCGCGGAGTCGGACCGGCAAACGCGCGCCATCGCCGATCATGTCGGCGACAGCCTGACCGGCAAAGGCGACCGGCCTATCAGCGTCGAAGGCACCACGTCGGGCCAGTGGGTCCTGATAGATTTCGGCGATGTCGTCGCACACATTTTCAGACAGGACGCCCGCCAGCATTATGCGCTGGAGCGTCTCTGGAGCGATGCCAAGCCTCTGAGCATTTCGGAAGAGAAGCCGGAAGAAAAACCGGCTGCGCCCGCCACACCCAAGCGGCGCATTATCGTCAAGGCCCTCAAAGCGCGAAAATCGGTTTAGACCATGTTCAGACTGCTGCTCACCATCTTCCTCATCAGCGCCGGCGTGTTCATCTACAGCTATTTCCGCGAGCTGAACCCCGGCATGGTGACGGTCCGCACCAGCTCTGCCATGGAATTCGAACTCAGCCCGGTCACGCTGGTGCTCATTTCGATGGCACTCGGCGCCGTGGTCGTAACCTTCGTCGTGGGCCTGCAACAGACCGCGCATGCCATCCTCACCTGGCAAAGCAGCCGCCTGGCGCGACGGAAAGAAAAAGTGGACGCTCTGCACCGCGAAGGCACCCACGCCTTCATGTCCAAGCGCACCGTCGAAGCCATGAGCCTTTTCGAGAAAGCGCTGGCCATGGATCCGAACCGCGTCGACTCCCTGCTGTGGCTCGGCAATATCTATCGCTCCGAACACAACTTCGCGGAAGCCATCCGGCTGCACCAGCATGCCCACCGCGTCGACGACCGGAATATCGAAGTCCTGCTGGAATTGGGGAAAGACCTCGAAGGCGCGAAGCGCTATGAAGACGCGCTGCAAGCCTTGCAGAAGATCCTCAAGATCGAACCGGATAATCTGACCGCCTTGATCCGGAAACGCGACCTCTTGATTCGTTTGGAAAAGTGGAGCGACGCGCTGGAAATTCAGCATCGCCTCTTAAAAGCCAATTTGCCGGAATCGGAAAAGCAGGCCGAAGCAGATCTTCTGGTTGGCTGCATGTATGAAGTCGGCCGCCAGTTGCTGGAGCGAGGGCATCCCGACAAGGCACGCCGCTATTTCCGCGGCGCCATCAAGAAAGACCGCAGCTTCCTGCCCGCCTACATCGGCATCGGCGAAATCCTCATCCATGAGGGCAAGACGAAGGACGCCGTCGAGATTCTGAAGAAGGTGTACAGCCGAACCAGAAGCGTCATCCTCCTTCATCGCTTGGAGGAGCTGTTCCTGGATCAAGGCGAGCCGAGCGAGATCATCCGCGTCTACATGGAAGCGCTGCAGCAGAATCCTCAGAACCCCGTGCTCCAGTTCTATCTGGGCAAGCTCTACTACCGGCTTGAAATGATCGACGAAGCCTTCGACGTGCTCTCCACCGTCGAAGGACCGCAAGACCATCTGCTGGACTATCACAAGATCATGGCCAATCTGTACCTGCGCAAACAGCACTTCGAGCAGGCCATCGTGGAGCTCAAGAAAGCGCTCAGCTTCAAGAAGCGCGTGGTCGTGCCCTACATCTGCACCCAGTGCCAGCAGGAATCGGTGGAGTGGTCCGGACGCTGCCGCCGTTGCGCGCGCTGGAACACCCTCACCGCACTCCCTTGGCTGGAAGCCGCCCAACCGGCCGCAGACCAAGAGAACGAGCCCTCCACCGTCCGCGCCATCCCCTACCGAGGCATTGCTTCTCCGTTTGAAACCGTGTAGGTTTTCTCCCTCTCGATATCGTACAATCCGCGTGAGTTGAATCCATTTCCTTGCTTGCGACTGAAAGGCGTCCGTTATGACCGACTACATGCACCTGGCGAACAAAGCGCTCAACGATGAGCCTCTCACGAGAGCGGAATCGCTGTCCGTCTTGAACGCGCCGGACGACGACCTGCTCACGCTCCTGCATGCCGCCTTTCAAGTCCGCTCAAAATACTTCGGCCGCACCGTTCGCCTCCAGATGCTGCAAAACGCCAAGAGCGGCGCCTGCATGGAAGACTGCCACTATTGCTCGCAATCCGCCGTCTCGAACGCGCCGATTGAACGCTATAACTTATTGCCGCAGAAACAGATGATCGAAGGCGCACGCCAAGCCGCCGCCTCGAAAGCCCAGCGCTACTGCATCGTCATCAGCGGACGCAGTCCGTTGGATCGGGAAATCGACGAGATCGCCGGAGCCGTCCGGTCAATCAAGCAGGAAATCCCGATACAGATCTGCTGTTCGCTCGGTTTGATGAATGACGAACAGGCGAAACGCCTGAAAGCCGCCGGCGTCGATCGCGTGAACCACAACTTGAACACCAGCGAGGCCTACCACGAGTCGATTTGCACAACGCACACATTCCAAGACCGCCTGGCAACGATCAAGAACGCCCGCGCCGCAGGCTTGGAAATCTGCTCCGGCGGCATCGTGGGGATGGGAGAAAGCAACGAAGATCTCATCGACCTCGCCACCGCTTTGCGCGACGTGAAGCCGGACTCGATTCCGTTGAACATGCTCAATCCGGTGGAAGGCACGCCGCTGGAGAACATCGACGCCCTCACGCCGCAGCGCTGCCTCAAAGTCCTCTGCCTGTTCAGATTCCTGCATCCGCGCACAGAAATCCGCATCGCCGGCGGCCGCGAGCACAACCTCCGCAGTCTCCAGCCCCTCTCCCTCTATCCAGCTGATTCAGTTTTCGTGAACAACTACCTGACGACCCCCGGCTCCCCAGCGCCGGAAGTCTGGAGCATGATCGAAGACCTGGGATTCAAGATTGAAGTGGACTATCAGCAGCCGGTGGCGAGCTAGCCACGACGGTGGGCAACCGAAGGCTTCGAGACCCTCGTTGCATTATTATCGCTGGTCCAAACGGTGCCGGAAAAACCACATTCGCTAGAGAGTTTCTCCTTCGCGAGACCGGAGTGATTCGTTTTGTGAATGCCGACTTGATCGCTGGTGGCTTATCGCCTCTACGACCAGAATTGGCAGCGCGGCAAGCAGGCCGACTTGTCCTGACCGAACTCTCCCGATTGGCTAAAGCCCGGAAAGACTTTGCCTTTGAAAGCACCTTGAGCGGCCGGACGTATCTTCAGCTTTTGAAGCGCTGGCAGACTGCTGGATACCGGATCGAGATCGTGTTCTTGTCGCTGCCGTCCGTGCAACTTGCGCTTCAACGAATCGCCGCGCGAGTCCATCAAGGCGGTCACAACGTCCCTCGTGCCGATGTCATCAGGCGGTTTAAGCGTAGTTGGGACAACTTCAAGAAACTCTATCGCCCACTTGCCGAAAAGTGGTCCGTGTACGACAATTCAGGAGGAGCGCCTCAATTGGTGGAGGAGAACCCATGAAGACGGTTCAAAAAAAGAAAACTCCGAGTGCTTTCTCTCAAGCCGTCTGTCGTGCACTCCGCAGAGCCGCCAAAGTCGCCCGCAAGACTGCCCGGATGCACGGGACCCCAATCTATGTGTGGGAAAACGGCAAGGTCGTAGCGAAGAAGCCATGAAGGTCGACGATCCCTACCTGACAACCATCAACTCATCACCACCGGAAGTCTGGAGCATGATCAAAAACCTCGGCTTCAAGATCGAAGTAGATTACCAGCAGCCGGTGGCGAGCTGATCCGATTTGTTTCAGCCTCTCCGCTTCTAAAGCTTAAAATCCTCATCCTGTTTCCGCTACCGTACCGTCGACTTTTCTGGGATCGGCCTATCTTTCTAACGGTCCAAAAACAAATGTTAAAAATCAGGAGGGCCTATGGAAAATTCATCCTTAGCCGAGAAGATCTTCTCCTCTCTAACACGTCTCGGATGCGACTTTCGGACAAAACCCTTTCGATATCTTACAGAAGCTGACCTGCAAGCCACCTTATTTGATCTCCTGAAAAAAGAGATACCCGAGGAGATTGAAGTTCCAGTCAACAACAAAACATATAAGATGCCCCTGGTCCATTCCGAGTATCACAGCAAGGTAGACCTGGCATGTTTAGATCGTGAAAGATCTGAACAAATGATAAGAGACAACCAGGGCAAGCCATGTGACAAATTTCTATGGACGCTTCCTCTTTTTATCGGAATCGAATTAAAGCTGCTGAGATATGAGTACAAGAACTACAGGGGCTTTTTTAAATCGTGCCTAAAGGACATGGAGAAGCTGGGAAAGATATCTCAGTCTAAAGATTCTAAACATTGGCTCGCCCTAGCGTTCATTCAAAATAGCGAATCAGTGGGAAGGGTTCTTGAGCAGGCAGACAACCAGCCCGAAAATGTCACAACAATTGACCAACTCGACCGCATTTATCTTATCTCCCCTAGCGGCATTCTTAGACTCCCGCAACATCCAGTGCTAAAGAGGCCCTAACAAAAAATGGGACCAATAGGAGTTATTTGTAAGCCAGCAGTTGCAAGGAGCACAAACAGAAGAGAAATGGGTCGTTGTCGACCTGGCACTACTGCGCTAAGCCTTTCCGTAAAAATAGTGGCATGGATTGCCCCCAGGAGCACAAGAGCAATAGAGTGAACTCACTCCTCCCTCAACCCCTCCACCACTGGCTGTCTTGCGGCCCAGCGGGCGGGGAAGTAGCCAGCTACTAGAGTTGCTGCCGCTGCCAGGCCGACGGCTTGAATAAGTGCGCCGATGGGCAGGATCATCTGAATCGTCCAGCCGAAGGATTGTTTATTGATCACTTTGATGAGCAGCAACGATAGCAGTCCGCCGCCGACTAGGCCCAGCGCAATACCGACTACGCCGAGGTAAGCCGCTTCCCACAGAACCAGTTGTCGAATCTGGCCCTCACTGCCGCCGATGGCGCGCAGCGTTGCGAATTCTCTGCGCCGCTCCAGCACGGACGTCACTAGCGTGTTCACAATGCCCAGCATCGCGATAATCACCGCGATGGCTTCGAGCACATAGGTCAGCAGAAACGTCCGGTCGAAGATATCGAGGATTTCTTTGCGCAGTTCGGCATTGCTGATGATGAGCGGCGGCAACCTTCCGCTGTCCAATGCACGCAACCTATCCGCCACCCTGCGCCTAACCTCGTCCATTTGCGCGCCTGCACTCAGATAGAGCGGGAACACCGTCACCGAGTCGTCCTGCCAGAGGGCTTGGTACAGCCCACGATCCATCACCAGCTTTCCACCGTCGGTCGCGTAGTCATAAAAGACCGCTACAACCGGAAACGATTTGGCGCCTTGCGGCGTCATGATCTCCAGTGCTTGACCTTCGCGAACATTGAGTCGATTGGCCAGCACTTCGGATACAATGATGCCGCCATGATCGGCGGCTTCATTCAGTAACTCGGTGGAATCTCCCTGGCGAACAAGATACTGACTCCGCTGAGCATGCATCCGCAGATCGCGCGACACAATGGCCACGCGCTGCCCCTTCACCTCAACGCGCACATCGCGATAGGTGTCTACCGCCGCGACGCCAGGAATCGCGGCCAGCGCGTCGCGCCAACCGGCCGGCAGATTTTTCGCGCCGCTGCCGCTGTTCGCTTCGCGCAGCCAGGTTGAGGGCGCGACGACGATATCGGCGATTACCGTCTCGTTGATCCACAGCTCGACCGTGTGCCGAAAACTGCGCACCATGATGAGCACGCCGATCATGATCGCCAACCCAACCATCAACGCCGACACGGTCACGCCATTCCGCCCAGGATTTCTCGCCGCATGTTCCGCGGCGATCGTACGCATAACACCCTGCACTCCAGCAAGAGGCTCGCGCTGAAGCGAACGCTTCTTCCATCCGGTAATGCAGAACGGCGCGAGGCACGATAGCCCGGCCAACAAACAGAACGTCGCGAGATACCCGAGAATCGGCACGCCGCCCAGCGGCCCCGCAAAAGCCAGCAGCCCCGCCAGGACCAGCAAGCCCATTCCGCCAATTGCCAAGCCTCCCACGCGCACCTGCCGACTGCTTTCATAATCGCCGGGAGCCAATGCCCGAACCGTCGCGGTGCGACTGGCATCGAGACTGGGGCCAATCGCGCCGACCATGGAGACAAGACAGCCAATCAGAATACCTTCAACCGACGCCTGCCAGAGTTCGGCAGAATCGAACCAGGATACGGCTCCCTGACTGACCGGCGTATAAAGATCCGAGATGGTTCGGCTGACCAGCGACACCAGTTTCTGCGCCAGCAGAATACCGCCTACACTTCCGACAATCCCGCCCAGCAGCCCGAACAAGGCGGCTTCAGCCAAAAAGAGCCCGGCGACGCGAGACTGCGTCATGCCGATTGCCCGATAGATGCCGATCTCGCGCCGGCGCTGCGCCACGGCGAACGCCATTGTGTTGTAGATGAGGAACATCCCGACCAGGAGCCCGACCCAGCTCAACACCGTGAGATTCAACCGGAACGCCCGCACCATTTGCTCGACCTGTTGCGTTCGGCTCGCCGGCCGCTCCACTGAAAGATGCGGAGGCAGGACCGCGCGCACGGCCTGCGCAGCTTCTTCAATCGCCACCTCAGGGCCAGTCACCAGATCGATCCGGTCCAGTTTTCCGACCATGTCGAAAAGCACTTGGGCGGCGGCAATGTCCATGATCGCCACCCGATCCCAAGACGAAACCCGGTCGGATCGGTCCTGGATCACACCGGCCACTCGCGCCTGCACCTGCCGCGTCCCGACTTGGAGCTGGATCGGACTTCCCTTCGTCAGGTGCCATTCCTCGGCCAATGTTCTCCCAAGATACAGGCTGTCGGCTTTCAGCAAGTCCGTGAGCGGATTGCCGCCTTCTCCCTGTGTCACCCGAAACCCGCGAGACTCGAATTCGGCCAGCAAATCCAGTCCAATAACTTGGAGCGCCGCGCCAGGTTTCCCGCTATCGAGCTTCACAGCGGTCTGCACAATCGCCGGAGACACGGAGGAAAGACCCGGCACCTCCCGCACCTTGGCAATCAGTTGCTCATCCAGCCCGAAGTCTCCGCCCGACACCTCCAAGGTGGTTGGACCAGCGACGGTCAGCACCGCCTGCTCGAACGAATGCAGCACCTCCACATTGGCCGTCCGCACCGCCACCGACGCCGACACGCCCAGCGCCACACCCACCACCGTCAGGATTGTACGGAATGGCCGTTGAGTCAGGTGAGAAAGGAGCAGGAGCGCGACGACTTTCAACCACGCCATGGGGCAGATCCCGGTAATACAGCGACTGTTACCACTTACGTAAAACCATGACGATAGAATCCCTCTGCACGCACGAAGAATTTACGGGCTGCACAGAATAGCCGTTTCGTTTACAGGCCGCCGACCCTTTGTTAGATTGATAAGAACCATTTGATCGGGAGTACACATGGCACGAAGTCGAGGGAACAACGCACTTCAGATGGACCGGAGCCCGAAGGCCGAGTTCTCGATCACGCCCCGTCAACGGGAAATTCTCAAGATGGTCGCCCTGGGCCATACCAATCGGGAAATTGGAGAGGCCCTGGCCATCAGCATCCGCACCGTCGAGGTGCATCGCTTTAATCTGATGCGGCGCTTGAATGTCCGGAACGTCGCGCAATTGCTGAGGCAAGGGCTTCAGCACGGATTACTGCCAAGAAACTTCGGCTTGAAGTAACCTCAGAGTTCTTTGACCTTCCCCCGGCAATCCGCCACCGACCCATAGCCCTTCTTCTTCAACTGCGCCGCTAATTCCGTCTCCAGCTGTCCGAAGGCGCCAAGTCCCCCTTCAACCAGGATCGTCCCGACCTGCACCGCCGACGCGCCGCAGAGAAAATGCTCAAACGCATCGACACCATTCATCACGCCGCCCGTCCCGATGATGGGAATCTTTCCTTGAAAGATTTTATAGAAAGCCCGCACATTCGCCAGCGCGACCGCCTTGATGATTGTGCCTCCCAATCCGCCGAAGCCGCCCTTCGGCTTGATCACAACTTCCTCCCGCTCCGGATCGACCACGAGGCCGTTCCCGACGGAGTTAATCATGTTCAGAAAGTCCACCCCGCACCGGCCGATCACTTTTCCCATCGCCTCATGATGCGCCGGATCGAAGTAAGGCGGCAGCTTCACGCCCATCGGCACCGTAATGACCTTGCGCACCCGCTTGAGCAAACGCTCGGACGCCTCCGGATCATAGCCGATCTGCGGCTTGCCGGGAATATTCGGGCAGGAGAGATTCACTTCGATCAAATCGGGCTTCGCCGCGTTAATGGTGGCAGCGATTGTCGGGAAATCGTCTTCGCACAGTCCCGCCACACTGGCGATCACTGGCTTGCCGAACTGCTTCAGTTCAGGAATGAGTTCGGCATAGGCTCGATAGCCAAGATTGGGCAACCCCATCGAATTGATCGACCCGCCGGGGAACCCGTAATACCGCGGCTCCGGATTGCCCTGCCGCGCTTCGATGGTCATGGATTTGGTGACAATGGCTCCCGCGCGGGACTTGCCCAGCGCCATCAATTCGTCCCGCGTGACGCAGAGCGCCCCGGCCGCGTTCATGAAACAGCTGGGAAACGTCACGCCGGCAATCGTCGTCGAAAGATCTGTCATGCCACCCCCGTTAAGGCCGGCGCTGGCGTGCGTGAGGCGAGCCGTCCGTCCTGCATCGTCCACACATAGTCGGCGCAGTGCGCGGCCGTCTGGCTATGCGTCACCAGCAACACCGTCACACCGCCCGCTTTCGCCAGCGATCGAATTAACTCCATGATCTCTGTGCCTTGATGCGAATCGAGATTCCCCGTCGGTTCATCGGCCAGGAGCAATTTCGGCCGGTGCGCCAGCGCCCGGGCAATCGCCACCCGCTGTTGTTCTCCGCCCGATAATTCTCCTGGGCGATGATGTGCCCGATGCCCCATATGGACCAGCTCCAGCACGTCCTTCGCCCGCTGCGCCACCGCAGAACCATGGTCTCCGCGAAGCATCAACGGCAAGGTGACATTTTCCAGCGCCGTCAGGCCAGGCACCAAGTGAAAGGCTTGAAACACAATGCCGATGACATCCCGCCGCGCGACCGTCCAGTCGTTGCTGGTAAACGCGGTAGTCGCGCGCCCATCAAGCCAGAGCTCTCCCGATGAAGGCCGGTCGAGACCGCCGACCAAATTCAGCAGTGTACTCTTCCCGCATCCGCTAGGGCCGACAAACGCGCAGAACTCGCCGCGTTCGACCTCAAGACTCACCTCGTGCAACGCGGCAACCCTGGCCTCGCCACGCGCATAAGCCTTGGACAATTGAACTAGCTTCACCATACCCACAATAGGTCTCAGCTTCTGTCATTTCTTACATAGCGATCATCCTCGTATAACACAACCATTTAGAGCCCCACAACCTTGACAGCCGATCGCTCTTCACCCTACAACCACAGGTACCTCCCCATCATCTGAGGATTACTCATGATGGCATCCTGGCCTCAGAAAGTGCCCGGTCTGTTACGGCACACGGTCCGGTTTTTCCTGCCCGCCGACTGCGCCGCTTGCGGCCTGCCGCTCACGACCGATCCCGTGCCGCTGTTTTGCACGGCCTGCTGGGATACGATCGCTCCGCTCAAGCTCGCTCGCTGCTCGCAATGCGATCGTCCACTACCCTCGCCTGTCGCACTCACCTATAGTCCCACGCATCGATGCCACCACTGCACGGTCCGCCCGCCCGCCTATGAGAAAGCCTGGACCCTGTATCCCTATCTGCCGCCCTTGCAAGACGCCATCTGCCTGTTCAAGTACCGGGGAAAAGTGTCGCTGTCCAAACCGCTGGGACGCTTACTGCTTCACGCCATTCCTCCCTCATTGGATGTGGATCTCATTATTCCTGTCCCGCTGCATCCAGCCCGTTTGAGAGAGCGAGAATTCAACCAATCGCTCCTGCTCGCCGATCAGATCGCCACACACACAGCCCGTCCGATCTCATTCACCAACCTCGTGCGAACTGTTCCGTCAGAGCCGCAAAGCACGTTGTCGCGTAAAGAACGGATGAAGAATCTGCGCCGGGCCTTCGCCGTTCGACAGCCTGAAAAGATTACGCAGAAACGCATCCTCTTGATCGACGATGTCTTGACGACTGGGACCACGGTGAACGAATGTGCCAAGGTGCTCAGAAAAGCCGGTGCCGGAGCCGTCTTCGTTCTCACGCTGGCGCGCACAATTGAATCGAGTGTCGTGCCGGATCGAATTCTGGCTCAACGAGACACCGGGCCGCTTGAACTGTTCAAGGGGTAAGTCATACCGATCTACGAATATCTCTGCCGCGATTGCCGAACGTGGAGCGCGTTGCTCCTGCTCAATCTGGCCAATTCGACAGCCCCTGCCTGCAAGCAATGCGGCAGCCAGTCCGTTGACCGCCTTATGTCCCGCTTCTCTTCCCCAAAGTCTGAAGAAGCGAGACTTGCGTCATTGGCGGATCCAGACAAGCTCGACAGGTTGGACGAACACGATCCAGAATCCATGTCCCATTTCATGAAACAGGTGGGGGATGAGATGGGGGAAGATGTCGGAGAGGAAGTCGAGGCGATGATGGATTCGACCGATACCAGCTTGTCAGCGGACGGTAGCACTGACAGCCTATGACATACATTGTCATATATTAATGCTTGACAATTCTCCCGCACTCACTAAAATAGCCCTTACCTTCTGGAGTCTTATGAAAAATAGACCTTCTCAGAACAGGTGGGACGATGGGGACAGCCCCGAAGAGCGAATTGATGACGGTGTCGGAGACCTGCCACTACCTGAAGATTACGACCCGCACCCTCTATCGCTATATACAGAACAGACAGATCCCAGCCTTCAAGCTTGGGAAAGAATGGCGATTCGTACGTTCGGATCTGGAACAGTGGATCCGCGACCGGACCAGAACCGCCCTCCCCTCATAAACTAGGATCGGTCTATGTTCGCTGGCGAATATCTCTGCAAAGTGGATGAGAAAGGGCGCTTTATCGTGCCCTCGCCCATCCGCGAACAGATCGAAGCCGACGGCCAGGCGGTCACCTTCCTCAAAGGACCGGAACAATCGCTCCTCGTCTATTCGTTGAAAGAATGGGAGAAGGTCTTGGACCGCACGAAGACCACGCTAGACGAAGATCAAAGCCGTCTGTTCATGCATTTTGTCGTCTCCGAAGCTGGCACCTCGGACATCGACAAAACTGGTCGCATCCTCATTCCCGGCCGTTTGCGAAAGCTGATTCCATTGGATGAAGAGCTCGAAATTATTCTGGTCGGAATGTATCACCGGCTGGAAGTCTGGAATCCCAGTGAATGGCGTCGCTTTATTGCCCGCACTGAGGACCGCTACGAACAGAACATGTCGAAGATCCAGAACCTTCTGTAAGTCGCGCCATGCCTGCCGAACGGCGTCGCACAAACCCTCTTCCTTTAAAAACCGCCATCCACGTCGTCTCCTATCGACCGGCGGCCAAGTCTGAACCGGCATCGACGCGCCCAGCGGTTGTCAATTTACACTCGCCCGGCCGGCCGCGTCGCTCGAGAACATCGCTGCATATCCCCGCGCCCGCTGCAATCGTTACCGCTGAATCCATCGAGATCACGCTGCCGGTCCCACCCAGCATCAATCATCAATACGCCACGGTGCAGGGCCGCCGGGTGCTGTCTTCAGCTGGCCGAATCTACAAGCAGCAGGCGGGACAACAGCTCTGGCTGGCGCTATCCCAATCCCCTCACAAGCAGGCCTTGATGCATCGGCTTCGCTCTGAGCCGCTCGCGCTTTCTATCCGCTTCTATTTCACCTCGCCACTCCGCCGCGATGTCGATGGCGGCCTCAAAATCGCTCAAGACGCCCTCTGCGAAGGGATCGGCCTCAACGACAACCGTATTGCCGAAACGCATCTCTACAAAGATGTGGATCGAACCGCCCCTCGTATCCGGATTTCCCTCTCTCTGGCCGCCCAATAGCCATCTCTCACGCTATCGAATAGCTCCCTTTAGATTTCGCAAAATCGACCGATAAGGATATGAAATTATTCAATTCATTATCCCTCCGTCGCATGGCCACAAAGACGATTTCAATCGATCAACTCCGCGTCGGGATGTACGTCGCTACAATCGACTTATCCTGGTTCCAGTCGCCCTTTCTCCGCCATGCCCGGCTCATCGAACATAGGGAACAGATTCAGAAGCTGCGCCGCGCCGGAGCCAAGCAGATCGTCATCGATTTATCTCGCGGGGATGATGTCGAGCCATCGCGCCCCCTCGACGCACTCCCCTCCTCGCAAGAGATCGCACCGGCACCCGACAAACTCACACCAAAACCGATTCCCAAACCGCTGGATCAACTGAACGAAGAATACGCGCAAGCGCTGGTTGCCAGGAAACAACTGGAACGCTTTGTTCACGCCGTCTTCTCGTCGATTTCAGAACAGGGCTCCGTCGATCCTCGGCTGGCAGCAGAAGCCATCCAAGAAGTCTCGATTGTCGCGAGAACCCTTTCCAACTCAGCCATTTTCATGGCGCTTAGCCAGCAGCGAGCCGGCGATGCGTCGCTCAGCCGGCATGCCCTATCCACCTGCACCTTAGCGCTCGTGGTAGGACAGTCCTTCGGCTACAATCCCTTGGAGCTGCAGGAACTGGCCACTGCGGCGCTGCTTCACGATATCGGCTTAGTCCAGATTCCAGACGCAATCATTCAGCGAAGCGCCAACACGTCCGACCCACTGTCCGCGCATGACCGGCAGCTGCTTGAGTCCCATCCACGCGCGGGCATTCTCGCACTCGAGCGGCAGGGAGGATTCGAGACTAAGGTCTTGCAGATGATCGCAGAGCACCACATTCGCCTCGATGATTCCGGCTATCCCCAGGGAGCCAAAGGAGAGTTTACGTCGGAACGCTCGCGCATCCTGATGATCGCCGATTACTACGACGAGCTCATTACCGGATTCGGCGGGGCCTCGCCGCTCGCGCCCCATCAGGCGCTCCAGCGCCTCTTTCGTGAATCTCGGGAAGGGGCCTTCGATCAGACCGTTCTCTCACGGTTCATCAAGTTGATCGGCATCTATCCGATCCACAGCCGCGTGCAGCTCAACACCAAGGAGCAGGCCGTCGTCACCGAACTGAACCCTTCGACGCTCCACCAACCGGTCGTGGCCATTACGCACACCCCGTCAGGAAGCGAGACTCCTGCCCCTCTCGTCATCGACCTGTCGGATCAACAGGATGCCGCGCCGACACGAATCATCGACAAGGTGCTGGATTCCCCGGGACAGGCTCATTCTGCCTCCTCCTCACAAGCCGCCTAACGCTCAAGACAGCTCACGTCATCCGCAGCGCGAACGCGCGACAGAACCATATGTTTGGGAGCGTCTGCTACTCGTAACGTAATGCGTCAATCGGATTGAGGCGTGCCGCTTTGTGGGCAGGATACAGACCAAAGAAAAGCCCGACCGCGAGCGAAAATAGAAACGCAGCGACAACAGTATCGCCGGAAATAATCGTGGGCCACCCTGCGATGACCGTCGTCAGCCTGGCGCCCACCACCCCAACGACAATGCCAAGCGTCCCGCCGACGACACTCAAGGTCATGGCCTCGATCAAGAACTGCGCGAGGATATGCCGCCGCTTCGCCCCCACCGCCATCCGAACGCCGATCTCCCGCGTGCGTTCGGTCACCGATACTAGCAAAATATTCATAATGCCGATGCCGCCGACCAGCAGCGAGACCGCTGCAATGGAGAGCAGCATGACCGTCAACGTCTGACTCGTGCCCTCCTGCACTTTCCCGATATCGACCTGCGTGCGGATCGTAAAGTCGTCGCCCTGCTCGGCCTGAAGCCGGTGCCGGGCCCGCAAGAACTCACGAATCTGATCGACGGCGGCAACCAAATCTTCCTGCCGATCCGTGGCGGCAAACAGCGCGCCGACCGATCCGATAAATTGTGTGCCGAAGACTTTCCGCTCCGCTGTGCTGAACGGAATGAAGATGACGTCGTCCTGATCCGATCCCTGGGCCGATTGCCCCTTCGGCGCCAGCACCCCGATCACGCGAAACGGCACATTCTTGATTCGAATAACGGACCCGACTGGCTCCTCGCCCGGCTCAAACAGATTCTCCGCCACCGTCTGCCCGACCAAGGCCACACGCGCCGCCGCATCCAAATCCGCTTGAATAAACGGCCCCCCACTCGTAAACGACCAGTCTCGAATGGTCAGATAGCTGGGGGAAATGCCATTCACCGACCCATTCCAATTCTTGTTCCCATTCACAATCTGCATGACATCCCGCTTCGCCCACCCCGTCTCTTGCAGCAACGGAATGCGCTTTTTCATCTCCAGCGCATCGGACACATTCAGTGTAACCGCCCCTCCCTGCCCACCCCGAACGCCGCCGACCGTCGTGGATCCCGGCAGCACGATAATGACATTGGTGCCCATGCTGGCAACTTGCGCCTGGACCGCCGCTTTGGCCCCCTCCCCGATGCTGACCATCGCAATCACAGCCCCAACACCGATGACAATCCCTAACATCGTCAGTCCGGCCCGGAGGCGGTTTCGACTCAGCACTCTGATCGCCGTCATGAGAGTGAGGAAAAGAAAGGTAGGCATCAGGCCCCCGCCAGAGGAGACCGATACTCAGGCTTGGTCTGCCGGTCAGTGAGGACCCGGCCATCTTTGATCACAATCTCGCGATCGGCATAGGCCGCGATGTCGGGTTCATGCGTCACGAGAATAATGGTGATCCCTGCTTCTTTATTCAGCCGGTCGAGAATGGCCATGATGTCCCGGCTCGATTCCGTATCGAGATTCCCGGTCGGTTCGTCGGCCAGCAACAGCGACGGCGTCGTGACCAGTGCGCGGGCAATGGCCACCCGTTGCTGCTGGCCGCCGGACAATTGCGTCGGATAATGCTGCTCCCGTCCCTTTAGCCCAACACGCTCCAAGGCCGCCGCTGCCAGCGCCCGCTGTTCGCGAAGCGGGAGGCCTCGATAGAAAAGCGGAAGTTGCGCATTTTCCAGCGCGCTAGTACGGGGGATGAGATTGAAGCTTTGAAAGACGAATCCGATCTGTCGATTCCTGATTTCGGCTAGGTCGTCGGCCTGAAGCGCCGCCACATCAATGCCATTCAACCGATACTGGCCTTTGGTCGGCTGGTCAAGACAACCCAGCACGTTCATGAGAGTCGATTTCCCCGACCCCGACGAACCCATGACCGCGATAAACTCGCCTTGTCCAATGGAAAGATCCAACCCGCGAAGGGCCTGCACCTCCACGTCGCCAAGGCGGTACACTTTCCACAGATCTTCACATTGAATCAGCGAGACCGCCTGGCCAGGTCCACTATCCATGAAGGGCTTGCCTTGTCAGCAGCATTCGGGTGCACATGGCATGCAGTGAGTCCTGCTCATTAGACTTCTCTATCGATCGCGCGTGCGGCGTTGGCCACCACCGCTGAAACCAGGCGGCAACTCACTCCCTTGACGGTTCGCTCGCGGCACATCGAGTCCCACAATCACCAGGTCTTGCTCATCAAGCGATCCGCCGACAATCTCCGTCGCCACGCCATCGGAAATCCCTGTCTGAACCGGCACGGAGGTCAGTTCGCCAGACTCGTCTTGCATCCACACCTTGCGGGAAGGAAGGCCGGATTCTGCGGAACCAGACGCTGATCGACCTTCAGCCTTCGCAGATTTCCCCGCCGCGCCACCCTCCACGCGATCGCTCTTGGGAGGCGAGAAGCGCAACGCCGCATTCGGCACCTTGAGCACCTGCTCTTTTTGCGCCACGACAATGGACACGTTCGCCGTCATCCCAGGTTTCAGACGCAAGTCCTGATTATCGACGGCCACCACGACGTTGTACGTCACCACATTTTGCACATTGATCGGAGCCAGCCGCACCTGGCGGATCGATCCAGAAAACCGCACGCCGGGATACGCATCCACGGAAAATGTGGCATCCTTTCCCTCGCCGATCCCGCCGATGTCCGACTCGCTCACATTGGTATCCACCTGCATTTTCGTCAGGTCGAGCGCGATCAAAAACAGGTTCGGCGTGGCGAAGCTAGCCGCGACAGTCTGGCCGACTTCGATATTCCTGGCCACCACAATGCCGTCGACCGGCGAGCGAATCGTCGTGTATTTCAATTCCAACTCAGCCGAGTTCACCGCCGCGTCCGCCTGCCGGACTTGCGCTTCGGCCACACGCACTTGCGCGTCCGCGCCCTGCGCGTTAGTCACAGCCACATCGACATCGTTCTGCGAGACAAAGTTCTGATCGACCAGGGAGCGGACCCGCGCAAGCTCTCGTTGACGCTGCGCGCTGTCTGTCTTGGCGCGGGCGACATTCGCCCTTGCCATTTCCAGATTGCTCGCAGCCTGATCTCGCCGGGCCTTGAACGGTTCCGGATCGATCACCGCCACAATGTCGCCGGCCTTGACCCGCGAATTGAAATCCGCATGGAGGCTCTTAATCATCCCGGAGACTTGGGTGCCGACCTGCACCGACACCACCGGATTAATGGTGCCCGTCGCACTCACGATGGAGACAACGGAACCCCGCTCGACGACGGCAGTCCGATACCGCACCGGCGCCTTGCGTTCCCCGGTGAAGAACACGTACCCACCGATGGCAAGCCCCACCGCCACAATTCCAAGAACGATCCCGAACCGTCGCATTGCGCAACCCTTACCTTGCCACAAGAACCGTTATCATATCAGGAAGCCGCAAGACGAGGCGAACCGTCTCGCCCCCGCCCGCGACAGCCCTCGAAAACATGAGAGCCGTTCCTCCTTGCAGAGGAACGGCTCTCGTTCACCATCTTATCGCTCTACCGACAGTTACGGACTGACGGAAATACGATCCTTGATGAGGTCGAACGTCTCTTTGGGGACCACGTTCTTCGCCACCAATTCGCCCTTCACACGGTAGGGACGGTTCGTGACGATTCGGTCGGCTTCGTCCTTCTTCAACCCCAGGAACAGCACCATATCGCTTGCGGACGCCTTATTCACATTCATCGCCGCCGAACCGGCAGCAGGAACACTCGGCGCCGGAACCGGAGCCGGAGCCTCCGCGGAGGCTCCTGGAAGCGGAGGAAGCGGCGCGGACGGCGTCAGCGAACCGGCCACCGAACGGGAACGGTCCTTGAGTTCTTTCTGATACCGGGCCACCAGCGATTTCAGCGTTTCATTGTGACGCTTCACATCTTCATATTCCGCCCGCACATTCCGGTTCTGCGAAGACACCGACTTCAACTTATCTTCCAGCTCCTTCGTGCGCGTATCGATCGCGCCGCGCTCTTTATCCCGTCCATGCTCAATGCGCTGCAATTCGTCGCGCGCCGCTTGCGCCTCGCCGCCGAATTTCACATTCAGCTCCTTCAGCGTCTTCACCTGCTGCTCCATCGCATTCTTCTGCTGCCGCGTCTTTTCCAGCTCCATCTTTGCGCTATCCGCGTCCGCCAGCGCATCCTGGTATTTCTTGTTCGAGACCACGCATCCGCTGGTCATCATGGCGACAACCACCAGCACCGACAAGATCCACTCACGTCTCATACGAACCTCCCCCTCTTACGATAAGCTACGCATTAGTGAGACCGCGCGCACGCCGCACCCGGCGCGCACCCTCTGCCCCTCCTCCTGCTGTCCTTGTCCAATTTGTGTGTATTCCATCAGTCCTTCTTTGTCAACATATTTGCAGTAGGCTCCGTGGATCCACATCGCTTGGAAGCAATCCGCAAGAAGCACCGCAAACTTGACGGCAGCGGATGGCTCTGTGATGATCGCACACAACATCGTCGCCACGCGCAAACTTTTCACTACAGGAACGTCATGGCTGAATGGGGACCTGCACTCGCGGTTATTCTTGGCATTGTGGAAGGGCTGACGGAATTTCTGCCCGTCTCTTCAACAGGGCATCTCATTCTCGTGGGCCATGCGCTCGGCTTCACGGGCGAGGCTGCGGCCAATGCGGAAATCTCGATCCAGCTCGGGGCCATCCTCGCCGTCATCGTGTTTGAACGGGACAAAATCCGCCGCTTGCTCACCGGCGCATGGCAGGAACAAGCTTCGTTGCAGACCATGCGGCAAACCGGCCAGCATCCCACCTGGAGCGCGCTGATTCGGGCCTCTCTTCAAGCCCACCCTCACTTGTGGTTCGTGCTTGGGTTAGGCCTCGCCTTCCTCCCCGCCGCAAGCGTCGGCTTTCTCGCGCACGGATGGATCAAGTCTACGCTCTTTACGCCCCAGACCGTCGCCGCCACGTCGATCCTCGGCGGGATCATCATTCTACTCGTTGAAGCCCGGCAGCCACGCGTCCATACGACTCAACTCGACCGCGTGTCTATCAAATCCGCCTTCTGGGTCGGCGTCGCGCAATGCGCCTCGTTGATCCCCGGCATGTCCCGATCCGGCTCGACCATCATCGGCGGCTTGCTCGCCGGGCTCGACCGGAAAGTGGCCACCGAGTATTCGTTCTTTCTCGCCTTGCCGACGATCATCGCCGCCACCGCCTATCAAATGCTCAAAGCGAAGGCGACCTTCGACCAAGCGGACTACCTGGCGCTCGGCATCGGCATGATCGTCTCGTTCCTGGTCGCCTGGGCCGTCATCGCGGCATTTCTGACGTACGTGCAACGGCACACGTTGCGGGTCTTCGCCTACTATCGAATTGCTCTCGGCATTCTCGTCTTTATCGTCGTACGGTAGGATGGCGTGACAACGCCGCCAGCAATGGAGAACCTTGGAGAGCCTTCGATGGAATTACGGAGCAGGCGGGTGCGCTGAAGGATGCTCGGAGGCAGCAGGCGGGACGTCCGGCTTTTCAAACATAAAATGAATGATCAGGAAGATCACGCCGACCGTGATCGCGGAATCCGCAATATTGAATGCCGGCCAGTGGTAGTTGCCAACATAGACGTCCAAAAAATCGATCACTTCGCCGAACCGCATCCGGTCGATGAGATTCCCGACCGCGCCGCCGAGAATCGCCGAGACGCTCAGCCTCCCCATCCACTCCCGCTCAGGCATGCGATAGAGAATGGTCCCCAGCAACACCAGCGCAAAAATCGAGGTCAGCCCGAAAAACACCATCCGGAACGCATTGCTGCTTTCGGCCAGCAAACCGAACGCCGCGCCCGGATTGCGGATATAGGTGAAGCTGAACAGATTGGGAATGATCGGAATCGACTCATGCAAGCGCATCGTCTGCACGATATGCAGCTTCGACAGCTGATCGGTCACGATCACCGCTCCCGTCAGCGACGCCAGCGCCAGATTGCGAAGCAGCGGCCCGTTCAACGAATCGCCTCCAGGCACCGGTCGCAGAGCGTCGGATGCGCCGCATCCTTCCCGACCGCCTCGCGATAATTCCAACAACGCTCGCATTTGGCGGCCGACGACTTCGCCACCGCGATCTGAATCCCCACCTGTCCATCGGAGCGCGGCGCAAGCGTCACGTGTGAGACGATGAAGATCGCACCAAGATTCTTCTCGTATGGCTTCAGAAATCGATAGGCCGTCTCGTCCGCTTCAATCCGGACATGCGCCTCAAGCGAGGATCCGATGACCTTGTCGCGGCGGCTCGTTTCAAGCACCCCTTGCACCTGGCTGCGATACTCCAACAAGGTCTCCCAGCGTTCCGCAAGCTTCGCATCCCGCCACTGAGGGTCAGCTTCCGGGAATTGCGTCAAATGCACGCTGACCGGACCGATCGCCTCACCCATCTGAACTCTGAGCGTCCGCCAGATTTCCTCCGCCGTGAAACTCAACACCGGGGCCATCAGTTTCGTCATCGCCAGAAGAATATCGTACAACACCGTCTGCGAGCTGCGCCGCTCGTGCGCGTCTTTATGGAAGGTATAGAGCCGGTCTTTCAGAATATCCAGATAGACGGCGCTCATATCGACCGAGCAAAAATTATTCAGCGCATGGAAGATCGCGTGAAACTCGCTGTCGTCGTAGGCCGTCCGCACGCGCGGGATCAGTTCTCCCACCCGCATCAACGCCCAGCGATCCAGTTCAGGCAACTGCGCGTAGGGCACGCGATGTTTCGCCGGATCGAAATCGTAGAGATTGCTCAGCAGGAACCGGCTCGTGTTTCGGATCTTGCGATAGGCTTCGATCAGATGATTCAGAATCTCCTGCGAAATGCGGAGATCCTCTCGATAATCTTGCGCCGATACCCAGAGCCGGAGAATTTCCGCGCCGGACTGTTTGATGACATCCTGCGGCGCCACGACATTGCCGGCCGACTTGGACATTTTCTTGCCCTGGCCATCGACCACGAACCCATGCGTCAGCACGGCCTTATAGGGGGCGCGATGATCGGTCGTCACTCCGGCCAGCAGCGCGCTATGGAACCAGCCCCGATGCTGGTCGGACCCTTCCAGATAGAGATCGGCAGGCCACCACTTGCGAGGCTTCAGCACCGCGGCGAAACTCACACCGGACTCGAACCAGACATCCAGAATATCCCGTTCCTTCTCAAAGGTCGTCCCGCCGCACTTGGCGCAAGCCGTCCCATTCGGAAGCAACTCGGCGGCCGATCGCTCGAACCAGACATCCGCACCCTTCGTCTCCATAAGATCGGCGATATGATCGATAATAGCCGGACTCGCAAGAACAGTTCGGCAAGCCGTACAGGTAAACCCTGGAATCGGCACGCCCCACACCCGCTGGCGCGAGAGACACCAATCGGGACGGTTTTGAATCATCCCGTTGATCCGGTCTCGGCCATACGCCGGAATCCATCGCACTCGCTCAATCTCCGCCAGCGCCTCCTTGCGCAACTCATTCGTGTCCATCGACACGAACCATTGTTCGGTGGCCCGGAAGATGACCGGACTCTTGCAGCGCCAGCAATGTGGATAGGAGTGCTTCAGCGACCCCTGCCCGAGCAGCCGCCCATTGGCTTGCAAAAACTCCACAATCTTCGGATTCGCCTTGAACACATGCTGCCCGGCAAATTCTTTGACGACATCCGTAAACCGCCCGCCATTATCGACCGGCGCCAGGATCTCCAGCTTCTCGCCGGCCGACGCAGTCGCGTTATAGTTGAGCACCAGGATATAGTCTTCCATCCCGTGGCCCGGCGCGATATGCACGCAGCCAGTTCCCTGCTCCAGCGTCACAAAATCTCCAAGCAGAATCGGGGACAAGCCGGTCGTCAGCGGCCGCTGCGTTTCCAGACCTTCAAAGCCCTCTCCGCCCTTCTTCACGCCGACGACACGATAGTCTTCGAGCTTGCATTCCTTCGCCACGTTCTCCAAAAGCTTTTCGGCAACGACCAGCAGTTCGTTGCCGACCTGCACAAAGGCGTAGTCGAAATCGCGATGGAGGCAGACCGCTTGATTGGCCGGAAGCGTCCAGGGGGTGGTCGTCCAGATCACGACCGACACCGACGTGATGCCCTCAGGGAATGCGATGCCAGGGAAGGTCTTGCTGAGCACCGCCGGCGACGTGACAATCGGAAACTTCACATAGACCCATGGCGAGGTGTGGTTGTCGTACTCGACTTCCGCTTCCGCCAGCGCGGTTTGATCCTGCGTACACCACAACACCGGCTTGAGGCCTTTATAAACTCCGCCGCGCTCCACGAACTTGCCGAACTCGCGCACAATCGCCGCTTCGTAGGCCGACGTCATGGTGCGATAGGGCCGGTGCCATTCACCAAACACCCCGAGCCGCTGAAACTCCTCGCGCTGAATCTCGACATACTTCTCGGCGTAGTCGCGGCAGAGTTTGCGGATGGCCGGCGTGTCCAAATCCTTTTTCTTGTCGCCCAACTCCTTCATCACTTGATGTTCAATCGGCAGGCCATGGCAATCCCAGCCCGGCACATAGGGGGCTTGAAACCCCGCCATCGTCTTGGACTTCACAATGATGTCTTTGAGAATTTTATTCAGCGCGTGGCCGATATGAATACGGCCGTTCGCATAGGGCGGACCATCGTGCAACACATAGCGCGGACGCCCCTGGCCGGCCGCCTGAATTTGCTCATACAGCTTCTCCTCCGCCCACCAGGCGAGCATCTCCGGCTCCCGCTGCGGCAAATTCGCCTTCATCGGGAAATCAGTCTTCGGCAGATTCAGTGTGGCCTTATAATCCATGGACGTACCGCGCTTTCGAAAAAAGAAAATTGACGGGTGAATATACCGGAATGGCGAGCGAGGTACTAGCCCTTGAGCCTGAGAGGATCGTCAAAAACATCTTCCAGCAAGGCCGCAGGGAGCGCGGCGACTGAGGCGTACCCTCTGGGTACGTCGCAAGAAGACGCACGACCAAGAACGCCGCTGGAAGTGTTTTTCACGATCCGACGATTAACTGACGGACATCATGCGATCAAGCGCAATCTTCGCCCAACGCTTCTCTTCGTCGGGCACCACGATGTGGTTCACCACATGACCGTCGACGAGATTTTCCATGGCCCAGCAGAGATGCGCGCCGTCGATGCGAAACATGGTGGCGCATTGGCAGACCGTCGAGGAAAGAAAGAACACCTTCTTGTCTGTCAGGTCGCGCTTCAACCGGTTGACCAGATTCAGTTCGGTGCCCACCGCCCAGGCGGTACCGGCTGGCGCCGCCGTTACGGTCTTGATGATGAACTCGGTCGAGCCGGAAAGGTCCGCCTTATTGACGACATTCTCATGGCACTCCGGATGCACGATCACCCGGCCGTCCGGAAACTGCTTCTTGAAATTGTCGATGTGGACCGGCTGAAACATCTGATGCACGCTGCAGTGCCCCTTCCAGAGAATCAGCTTCGCGCGCTGGATGGCCTCGCGCGTATTACCACCGTTCGGTTGGAACGGGTCCCAGACAATCATCTGCTCGCGGGGCACTCCCATCTTGTTCGCCGTATTGCGGCCCAAATGCTCGTCAGGGAAAAAAAGAATCTTCTCGCGCCTAGCCCAGCACCATTCAATAACGGCCTTCGCGTTGGATGACGTGCAAGTAATGCCACCATGCTCGCCGCAAAAGGCCTTGAGAACGGCCGCACTATTCACATAGACCGCCGGTATAACCGTCTCTTCAACCGGCAGGATGCGCCCCAGCGTCTCCCAACATTGATCCACCTGCTCGATGGCCGCCATATCCGCCATGGAACAACCGGCCGCCATGTCAGGCAAAATTACCGTTTGCTTCGACCGGCTCAGAATATCCGCGGTCTCCGCCATAAAGTGAACGCCGCAGAACACAATATAGGGACGCTCTGACCGCTCCGCCGCCAGCTTCGACAGCAACAGCGAGTCGCCCCGAAAATCCGCATGCTCAATAACTTCATCCCGCTGATAGTTATGCCCCAGGATCATGACCCGATCCCCGAGCGCGCGCTTCGCTTCGGCCGTCCGGCGAAAAAGTTCCTCGGGCGACAAGCCCTGATAATCGGTAATCGGTCTAGGTTCAGTCGCAGTCGTTTTCACAGAGCCCTCAGCAATATTTCCGAGAAGAGAATTCTACGTTAGCCCCATCCCACAATCAATGAACCTTCCACGATCCTTCTTCGTGAAGAAGGCCTAGCGGCCCGGTAGGCCTATTAGCCCGTTGACAACGACGGAGGCCGAGCATACGATCTTGGCATAATAGCTAGGGGGGCCATCAGGCTGAGAGTCCGAATGATCGGACGACCCTCACAACCTGACCTGGGTAATACCAGCGTAGGGAAGCGGATCTGTCTCCGGGACACCGGGACAACCTTCAGCCGCACCCCTCCTGTCAGGTGCGGTTTTTTTTTGCATCACAGGCTCCGCCTATCCATTAGAGGAGAGGAAGGATAATCCCATGGGAACATCGGAAACATCGACCAACGGATCGAATGGCCACAATACAACGAGCAAGGCCGCCACATTAACGACCGCGCCATTTCCCGCCTCGCGCAAGATCCACGTCAGCGGCGCCCACTCCGGCGTGCGCGTGCCCATGCGGGAAATCAGTCTCAGCCCAACCAAATCCATGAACGGCGGCGCGCCGACGCCCAACGAACCCATTACAATCTACGATACCTCCGGTCCCTACACCGATCCCTCCGTCACCATCGACGCGCGCGCCGGACTCGCCCCGCTCCGCCGCCAGTGGGTGCTGGACCGGGCGGACGTCGAAGAACTCTCGGATGTCTCCTCGCAGTATGGCCGGATGCGCAAGGCCGACCCCAAACTGGACGAACTGCGGTTTCAGCATATCCGCAAACCGCTCCGCGCCAAAGCCGGACAGAATGTGACTCAGCTTCACTATGCCCGCAAAGGCATCGTGACACCGGAAATGGAATTCATCGCCATCAGAGAAAACCAATCGCGCGAAGTGGCGCGTGAACTCGCCTCCCAGAACGGCCATGGCGGCGGCATCGCGCAGCATCCTGGGCAGGCCTGGGGCGCCAATATCCCGAAGGTCATCACGCCCGAGTTTGTCCGCGACGAAGTGGCCCGGGGCCGCGCAATCATTCCCGCGAACATCAACCATCCGGAAACTGAGCCGATGATCATCGGCCGCAACTTCCTGGTAAAGATCAATTCGAACATCGGCAATTCCGCTGTCGCCTCCTCCATCGAAGAAGAAGTCGAGAAGATGATCTGGTCGATCCGCTGGGGCGCCGACACGGTGATGGATCTCTCGACCGGCAAGAACATCCACGAGACCCGCGAATGGATCATTCGCAATTCGCCGGTCCCGATCGGCACCGTCCCGATCTATCAGGCACTCGAAAAAGTGAACGGCAAGGCCGAAGACCTGACCTGGGAGATCTTCCGCGACACGCTTATCGAACAGGCCGAACAGGGCGTGGACTACTTCACGATCCACGCCGGCGTCCGCCTCGCTTATGTCCCGATGACCGCGAAACGCATGACCGGTATCGTGTCCCGCGGCGGATCGATCCATGCCAAGTGGTGCCTCGCGCATCATCAAGAGAACTTCGCCTACACCCACTTTGAAGAGATCTGCGAGATCATGAAGGCCTACGATGTCTCCTTCAGCCTCGGCGACGGGTTGCGGCCCGGCTCTATTGCCGACGCGAACGATGAAGGCCAGTTTGCCGAACTGGAAACGCTGGGCGAGCTAACCAAGGTCGCGTGGAAGCACGATGTGCAAGTCATGATCGAAGGTCCCGGTCACGTGCCCATGCACATGATTCAGGTCAACATGGAGAAGCAATTGAAAGAATGTCACGAAGCGCCGTTCTATACGCTCGGCCCGCTGACCACTGACATTGCACCGGGCTACGACCACATTACGTCAGGCATCGGCGCGGCAATGATCGGCTGGTACGGCTGCGCGATGCTCTGCTACGTCACGCCCAAAGAACACCTGGGATTGCCGGATCGCGAGGATGTGAAGACCGGCGTCATCACCTACAAGATCGCGGCTCATGCGGCAGACTTAGCGAAGGGACATCCCGGCGCCCAGATCAGGGACAACGCCCTTTCAAAGGCGCGCTTCGAATTCCGATGGGAGGATCAATTCCACCTCTCGCTCGACCCCGACACCGCCAAGGATTTCCACGACGAGACGCTCCCGGACAATGCCGCGAAGGTGTCGCACTTCTGTTCGATGTGCGGGCCGCATTTCTGCTCGATGAAGATCACGCAAGACGTGCGCGACTATGCCGCGCAACTACAAGTAGATGAGCAGAAGGCGATTCAAATCGGCATGAAAGAAAAATCGGAAGAGTTCAAGAAATCCGGTTCTGAAATTTATAGATAAGGCTGCTCAAAATGGTCCTCCGGCGAGGCCGCAGGAGAGACCAACCCGGAGGCGTACCCTCCGGGGTACGTTGAGGATTGGGCGAGCCGAGAACGAAGCCAGAGGCCATTTTCAGCAGCCGTCGAGGGAGAAGAAGTCATGGCAAAGCCAACACCAGCGCCCTTGCGCGAGCGCGATATTACTCGACAAATTGCCCGTGAATATTACAAAGAGTTCGATTCGCTTATCGAGAGCGACGTCATCATCGTCGGCGCCGGCCCTTCCGGGCTAATTTGCGCTCACGACCTGGCGAAGATGGGTTTCCGCACGCTCGTTGTCGAACAGAGCCTCGCGCTCGGCGGCGGCTTCTGGCATGGCGGCTATCTGATGAATAAAGCCACCATCTGTGAACCGGCCAATGAAATCCTCGAAGAGATCGGCGTCCCCTGCAAGAAGATCAATGAGTGCGACGGAATGTATATGGTCGATCCCCCGCATGCGACCGGCGCGCTGGTCGCCGCCGCCTATCGCGGTGGCGCCAAAGTTTTGAATCTCACCCGAGTCGTCGATCTGATTTTGAGAAAAGACGGCATCCTCGAAGGGATCGTCGTCAACAACACCACTGCCGAAATGGCCGGCCACGATATCATTCACGTCGACCCTATCGCCTTGGAAAGCAAGATCGTCGTAGATGCCACTGGGCACGATGCCATCGTCGTGGATCTGCTTCACAAGCGCGGCCTTTACAAACCCGTGCCGGGCAACGGCGCCATGTGGGTCTCGCGATCCGAGCAGGAAGTGATGGATCGAACCGGTGAAGTCTATCCGAATTGCTTCGTCATCGGACTAGCCGTCGCCGCCGTGTACGGCACCCCGCGCATGGGCCCAGCCTTCGGCTCCATGCTGCTCTCAGGCCGCTACGGAGCAGAACTGATCAAGAAGAAGCTGAAGCAGGAATAGTACTGGGCGAGTCCTCTGCAAATTTCAGGCTGATCAAAAAGGTCGGCCAGCGAGGCCGCAGAGAGTGCAAACCCGCAGGCGTACTTCTCAGTACATTGAGGAGTTTGCACGAACGAGAACGAAGCTGGAGGCCTTTTTCATCAGCCTGACCACCATGGACGTACAAGACTTTTTAGAACAAGGCCAAGGCCGCGAAGAAGATAAGCGAGAAGCGTGGCATCTTTTTCAACAGGCCTATGAACGCCAGATGAAGGGCGACCTGGAAGAGGCCGTCAATCTCTACAAGCAATCGCTGGCCATTCACCCCACGGCCGAGGCCTATACGTTTCTCGGCTGGACCTACAGCTTCATGGGACGGCTCGACGACGCCATCGACGAGTGCCACAAAGCCATCGCGCAGGACCCCGACTTCGGCAACCCCTACAACGACATCGGGGCCTATTTGATTGAAAAAGGGGATTTCGACGAAGCGATCATTTGGTTTCAGAAGGCCATGCAGGCCAGACGCTACGAAAGTCCAGCGTTCCCGCATTTGAACATCGGCCGGGTCTACGAGAAGCAAGGCCGCTGGACCGAAGCCATCGAGGCTTACAAGAAGGCACTCACGCTCAACCCCAACTACGCGCTCGCGAAGAAATCGCTGGGCCGGCTAATCAGCTCATTGAACTAGGAATGCATGGACCAGGCTGAACGCACCATTCTCGTCGCCGTCACCGATATCTTCTTCTATACCAAAGTACGCGATGCCTTGCGCACCGGCGGCTACCGCATCGAGAAGGCCAGGGCGCAGCAAGAGATCGCGGAGAAATCCGCCACCGCATCGCCGGTCGCTGTGATTCTGGATATGAACGATCTGACCCTGAATGCCTTTCAGGCCATCGAAACCCTGAAAGCCGACCCTCGATTGACATCCATTCCCATTCTTGCCTATGCCAATCATGAAGAAGTCGAGACCTGGAATAGGGCCAAAGCCTTGGGCGTCACAAAGATTGTGTCTCGCAACGAATTCTCGGCTCGCACCAAAGATCTGGTCGATGAAGTACAGAAGGGCACCCGATGAAACAATCCCGTCTGCATGCGCAACAGGTTCAACTAGGGGCAACGTTTGAAGAGGTCGCCGGCTGGGAGGTGCCCGTCCACTATGGGGACTGGCGCACTGAGTACGATGCGGTCCGTCAAGCCGTCGGCCTATCGGACCTTTCTCACCGCGGCAAGATCAGAGTCACCGGCGACGACCGGGTGAAGTGGCTGCAGAGCGTGATCAGCAACGACATCCTGCCGCTTCAACCAGGCCAGGGCCGCTATTCCAGCTTCCTGACGCATAAAGGGAAGATGCTGACCTATTTCCGCTGCTACGTACTGACCGACGCCGTCATGCTGGAAGACGTCGGGGAAATCGGCGACCACACATTCACCGCCCTGCGCAAGTTTCTGCTCTACGGCACCAAAGCAAAAATGGAGAGCTGCGCGGAGAGCTGGGGCTTGCTCCTCGTCAGCGGACCCAAGGCGGCGCAGACCGTGAAATCCGCCTTCGGCGTCGATTGCAGCGATGTGCAGCCGATAAACTTCGTCACGGCCCAGATCGGCGGACAGCAAGCCCTCGTAATCCGGACAGAAGAAACCGGCGAAGTCGATCTCGAGATTCTGCTTCCTGCGGAGGCGGTCGCCACAGCCTGGACCGGCCTCATGCAAGCCGGTGCGGCAAGCGGCATCAAGGCCGTCGGCAGCCAAGCCCGCGAAGTATTGCGCATGGAAGCCGGCATCCCTAAAGCGGGATCCGAATTGAACGAAGAAATCGTCCCACCTGAAGCCAATCTGGAAAGCAAGGCCTTCAGCCTGAACAAAGGCTGCTATCCAGGGCAAGAAGTCGTCGCCAGGATGGATACCTACGGCAACGTCCGTCGGCACTTGGTCGGGCTCGTGCTAAAGGATACCATCGTCCCGCCCAAAGGCTCTAAACTGTTCAGTGGCGATCGCGAAGTGGGCTGGGTCAGCAGCGCGACATTCTCACCGCAGCAAAACGCCGTCATCGCCTTCGGCTTCCCCTTGCGGGACTTCAGCAAGGCCGGAACGGCCTTATCGATTGAAGTAGAAGGCGCGCGGCACGACGCGACGGTGAAAGACCTTCCTTTCTACCGCCGCGCGTAGGCATAAAGAGCCTTACCTACAGAACATCAGGGCAAGTCTCCCACGATTATTGCCCACCCCCAAGGCCAGTGTTATAGTGCAACTGATGAACCGCGCAACACTCCGAGGGATAGGACTCATTGTTTATGAACACCGATCTTCTTCAGCGCATCACGATTGAACCAGGCAAATGCGGCGGCCGCCCGTGCATCCGTGGCATGCGTATCCGTGTTCAGGACGTTCTGGACATGCTGGCCGCCGGTACTCCTGAAGAGGAGATCCTTCGCGACTACCCATACCTAGAGCATGACGATATTCGCGCTACCCTCACCTATGCTGCCGCATACATGGATCATACGATCGTCTCCGCACAGCCCAGATGAAATTTCTGGTTGATGCCAACCTTCCGCCCGGTCTTGCCACTTGGCTTCGCGAGCACTCACACGAAGCCACCCATGTATACGAGCAACCCGGCTTGTCGCTCGATGATCGAGCCATCTTCGAATTCTCGCGAGCACACGGATATACCATCGTCACAAAAGATGAGGACTTCGCAGCCCTCGTCATTCTCGACAAAAACCCAGCAGCAGTCGTATGGGTGCGATTCGGTAACGCCACGAATGCCATGCTGAGAAACTGGCTTGAACCGCTTCTTCCTGAGATCGTGCAACGCCTAGCGGCCGGGGAAACGTTGATTGAAGTGGTCTAAAGCCTCGAGAAGATTTCCCGAAACGTTCTGATACTCTTGTCGCATCAAGTGAATACGGATTGTTGAAATTGAGGCTGTCCTTCCCAACCTTTTGCGGACACGTTGCGCCCGGTTCGATACGGCTTCAAATGTCTCTGGTCTGACTCCGCTCAGATCGCTGTGTCGACGAATACGGTTATAGAAAGTCTCCGTATAGTCGGCGATCTCAGCCGTCACGAGCTCCCGAGTTTGGGCATCAATGCACTTCTTGATCCACTTCTTCTCAAGTTACTAAAAAATGATCCGCCACGGCATTATCTCAACGGTTGCCACATCGACTCCTGCAGGGCTCAAGGGGATGCGCTCGACAGAAGCTCCGCCACGCATCGCTGCCAAGTTGGGAACCTTGATCGGAATAAATCAGGCCATGCCGAGACTTTCGTTATCGCACAGCCATGAGGAGCGCATCCAGCACGAGGGCTTGAGCCAACATGGTCTTTGGTGGACCAGCCGACGATACGGCGCAAGCACAAGTCCATCACGACGGCCCAATATGGCCAACCTTCCCACATACGCGCGTAGGTAAGGTCGGTAACCCAGACGTGGGTGAACGGTAAACCCGCGTTGCAGTGTATGAGGGATGAACGGAGTGGAGGCACCGTATAGGCTATGCGGATCAGGTCAAGCACCCACTGATATCTTCCCACGCTCGATCGGCAAGTATTACAGGGTGCGCGGGGAAATGGGGTCTGACATCTCTCGAAGTTTTAGATTGCTAGATGGGTAATCGTAAGACTTCTTGATTAATCTTAAGTACACAACGACGGTATTCTTCGAGATCATCACCATAAGGATCCTCAATATTCCAGGTCAGTAGCTTGGCTACTCGGACATTCGCAAGCTTTCTCGCCACATGTTTGTCTAACGCCACTACCAGGTCAAAATCCTGAAGATTCAGACCTTCGAGACCAGAAGGGACATGCCGAGAAATCGAGACGTCAAAGTGGGCTTTCAAGGTTTCCAGAGCATTCACAGCATCTTCCGGTGTTCCAGGTTTTAGTCCACAGGATTTTACGATAATGCTTTCTCCATGCCGCCTTCTTGTCAGCGCTTCTGCCATCACGCTTCGACAAGTATTGCCGGTACAAACAAATAAGATCGAGGTCATGGCTAGTGCGGAGAGAGCGTTTTCACGTTAAATCTACTTGCATCTTCAAATGGCAAAGTTGGGGCCGGAAAAAGACAGCCCCGTGCCGCGAACGGTGTGGCTGCCAGATCTGGCCCTATCCTCTTTGCAGACGCAACGATTGAATCCAAAATGCATCGAGCTATTCGGCTGAAGTCGTCACCACAACTTACTACTCATGCCTAAGCTGACTGGATTTCCCCTTTCCCGCCGGATAGAGAGGGGAAAACTACTTTTCCGGGTTTCTCGCCGCCGATACGGCTTTCGCGAACGCCAGCAGGCTCGCCCGTTCTGCATCGTCCAACGCCAGCAACAGATGCGCTTCTTCGCCATGCATCAGGCGCAGGCTCAAGAACGGCTCTTCGCGACGTTTTTCCTTGTTGTCCCACATCGCATCGATCACCTGGACTTTGTCCAACTGCCCGACCGACACCACGTCGTACCGGAAGTAGGAATCGCCGATGACCATATCGAAGACGACATTGCCGGCGGTAAGCAACACAAGATTGAACCGGCCCTGATCTTCGTATCCTTCAGGCAAAAATTTATTGATGTGGAACAACGCCACTTTGCGATCGCCCAAGGCGGCGCGGAATTTTTCCTTCAACGCCTGATAATCGATCTGCAGCGCTTTTTCATCCGGGTTCGTCGCCGCCGCCGCTGCATCTTCCGCTCTTTGATACACTTCATCTGCTGACATCAACCCTGCCATGACGTGATCTCCCCCCATGTGCCGTACGCAGAAGGCGTACGATTGTGTCGTGCTATCCGACGTGATTTATAAGACTGCTGCTATTTTCCGTGCCTTAACCGCCCGTACCACCCCGATGAGCCCGAGCCCGGCCCAGGCAAACTCCAACACAATAAATCCCACTCGCTGATCCTCGATCGCCACCACACCCAAGAGCAGCGATCCGATGATGTTCAGCGCCAGATACCCTGCATCCAATTCACGCCAGATCCCGCTTTGGATGAGCGCATAGGCGGTCAGCACCATGAGCGCGCCCATCACCGACAACACCTGGAACAGCATAGAGGGAACACCTCTGATAGCCGGCCTGAATCGAGTTGGTACGGTAACCGGCCGCTGGGCATGAATGCAAGAGGGTTGACGAGAAGGCAGGCGGTTTACCGGGCCGTCAGTCGATACGAAAAACGCGTCTTCCCGGCATCGTCGACGACCGTCAGATCAAACGTTGTCTTGGTAATGCGGACCAGGCCGAAATTGTCGTACCCGCCTTCGTTAATCAGCCGGGTGGGGTGCAGCGTTTCACTTGCCGCGGTCACCCGGCCGTGACGAGCCGAGAGCGGCCCTGCGATGAACTCGTGAAAATCGATGACACCGTCTTGATCGGGGTCATAGGCGTTCGCCTGCACCCAATGCACATCGCCGCCAAGGAACACGACATTCTTGAGTTTCTGTCCGAGAATCGCATCGACGATCACCTGTCGTTCGCGCTCGAACCCCGTGCCATCCGGTCCACCGGCCCAGCCGTCATAGCCCGGCACGCTGGCGCCGCCGCCTTTGGGAATCGACAGCGGCACCGACGTCGCGACGACTTTCCAGGTGGCCGTGGAATGCGCTAATCCCTCAAGCAACCAGCTCAATTGCACTGCCCCCAGCATCGTCTTGGCCGGACCATCCTGATCCGCATTCCGGCTGCGATATTGCCGCGTGTCCAGAATGAACAGTTCAAGATCGGCCCCATACCGCACTGAGCGATACATTCGGCTCGGATCACCGGACGGCGACGCAATCGGCCAATACTCACGCAACGCCTGCCGCCCTGCCGGCATCTGGTCGTCGAACGGCCCGGCAAAATTATTGCGCACCTCATGATCGTCCCAGATCGCATACACCGGCACCGTTTCCAAAAACCGCCGCAGCGACTCGGCCCCGCGCTGATAGCGATGGCGCGTCCGATACTCCGTAAGCGTGGAGGCTTTGAAATCCGCCCCCGGTTCGTTGGGCGGCGAGGCACAAGTATCGTCGCTATAGATCGTGTCACCCAAAAACAGGAAAAAATCGGGGTCCTGATTCCGCATGACATCGAAGATGGAATAGCCACCGAAGCCCTGCCGACAACGCTGCTGGCCGCCTAAGTCGCCGCTCCAGGCAAAAACCACCGGCACTGAATGCTGCGCCGCCGGCAACGTCGTGAATTCACCCCGCGCCGCCACCCGTGCATCAACCGGAATAACCCCATCGACGATTGGCCCCACCAATACATAATAGCGATAGCGCGTCTCCGGAACCGCTCCTTCCAAGGGAATCGTCACCGTAAAATCTGTCTCTGGGCCGGTCATCATGCGAGCCGTTCTTGCCACTGGCGATACCGCCGACGCCATCTTCGAAGCCGCCTCCCAGACCGACGGTGGGGCCCATTCCACCTGCACGAGCGCTGGCCCTTCGGTACGCACCCAAAGCAACGCGCCCTGCGCGGTCACATCTCCTACCGTAACCCCCTGTGGAAGCACTTCCGGCGTCACCACACCCGCTACGCGAAACGGACTGCTCGGAGGAAGCCCCTCGCGCGAAGCAGACGTGCAGCTAACCGAGACAAGCGCCAGCAGGATTGCGGGAACAAGAAAGACGAGGTGTCGCATGGAGCATGTCCTATCCTAGGCAACTCAAAGGATCAAATCAGGCCTAGCTATCAAATCTTAGAGCCCTGGGGACCTTGAAAACTGGATAGGCGGCCCGGCATACTGGGACCTCACACGAGGCACACCATGCACGACATCAACTGTTGCGTTCAGAATTGCCAAGCCACTCCCTACGCGCCGGCCGGCACCAAATCGGTCTGCAAGGACCACTTCATCAACTTCCTGACCTGGCGCCGCCGCCGAGGGCCGCAGATGTTCATGAAGTATGCCGCTATGACCATGGGCGAACGCGACACCGTCTCCGCCGAGTGGCAAAAGACCATCCAAGTCGACGAAGTCCCCTCCAACGCGCCGAAGAGCTAGAGATAAGAACGGCGCTATTTTTGCTAGTCCTTTTCGCTTAGAGCCGTCCTTTCTCGCGCTTTTCTATTTCTCTATATGCCAATGTCTCCATCAAAGATTCTTCATTGCCAAAGAGCGAGTACGCATTAACGTTCATCCTGTCGAGCTTTTCAAGAACCTTATCTCGCTCACTCGCAGATATAAGATATTTCACCAGCACATCCTGCGCTCCCTTGCTCACTTCAATGGCATCCTCGTGACTACAATACAACCATGCGCTGTTATCCCGTTTTTTGCATATCGTATATTCACACTGCTGAACATGATGTCTTCTATGTGCCGCAACATAAGACCCGCAACCAACAATAGTTGGAGCGCCAACTTGACCACCTTTCCCACCCTCGACATACTCTCTAAAGATGTAGATTGCGACATTCTCTGCATCACGACGAGCATTTTGAAAAGCAAAAAATGCCGCGACATACGGTGATCGCGTCCAATCTAACAATGGCGAGGGAAATCCATGGTGCCTAAGATAGATCATGAATTCATACCCTGGAGGGGGCATAGGAATTCCATTCTCCTCTCTTTCCAATTCACCAAGACGAGGTGCGCTGGGGCTAAGCGTTAGCACGGATGGCTCAACCGCCCGCAATAGTTGAGAATACTCATTCACGGCATACGGACGCGGGGAAAACCGTTCTAATGTGGTGACAAGTTGCCACGAATCATTTGCCTGGCCTCGAAAAAGTGGAGATGAAACATAGTGCTCATTTTCTGTTTTGGCTGCGCGAACAACAGAAAAAACGTTCTCCACTTCAGCTTCAAAATCTTCCCATGTTGAGATCTGCTTCACCTTCATAAATGGACCTTAAACATTGGGGACCTGTGCTGCATCGATACTCGCTAAACGACAACCATGTCTAGGGAAACTCCACAAGGCCACAACTCAGCCCACTATCACCGACGCATGGTGATGAATCAGCAGCCACTCGTCGCCGATGAGTTCGAAGAGATGCGCGATGCAATCGACCTCAGTCCATGCCTAATCACTCTCGGCCAACCCAATACATCGGTCGGCGCTTTAGGTTCATAACCGCAAGCACTCGCACGCGATCAGGTTTGACGGAATAGAGAAGTGCGTAAGGAAACCGGAGCACAAGTCGGCGGCGGATCGTCCCGGTGATCAATGGAGCGGCCTCAGGAAAATTCACGATGGCGTGAGTGCAGCGCTCGACCTCGTCAAGAAATGCGGCCCCGAGCCCGGGACTTTCTGACTCGTAGTACTGTGCGGCTTCGTTCAACTCACGGCGGGCTAACAGATGGTAGGAGACTCGCCCCATTCACTTCAGCTTGGCCCGTGCTTCGCGGAACACCTTCGCGGCCGGTATGCCGGCGTCAGAATCGGTATCCATGTCCGCATCTCTGCGCTGAGCCTCCTCGGCCCAGATTCTGGCATTTTCCTCTTCGGAAAGATTTTCCAAGCTCTCCAAGAGCTTCCCCGCCAAGCGCGCGCGTGCCTTTGGATCAAGCTTCAAAGCCTCAGCTTCAAGTTCCTTAATACTCATGGGCGCATTTTACACCAAACGACTGGATTCTTGAACTAGCCAACATCTCGATCACGGCACGCCTTGGACGAGCGCTTCCCACTCTTCCCCTCACCCCTCCCAGGCGGGCGACGGGGTGGTGTTCCCCTGCGCGCATTCACCGAGCATCGCCCACAATTGGGGGATACGATTGAGTCCCGCATGCGCGGGGAGCGAGCACGGAACACCACCTCGCCGCCCGCACTCTCCCTACCCCATCACCGCCGACCCATGATGATGAATCAGCAGCCACTCGTCGCCGATGCGCTCGAAGAGATTCGTGGCGAGCACCTTGGCCTGCTGTGGTTCATCGGATTGTTGATTGACGATACTCTCGACACAGATTACCCAAGCCATATCCCCGGCCACCTGGATCATGACCTCGGACAATTCAAATTTCATGGAGAACGTGTTGTTGAAAATCAATACCCAAGAATCCCGCACATCGGGCCAGTCCGACCGAAGCGTCCAGCCGGGATGAATGCAGGTGACATATTCCTGGTGCGCCCAGATGCGATCCATCTTGGCAATATCGAGGCTTTCGAACGCCTCGTAGAACGCTTGGTTGGCTTTCGTCACTTCATCAATGCGTTGTTCCAGCATGCGGCCTCCTCCGTGAGAGGAGCATCATACTGCAATCACCATCAGGAGGGCGAGGAGGGAATCACGATAGAGGCCGAACGATGGCCCCTCAAATGGCAAGTCTGGCGCGGGCAACTTCCTGAATCAGCAACGGAAACTGCTCCCGCAGATGGTACTTATCGATCGCCTTATCGACCGTCGTCATCCTTCGCGCAATGGCGAGATGAACTTCATTGAAAGACATAATGACCACTCGAACGGAAGGATTCCATCGCTTGATCGGTTCGACCGCTTCCAATCCTCCCATTACAGGCATATTGGCATCAAGCAACACCAGATCGGGCTGCCGTTCAGAGAGACATCCGAGAGCTGCTCTCGCCGACACAAAAACCCCGACCACTTCAACCAATGGCACTCCGCGCAACCAGTCCTCCAAAGCGCCGAGAAGGATCTGGTGATCGTCGATCACCAGCACCCGAATCGCGCATCCCACTGAATGTCGGCTAGTGCCCTGGCGCATCTTGATTGGGTCCCTGAGGCGGCCAAGGCACTCCGACACCGAACTGTCTTGCTAGTTTATAGACTCCGATCATGGCCTCCGCGCGCAAACGGGCCTCCGCGTCCGTCGATAGATTGGTCAAGACCCATCCTTGCGGCTCGCGCAGAAAGATCCGAAACGGCGTGGGGCCATCGCCAATCTCGGACTCGCCTGTGACTAAATACTCTTCCCCATGAGGCCCCTTCACCAAGAGTCCAATGACAACCATCGTTTCCCCGCATGACACATCAATGGACGGCCCCCTCTTAGGTAGAGAGTCTTACCAGAGACTTCCACTCCTAACTAGTGAGGAAATTCCTGATGCCCGAGTGTGAACAAACGCCCTGACCAGAGGACGGCCACGCCTATATGAACGAAGAGGGATCGACTAACCCGACCTGGATCGCAAACCGGACGAGACTGGCGACGTCATGGATCTCCAATCGCTCCATCAGTTGAGAGCGATGCGTCTCCACCGTTTTGGCGCTGAGGCTCAAGCGGAAGGCAATCTCTTTGGTCGAATGGCCTTCGGCGATGAGCTGTAAAATCTCCCGCTGGCGCGGGCTGAGCCGATCGAGTGGATTGAGCGGACGGGCCCCTTCATGCTGATAGGCCTCAATCGCATACCGGGCCACCGAAGGAGTCAGATAGGGCTCGCCCTTGCTGACTGTTCTGATGGCCAGCTCCAATTCCTGAATATCGGCGCCTTTTAATAAATATCCCGTGACCCCAGCCTTCAAGGCCTGGTGCAGATACTCTTCGTTGGCATGCATCGATAAGATGATAACCTTGACCTTCGGCCAATTTTTCGTAATCCGGCTGGCGGCTTCTAATCCGTTCAATCCAGGCATCGCAATGTCCATTAGCACCAGATCGGGCTGATGCAGTTCCACCGCCTTCACTGCGGCCTGCCCATCGCTGACCTCCGCCACCACCGAGACGCCGTCCATCTTATCCAGCAGCGCATGAATCCCGGCTCTGACGAGCTGATGATCTTCGGCCAACAGCACGCTGACCTGCATCATAGCGATACCGCCTCCTGCTGCGGCTCGGTGAGCGGGACGGAGAATATTAAGGACGTTCGCTGCCCAGCCGTCGACTGGATCGTCATGGTGCCTCCGACAAGGCTGACGCGCTCCTCCATTCCCAGCATCCCAAGGCTTAACCCCTGCTGGGCTCGGACACGCATGGCCATCACGTCGAACCCGCACCCGTCATCCTGCACCACCACACGCACCTCTTCGGACGCCACCACAAGGGAGAGCGCCACCGATGTCGCCTTGGCATGACGCGCGATATTGGTCATCGCCTCCTGCACGACGCGGAAACAGGCAATATTTCGAGAGCTCGTCAATGTCAGCGGCGCTTCGTCCAAATGCAGCTGCAACTTCCAACCAGCTCGCTCCGCCTGTCTGGTCGCATACCAACGGAGCGCCGGCACCAGGCCCAAATCGTCCAAGAGCGACGGCCGCAAGTCTAACGCCAGGTTCCGAACCCTGGCCAAAAGTTGATCGCTGATCTCGATGCTCTCGTTCAGCTCCATCGAGGATTCCATCTCTCGCCCATCGCGCTGCACTTGCTGCAAATTCAATTTGAGCGCCGTCAGAACCTGGCCGATTTCATCATGAAGATCCTGGGCCACAGCGCGCCGCTCCGCTTCCTGCACATCGAAGAGACGTTGAGCCAGCGTCCGAGCCCGCACGGTCGCACTGCCAAGCTCAGCCGTGCGCTCGGCGACGCGCGCCTCCAAGGTCGCATGCGCTTCCCGCAATAGATCCTCAGTCTTTCGCCATTCCGTCACATCGTCCATAATGAAGGAGCAGCGCACGGCCCCGCTCGCTCCGTTATCGATCAACGAGACCGTCGCCAACAACGAGCGCCGGTCGACTTTGCCTCCGTGCAGGGTGCGATGCTCATATTCAAACCGCACCGGCGACTGATCATTAATGCAGAGACGATAGTGATTCAGCCACATGTTGGTCACTTCCCGAGACATGCCCAGTTCAGAGGCGGTTCGACCGCGCATCGCCTCCTGCGTCGTGCCCATAAAATTGGCCATCGCCCGGTTGACCGATAAATTGCGGATGTCGTTATCAAGAATTTCCACCACGCCCATCATGAGCGATGCGCTTTCAAAGAACGCCTGAAGCGTGACTTCGCTATGCTTGTACGACGCCTCCGCTTTCAGCTTCGCCGTGATATCGTGCGCGATCGTGGACAGGCCCACGACTGCCCCAAACTGATTTCGAATCGGCGACCGGCTCAGCGACAACGCAATCGCCGATCCATCGCAGTGCCGCCATACCGTGTCATACGGAAGCACCGCTTCTCCGGATACGAGTTGCCTGATTTTTACGGCCTCTTCGCGCGCCTGCTCCGAGGCCATTATCGCGCGCAAGGGATGGCCGATCCGTTCAGAGGCACCATAGCCAAACAAACGCTCCGCCGCCCCATTCCAGCTCGTGATCGTTCCATTGACATCCTGACTGATGATCGCATCCACCGATGAATCGACCAGCGCCGCCAATTGCCTGGCATTTCGATCCAGGATGGCTGCACGGCTTCGGTTCACCAACATCGCCACAACCCAGAAAAACGCGCCACTGAGCGTGCGGTTCAGAAAGGCCACGTCCGCCGGAATGCCGGCTGGAGAGAGAACCCATCCGGCATAGGTTAAGAACGTAGCCAGCGCCGCGACAAGGTAGACCGCCCACAGCTGCTCTAGCCACAGGGTTAGGACAATCGGCACCGCATAAAACAGAAACTCCTGATATCCAAGCGGTGTGAAGCCATCAAGGAGGAATGTCCCCGCCAGGATCAGTCCGATCGCGATAGGGATTCGACGTGTCGTCATCGGTAGAGAATTAGGCAATGATGACACCACCGCTCCCACAGAGAGGCCCCGCCACCGCATGCGACGAATCGCACCCGAACGTCTCTTTGCGTGCATTCCCTGCAATGGAACAGCAGCGCGTGAAGCCCAGCCGATCAACCTTGAAATGGCGAAAAAAATGAGAGGCCTGCTCTGTGCGGCATAAATAAACGCGCATGAATGGGAGGCATCCTACAGGAAAGGCCCTAGCAGAAGCAGCTCTAGGGATAGCATAGTCCATCAGGAATTTCCTGATGGTGAATACCCTAATTTCTTGAGCGCTCTGAATCGATCGGCATCGTCGTGGAGCGATCGACTAGCCAGACACCGGCGAGGATCAGCACAATCCCACTGATTTCCACTAAACCGACCGACTCATGCAGAATGAGCGCCGAGAGGGCAACTGCTGCCACCGGCGTGAGATTACCGAGAATCGATGCCCGAGAGGGCCCGATGCCTTGCACCCCAAACAACCAGGCCTGCTGAGCCACAGCCGTTGCGAAGATCACAAGATACCCGAGCGCCAGCCAATCCGGCATCGTCACCGAAGCCACACCGGCATCAAGCATTTTACGATCCGTCCACAGGAGGGGAATCTGCAGCACGGTCGCCACCAACACGGTGGTCCAATTCACGGTGAGTGGCGAGATTCGATCCATCACTGCACGACTGCCGACACTATAGAACGCCCAACTGACGACGCCGAGAAACACCAGCAGACCGCCTAACAACGGATGTTCGCCAGCCGACTGAAATCCGGCAATCGACACGAGCGCAACGCCGGCGCAAGACAGCAACCCTCCGGCCCACACTGATCGAAACGGCACATCCTGGATCATCACCGCCGACAGCAGCGCCGTCACGACCGGAGCGGATCCGATGATGACGCCCGCCACCGCGCCGCTCACATACTTGAGCCCCATCATAATCAATAGATGATTGCCCAACACCCCAAGTCCGAGCAGAAAAAGCGTCCGCAAATCGGATGCCGTAAATGTGGCAAGCTTGCCCTCCTGCCACCACCAGGTGGCGAACAAAATCGCCAACCCACCGATATCGCGCAACACCGACGCTTCGACGGCAGAGAAGGCTCCCAGCGCCAGCTTTTGAGCGACAATCGACCCACCCCATAGCACGGCGGCAAGCACAAGGGCTCCGTAGGCCGCGCGGCTGGACGACGGGATCACGACACCTCCCCCTTCTTCCGAATCACCAAGACACCGTCGCGGATCGTCACCAATACAGAGGTCACGCGCGGATCGCCGGCCACCGTCCGATTGAGTTCCTGAATCGCCGCCGTCTTCTCATCGGGCGGCGGCTGCAGCAGCACATCGCCGTCCCACAACACATTGTCGATCAGCATCACGCCGGTGGGCGACAGCAGATCGAGCGCCCGGCGATAATAGTTCAGGTAATTCCCCTTGTCGGCATCGATGAAGATGACATCGAATGGACCGGCCAGCGCTCGCATGGTCTCCAACGCCGGACCGAGACGGATCTCGATCTTCTTGCCATGGACGCTGTTGGCGAAATGCTTCCGCCCCAGCGCCGCAGAAGATGCGTCGATTTCGCAGGTAATCACCTGACCATCGTCGGGCAGAGCCTCCGCGAAACAGAGCGCACTGTAGCCGGTGAACATGCCGATCTCCAGCACGCGCCTCGCGCCCACCAACTGCGCCATCATCTTGAGAAAAGCCCCTTCCAACGGCCCAACCAGCATCTGGGCATACGCCATCGTCCGCTGCGTTTCTTCGCGGAGCGCGCGAGCCACGTCGGACTCGGGCATGGACTGCGCCTGCGCATAGGCTTCGATTTCAGGAGCAACGAGAGTCTTCATCCGCCACCCTTCGACATTATTTGAAAATCGCCGCACGCATTGCGTAGACTGGCCAAAGAATTGGGATCTTAGCATACGCGAGGAGGCAAGACGTGAAGACCATCGCAGCCCTTGAACCCCTGACCTCGAAGCTGTTGGAAATTACCCGGATCAACAGCGCGGCGGCGGTCTTGTCTTGGGATCAGGAAACGTATATGCCCGCCGGGGGCGGCGAAGCCCGCGCGGAACAGATCGCCGTACTGCAAGGCATCGCTCACGACAAACTCGTCGCCCCGGACATCGAACGGTTTCTCGCCGCCACGGTCGATCCGGCAACCGGGCAGGCCATCGATCAACCCGGCGATCTGTGGGACGAACCCTCGCGCTCGTTGCTTCGCGAAAGCTGGCGGGATTTCAGCCGCGCCAAAAAGCTTCCCTCCGATTTTGTAATCAGACTCAGCCGGGAAACCTCCCTGGCGCAGCAGGTCTGGGCCGAAGCGAAAGAACGGAATAACTTCCGTCAATTTCTCCCCAACCTCCGCACCGTGCTGAAGCTTAAACGGGAAGAGGCTGAATACCTCGGCTATCGGACCTCCCCCTACGATGCCTTGCTGGACACCTACGAACCTGGGTCCACCATCGCCACGCTCCGGCCCTTGTTTGCCCAGATGAAAGCGCGTCTCGTGCCGCTGCTCAAGCGCGTGACCCAGAGCCCGAATCAGATCGACGACAGCATTCTCCGGCATTCGTACGATCAAGCCCGGCAACTGGAATTCGGCCGGCTCGTCCTCATCGCCATGGGCTACGATTTCGAGCGCGGCAGGCTGGATCTCTCCGCCCACCCATTCACGACGTCGTTTCACCCCACCGACGTGCGCGTAACCACCCGCATTCATGAGCGCGAACTGCAATCCTGCCTCTTCAGTTGCATTCACGAAGGCGGCCACGGCCTCTACGATCAAGGGCTCGATCAGCGCTACTTCGGCACGCCGCTCGGCGAATCCGTGTCGCTCGGCATCCACGAAAGCCAGTCGCGCATGTGGGAAAACTGCGTGGGCCGTTCACGGGCGTTCTGGCAGTTTTTTTACCCAGTCCTGCAACAGACGTTTCACCACCAATTACGCGGCATCGACCTGGAACATTTCTATGCCGCAATCAATTGCGTGAAGCCCTCCCTCATCCGTGTCGAAGCCGACGAACTGACCTACAATCTGCACATCATGCTGCGCTTCGAAATCGAGCAGGATCTTATCGAAGGCCGCACACAACCGGACGATTTGCCGGGCATCTGGAATCAGAAAATGCAGGACTATCTCGGCATCACGCCCAAAACGGATGCCGAAGGCGTGCTGCAGGATGTTCACTGGTCGTTCGGCGCCTTCGGCTATTTCCCGACCTATACGCTGGGCAATCTCTATTCGGTCCAGTTCTTCGAGCAAGCCAAGCTGGAGATCCCCAACCTGGACGATGAGATCGCAGCCGGCCAACTGTTAGGACTGCGCCGCTGGCTGGAACAAAAGATCCATCGCTGGGGCCGCATGTTCACCCCGGACCACCTCGCTCAGCGTGTGACGGGAAAAAGCATCGATCCGGAACCCTTCTTGACCTATCTGGAAAGGAAATATAGCGAGCTCTACCACGTATAAAAGATACCCGCCTACCGCTGTAATGACGACTAAAGACTCTCGATTTTCCGTTATACGGCTCTATCTCAAAATCTATTAATTCGCTATCCTTACACAATAACGACTAGACCGGATGCGATCGCCACCGCATGCCGGCCTGATCGACATAGCCGTCGCCGCCCCTCACCGAATAAGCAGGAGCAATCCCATGCCCACCATTTTGCTTATTAGTGACGACACCCTGCTCCGAGATTCCATCCGGCAGTCCATCAAAAGATGCGGAACTACTGTGCTGGGTGTCCCGAATACTCGAGAGATTTTGTACCAACCCGGAGCGCGACAGGTATTCGGATATGATCTTATCGTCGCGGAAGTGCGTTCCGGAGATCATGACGGGCTCTCGCGGCTCGTGCTATTTCGCAACCTACATCCCAATACGCCCTTCATCGCGGTGACTCGTGAAAACGAGGAAGCCGGGCTGGCATATGGCGGATCTGCGGCTCGCGCCCTGCGCGCCTGGCTCGTTCCCGTCACTTCCGATTGCCTGTCAGGATTAACCGATACGGCTATGCGCGCATTGACCGGCGAATGGCCTCCGCTGCCGGAAGCGCACGCGCGCTGAGGCCGCCGCGTTAATACCCCATCGCAATGTTGAGCTTGGAAAGAACCGCTGGCGAGAGCGTGAATTCCGCCTGGGCTTCAATGCGATGCGGAACCAGCAGCGTCGTGTGGAAGACAATGTCGCGGATGGGAATCTTGAACTCGGGATCTTGAGGCGTGCTCAGCTCGACCGCTTCAACGGAATTCGTGATAGCCCCGCTGTCCTGCGGGCCATAGGTGGCCATCACCGCGTCGATGATCTCCTTCACCTTTTCATTGGGCTCTACGCCCTCGATGTTCTTCAGCAAAAGAGGGATGACTTCTTCTTTGGCCTGATCCGAGAGGGTGAAGTTTTCAATCCGCTCTTTCCGGCGCAGGGACATCAAATCGTTATCGAGGTCCTTGCTAAAAGCACCATAGGCAAACCTGAAAAACTCGAAATGAAACCCCTTGAAGCCCTTCCCGAACGTTTGCAGCTCGCACAGAAAGCCCAATTGCTGTAACTTGACGTCGCTCAACAGACCGTGCGGTTCGGCAAGATAGAGCACATAGAGCAAGAGCGCGCGGTCGACCGTAATCTGATTGGGCTTTCTCATCCAACCTCTCCAACGATTTCAGCAAACGGCAAACTATAGACAGCCGGTACGCGCATCGTCAAATCCATCCGCCGGCGATTTCCCCTCTTGACCCTCCGCCGACTTTGGTTTTTAATGTCGTCCGGACAATAGGATCGACAGACGCTATGCCCAAGCATGTAAAAGAGATGGAAGCGCTCAAAGCGCATCTCGGCAAACATCAGCTGAAATACACCCGCCAGCGCGAGCTCATTCTCGAGGCCTTTCTCCAGCAGGAACATATCACCGCTGAAGAGATGTACCATCAGCTGGCGAAAAAGGACCCGCATCTGGGGCTTGCGACCATCTATCGCACGCTCAACCTGTTTTGCGAAGCCGGCCTGGCGCAGGCGCGCCATTTCGGCACGCAAACGCAATACGACAACATCTCCCACAAAGGCCACCACGACCATCTGATCTGCACCGACTGCGGCAAGATCGTGGAATTCGAAAACTGCGAGATCGAAAAGCTTCAGCAGGAAGTCGCCACCCGGAACGGCTTCACCATCTCGACCCACCGCCTTGAGCTCTACGGCCTCTGCGGGCGCTGCCGCCATTGACCTCCGCCGTTTGACCCTCTGCTGTTTTTCTTGCTATATTCTTGAGACGATTTATCAATTTCAATTACAAGGCGGCCGGCGCACATGACAATTCACGTGGAACAGCTTCGCCCTCTCGCAGCACGGATTCACCGCCGGTTCATGCCGGGATTGCTCACGCTCCTTCTCGTGCTCAGTTCAGTCTTGGCGCCGTTCGCCTCGTCCTTTGCCGCCGACAAACTGGTGGTCTATTCAGGCCGGGCGGAACGACTCATTAAACCGGTGCTCGATGCGTTTACCGCCAAGACCGGCATTCAGGTCGATCTGCTTTCATCTGGAACGACCGAACTGGTGAACCGCTTGAAGGCGGAAGGCGATCGAACTCCCGCCGACCTTCTTTTGACCAACGATGCCGGGAGCCTTGAACTCGCGCGCGGAGCCGGGCTCTTGCGACCGCTCAACATGCGCGAGGTCGAGCGGGCCATTCCTCCGCAGTTCCGCGCAGCGGATAACAGTTGGGTGGGGCTTTCCGGGCGCTTCTGGATCATTGCGTACAACACGACCCTGGTCAAACCCGATCAGATCGGCTCACTGCTCGATCTGGCCCAACCGCAATGGAAAGACAAGATTGCCATCCCCAATTCAGGCAGTGAATACCTTCAGGCCGGCGTCTCGGTCATCCGCGCCAGCCATGGCGACGAACGCACCAAGAAATTCCTGGAAGGCCTGCGCGACAATGCCGGCTCACAGGTCTATCAAAAAAGCTCCCAGATTGTGGATGCCGTGGCCAAGGGACAGGTCGCGCTGGGCATCGTGAACCATTATTACGTCTATCGGCATCTCGCCACACAACCCACGGCTCCATTGGCCGTCCTGATGCCGGACCAGAAAGATGGCGCGATGGGCGCGATCATGAATGTCACGGGTATCGGCATCACCAAATCGAGCACCCATGCCGAGAATGCCAAGCTCTTGATTGAATTTCTCATCTCGCAAGCCGGGCAAAAGATGTTTGCCGACCTGGATAAGGAATATCCATTACATCAGGATGTAAAGGCAGACCCGGCACTGGTCGATCGCAAGAGCTTCCACGCGGCCATGGTGCCGCTGACACGATTAGCCGAGCTCCGCGAGCCGACCCTCACGCTCATTGAACAAGTGGGCCTCCGCTAATTCACGAGGCTCGCTGTGACCACCCTTCGCCAGCAGCTCGCGTCTCCGCTGCAACTGGCCGCGCTCGCCACCGCTGGGCTAATTCTGCTCCCCCTCGGCTATGTCTCGATCCTCGCGCTATCGGCGGACCCAGCCGTCTGGTCCCGTCTGTGGGCAACGCGAATTCCAGAATTACTGTTCAATACCATTACCCTCGCAGGAGCTGTCGCCCTCCTCACCTTGATCCTGGGCGTCTCCACGGCCTGGCTGGTCGTTCGGTTCGACTTTCCCGGGCGCCGCGTCTGGGAAGCCGCATTGATTCTCCCCCTGGCCATGCCCACCTACGTCCTGGCATACGTCTATACCTATCTCCTGGGATTCGGCGGGCCGGCTGAGCGCCTCTGGCAACTCTGGGCCGGACCGCAAGCCCGCATTGTGTCACCGCACAGCTTTTGGGGCACGACGCTGGTCATGGCTCTGGACACCTTTCCTTTCGTCTACTTGCTCACTCGCAGCGCCCTGCTCAGCCTGAACGTCTCGTTCGAGGAGGTATCGAGAGCCTGCGGGGTCTCTCGTCTGATGACGCTCTGGCGTGTCACCCTCCCTCTGATGCGTCCTTCCATCGCCGCAGGAATAGCGCTGGTCATCCTCTATGTGGTTTCCGATTTTGGCGCAGTCTCGCTGCTGCGCTATCAGACGCTCACTTATGCCGTGTTCCAACAGATGACCGGGCGTTCCGATAACACCGCCGCGAGCATCCTCAGTGTCTTGCTCGTCGTGCTGGCCCTGCTGTTCCTCATCACGGAGCGCTGGTTCCGCCAGCGCAGCCGCTTCTATCAGACCGCTGGCCGCTATCGCCCGCCGCAGCGCGTGCGCTGCTCTTGGCTTGGAACAGCTTCGATCACCGCGTTCATGAGCCTGATCGTCGCCGTATCGTTCGGCATTCCCGCCTACTTGCTGGTCACCTGGAGCCTCTCCCCCGAAGCGCAAGCCATTCTCGACAGCCGATTCTACGGCTTCATTTGGAATAGCGCGCTACTGGCAACCGCGGCCGCAACGGTCGGCGTGATCGTCGGCCTCCCCCTGGCTTATCTGGCAAGCCGGCGCCCCACGGCTCTGACAATCGGCTGCCTCCAGGCCGCCTATGCCGGTTATGTACTACCGGGACCGGTCGCCGCGCTCGCCGTGCTGGTGCTCAGCCTGAAGATCGCTCCAGTGCTGTATGGAACGGCCATCCTGTTGATCATTGCCTACGTGATCCACTTTCTTCCCGCTGGGCTCCAATCGCTGGAGCCGGCCCTGCAACAGATCACCCCGAATCTCGAAGAAGCCGCCCGCACACTTGGACTGGGCGTCCGTGAAACCTGGCGCCGCGTGACCCTGCCGCTGATCCGCAACGGCTTTGTCGTCGCCTGGGTCCTCATGTTTCTTCAGACCATGAAAGAACTGCCGGCCACATTGCTCCTGCGCCCGGTCGGATTCGATACGCTGGCCATTCGCGTCTGGCTGGAAGCGAGCGAGGAATATTTTCAATTAGCGGCGCCAGCAGCCCTGCTCATCGTGCTCCTGAGCCTGCCGGCCTTGTTCCTCTTAGTGTCAAAAGATTGGAGGGCCGCGTAAGAGGCCTTGCCTCAATACCGGCAGTACCCGCATGTCCACTGAAACAGCGCAGGGCCTCAGCCAACCGAACCTCTATCAGCCCGCCTCCAATGTGCTGGAACTGCGATCCGTCGCCTGCGCCTATGAAACCGGGCACCCGGCGATCCGCAATATTTCGCTGGCGGCGCGCGAAGGAGAAATCCTCTGTTTGCTGGGCCCGTCCGGTTGCGGGAAGACCACCATTCTCAGGGCGATTGCCGGATTCGAACCGGTTCGATCTGGCGAACTGTTTCTTTCTGGACGCCTGGTCTCACACGCCAACCTCACGGTCCCAACCGAAGAACGGCGCGTCGGCATGGTCTTTCAGGAGTACGCGCTATTCCCCCATCTGCGCGTGGCGGACAATATCGCCTTTGGACTCCAGCATCTGTCGCGAGGCGACCGCAAGTGCCAGGTTCAAGAAATGCTCGCCCTCACCGGGTTGGAAGGATTCGACCGCCGCTATCCGCATGAACTATCCGGCGGGCAACAGCAGCGTGTCGCACTGGCGCGGGCGCTGGTTCAAAACCCCGTCATTCTCCTGTTGGATGAGCCCTTCAGCAATCTGGATCCCGACATGGCAGGCAGGATGCGCCAAGACCTCCACGCGCTGCTGCGCCGCACAAAGACCACCACTCTGCTTGTTACGCACGATCACGAAGAAGCCTTTGCGATGGCCGACCGGATCGCGGTGCTCAATCAGGGGGCGCTAGAACAACTGGATACCCCGGAATCGATCTACCACATGCCTGCCAGCCCATTCGTCGCGGATTTCGTGGGACAGGCCGACTTTATCCAGGGTGAAATTCGAGACGGCATGATCCATACGGAACTGGGAGAGTTTCCCAATACACATCCCAGCGCGGAAGGCACCGCCGTCCTGGTCATGATCCGGCCTGACGATATCCACCTGACACCCGCCAAAGGGGCCGGTGCCCGCATTGAAGCGCGCCAGTTCCGAGGCTCTGAGAATCTCTACACGATCAGCCTGCCCTCGGGGCAACGGATCCATAGTAGCGAAAGTTCGACCAGTGTGTATCAGGCAGGAACCGCCGTTGAGCTTCAGATTATGGCGACCCACACCGTGGTCTTTCCGGCTCCCTCCGCGAAGCCGTAGGTCCAGCCGCGACCCTGTCATATTGACAGGCCTTTTCACCATCTGGCATTGATGAAGGGCGACCGGGCCTTAGTCCCAGCCGGGCCCGACTCAACATCAGCCTTAGCGAAGGAGTGCATGCATGGACTCACTGAAACATGTCGTGGACTACGGCATCATCGGGCTGTTGCTCGGCCTGAGCCTCTGGTCGGTCGCCATTGCCGTTGAGCGCTGGCTTTTCTATCGCAACATCAACGCCGCGCACTATCCCAACGCCCAAGTATTTGAAATCGCCCTGACGAAGCGACTGGTGATCATCGGAACGGTGGCGGCCAACGCTCCCTACATTGGGTTACTGGGCACCGTTCTCGGCATCATGTTGACCTTCCACACGATGGGCACCTCCGGCACCATGGCGGTGAACACGATCATGATCGGATTGAGCCTCGCGTTGAAAGCGACCGCCGTAGGATTGCTCGTCGCAATCCCCTGCGTCGTCATGAATAACATTCTCCGGCGCCGGGTCGCCGAACTGCTGACCCAGTACAAGGTGGACCATGGATCGTCAGCAAGTTGATCAGATCAACGTCATCCCGCTCGTAGACGTCATGCTCGTGCTCTTGGTGATCGTCCTGACGACCGCCACCTTCATCAGCACCGGACAAATCCCCGTCAATCTGGCCAAAGCGAAATCGGCCAGCGACCGCAAAGATGTGCCTCTCGTCATTACGCTCACATCGGAAGGGCATCTGTTCCTGAACGACAAACCCATACCGGATGGCGGCTTGCCCTCGGCGCTCGGCGGGGAATCGCGCGACGCGGCGGTCGTCGTTCGGGCGGATAAAGTGACGGTGCTCGAACGCTTCGTCGCCCTCGTCGATGAAGTGCGCGGACTCGGCTTTCAGCAGGTCAGTCTTGAGGTCATCCGGTTGTGATGCAGGTCGGGGCGCAGCATCCGCTGGATGCGGGACGAACACACAAAACAGGATGGCTGGTTTCACTTGGCCTCCATGGCAGCCTTCTGCTCGGAGCCATGATCTTGTTGCAGCAGATGGACCTGGCGCTGCAAGAGAAGCCCTTCGAATGGGATATTGCAATGGTGCAGCCGGCGGTGCCGCAATCGCCAGCGGCCGCCAATGAATCTCCACCGAGTCCGGCGCCCCCCGCGGTCCCTGCGCAGAAACGCGCAAGCAGCGAATCCGCTCCACCGGCCCCGTCTCCCATCGTTGCAACAGCACCCACAACGCCACCGGCTCAACCTACGAAGCCTCAAGCGGAACCACCTCCACCGGCTCCAGCCCCCATCGTCCCGACACCACTCCCGCCGCCACCGGTCCAACCCACGAAACCTCAGGCTGAACCGACACCACCGTCTCCATCGCCTGTCGTCGCAACACCACTCCCGTCGCCACCAGTCCAACCCACGCAGCCTCATGCGGAACCGGCCTCACCGGCTCCGGTCCAAGCCTCGACACATCCGAAGCCCGAACCCGCCTCTGAGCCAACCCGCGAAGAATCGCGCCCTCAGCCACCCACGGCCATGCCATCGAATGACGCTCCGTCTAAAACAATCTCACCCTCGACGCCCGCGGCCGCAACTCCACACGCAATTGCCCCCCACGAACCGCCATCAGTGGCCGCACCGCCCAGTGCAACGGCCAAACATTCAGAATCAGTCTCACCTCCGCCAGAACCTGCGCAGACTCACGTAGAGCCCCCACACCAGCCAGCGACTGCGCCCGCGATGACAACAGAAACCGCGACGCCCGTCGAGCGCCCTACCGCGCCAACATCCACGGATGTGGCCGCACTCCCTCCGCCAAGTCAGTCCGGCACCGCAAAGCCCGATGATGGCTGGCTCTCAACGTTGATGGGGAAGTGGATTGCCGATCTGGAAAAGCACTACCCGGCGTCCCTGCGCATGGAGGGTGTGCAGGGAAAAGTCGTGCTCGTGGCGATACTGCATGAAAACGGAACGTTGACGGATGTGAAACTCTCAAAAAGCTCAGGCAATGCGGTGCTCGATCAAGCAGCCATTGCCGATGTGGAGCACGGCCCCCCGATCAAGCTCTCACGCCCGCTCGGGCGCCCGCAACGCATCAAGTTTTCCATCAGTTACGATCTGAAAACGGCTCGGTAATGACCGCCGGTTTGGTTGCACAGTCCTGGTCGTGCCAGTCCCGCAACATTCCCTCCCGATCGAACGTCAGCAGATAGGCCCGGCAATACTCCGCTTTGGCATACCCACTATAGCTGCTGGTCCCGCTTCCACGCACATAATACGTCCACAGAGAGCGTCCGTCCGACTGCGTCTCCTGCTTATGTGGCTTTCCATATCGCTTCGCCACATCGTCCTGCGTGACCTGATTCACCTTACTCTCGAAATAGCCGGTCTCGAACTCTCCGCAGGCACCCAATAGAACCAGCGTCAGAATAAGGGCGCCATAGATCCATCGTTCTGACCGCCTCACACTCCAACTAGACATCGACACACCTCCTATCGACAATACCGATATTTATGGATATCGCACCCGCGTCTTGAGTCCTGACGAAACTGCGGTGCGCCCCCGGTCGTCGATAATCACGGCTTCGACCCCGGGCAGCCGTTCGACCAACTCCATCCCACGCTCAGGCCCAAGCACGAAGATTCCTGTATCGAGGCCATCCGCCACCGTCCCTTCTGACGCGATCACGGTAACACTTTGACATTTCCGTGCCGGCTCAAGCGACTGCGGATCGAGGATATGATGATACCTAATACCCTGCAGCTCAAAGTACCGTTCATAATCGCCGGCCGTGGAGATAGCCTCGTCCTTGAGATCGATTGTAGCGATGAGCGCGTCATCCTGACGCGGATGGCGTATTCCAACAGGGAATCCACTCATGCCAGGCAAATCGCCAAACGTCTTGATATCGCCTGAAAGCGCGACGACCCCTCCTTGCGCTCCCATTTTCCTCATTACTTCCACGGCCCGATCGGCCGCATAGCCCTTGCCAATGCCACCCACATCGATACGCATCCCTGGTTTCGGCAAAAAGATAGTATGGGCCTGCCGATCGACCTGAATTGCAGACCAATCGACCAGCGGCTTGAGCGCCCGCAGTTCCTCTTGGGTCGGAATGCGCTCGCGTTCTGTCACGCTCCAGGCCTCTACGGCCGGACCGATCGCAATATTAAATCCGCCGTCGGTCAGGCCGACCATCTCAAGCGAACGAAGAACCAGCGCCAGCGTTTCCTGGCCGACCGACACCGGCCCACGCCCAGCCGCCGCATTGACCTGAGAGAGCTCACTCGTAGCAATCCATGTGCTCAGAAGCTGCTCCAGCCGTTTGATCTCATGAAACCCCGCTTCAATAGCGGCCTGCGCCGCTGTTGTATCGGCCGCCACGGCTGTGATGGACACCACCGTCCCCATATGCATCTGCGCCCGCTTAATGACGACAGGCGGAGACTCAACCGAAACCGTGGCACAGCCCCCGATCCATACAAACGCAAGCATCGCCCATATCCCGATACATCGCCGCCACTTCTCCACGACTGCCCTCCCTATCAATTCGGCCTCGGATTATAGGTAACCCCTTTTCGGAATGCACCGGTGGAGGCTCTGAAACCGCGAGTCTCCTCTTGACAATCGCCCGACAGCCGAGATACTAATAATCGTTCTCAATTTCATTTACAAGGATCGCCGATCACCATGGTCACTACAAACCCAGACATGAAGCTCTGCCACAGCGATGAAACGCGTTGCGAGTGCGGCCAGCTGATGGCCAAAGTGCGCGGACGCGGAATCGAACTGAAATGCAAGCGCTGCAAACGCATCGTCGTCATTCCGTTTTCGTCCATCGAAGGGTGGAGTGCCGTCGCGTCGTGATGCCGTTCTCCGAACGTTCAAGATCAGGTGCGGGTCTTGCGCGTCTCTCATCGTTCACGCACAGGCACAGACCAGAGACCGTCGAGTCCCGAGTCAGACCATTTTTTTCATTATGGAGGTTTCCAATGAGGATGCGGTCAATCCTCGGGGCTCTTATGATTGTCAGCCTGTCGGCCATGCCGGCATTGGCGGTCGACATGACCCCGGAAGAGATCAAGAAGCTAGTCGACGACGCCGTGAACAAGCGCATGCAGGAGCATGAACGGCATGAAAGCCAGGCCGAACGGGCCATGGAAAAGAAGGAAGGCCAACCAGGCACTGCCCAGTATCCCATGGCAGCCGGCCCGATTACCGATATTCGAGTCGAACGGAAAGGCGAAGAAAGCGTTCCGCTAGGATTCGGATCGACCGGATCAGGAAAACTGATCTACGCCAAGCCATTTTTGAGCGCACCCAAGGCAACCGTCGGCGGCTACGTCGATGTGATGTACAACAACCTGTCGCGTCCGAACTTGGACAACCCCAGCCGCAACAGCTTCGGTCAGCAGCGGTTGGTGCCCTTTATTTATGCCGACATCACCGACCATATCAAATTTGCGACGGAACTTGAGTTCGAGCGAGGCGGGGCGAACGCCCCGCAGACCGGAGACGGCTCGTTTCAGATTGAGTTCGCTCAACTGGACTATTTAATTAATGAAGCCATCAATCTCCGCGCCGGTATCTTGCTGATGCCGGTCGGCAAGTTCAACTTGCTGCACGACTCGCCGTTGAACGATCTAGTGGACCGGCCAATGGTCTCGCGCATTATTATTCCCAGCACCTGGTTTGAATCGGGCGCCGGTATCTATGGAACCTTGTATCCAACCTCTCTGTCGAAGATCGATTACGAACTTTATGCCGTCAACGGCATGAGCTCGACAGCTGGGACCGTCAACGATCTTGGAGTGCGCAGTGTGCGCGGCAGCGTTTCCAGGGACCGCGATCAGAGCAAAGCCATTGTCGGTCGCGTCGCCATTAGCCCAATGCTGGGCATCGAAGTGGCGGGGTCCGGTTATCACGGGCAACTGAATCCCGGTGGGCAAATCAACAACGGGATCAATGGCGTGAGCAACATCACCATTGCAGCGGTCGACTGGACCTTCCAACGGGGCCCATTCGAATTCATCGGTGAATCCGCCTGGACCACGATCACCAACCCCGGCATCGGGCCAGGCAGGATGCAGGGATACTACGTTCAAGGGAACTATCACTTTATGCCTGAATTCCTGAAGAAATGGGCGCCGAGCCACTTCACCGATGCCTCGACATTCACGGCGGTCGTCCGTTGGGAGCAAGTCGATACCGACGTGGATAACCGCACGCTGAACAACGCAGGAGGCGGCAACCGGCGAGAGCTGGACCGGCTGACCCTCGGCTTGAACTTCCGGCCGATCGAAGACACCGTCATCAAATTCGACTGGCAGCTCAACACGCAGAACAACGCAAGAGGGCTCGTTCCGGCCGGCGATCTGGCGACCGGGGCTAGTCTCTTAAACGGCAACGGCTTCCTGATTCAGGCTGCCACGTATTTCTAGAGCAACCCGGGAGACCGCTCCGCTCAGGAGCGGTCTCCCGCACAAAGAGACGACTGAATTCTTATGTTACGACGATCCGTTCTCGTTCTCGCTCTATCGACGATGCTGACCGCCTGTGCCTCCATGAGCGGAATGCAGCAGCGGTTTGCCGTCTGTAGTTACGACCACGCCTGGGAAGCAGCCCTCGACGCCGTCAAGGATCGCGCGATCGTCACGCAAGATAAAAGCGACGGCCTAATCGTAACCGGCTGGCTCGAAATTCCCATGCCGGGACGGACCTTTGGTGCCCTCCAGCGAGACTTGGGGGATAGCAGAGATCGGTCCCGTATCACCCTCACCATCAACCGGCTTGACGATGTCATCAAGGTCAGCTTTGTCGAAGAGCGGCAACGCTGGGCTTTTCGCGGAGGCTCGCGTCTCTTTGGCTGGACCACCACCGATCCCTCGGCGGAGGTCATGGCCGATGTACAACGCCGCCTCGACACCAAGCTAAAGGAGCATGAATGTTCTCTCAACTGAGTGCGTTCCGCACCGTGACCATGGCAGTGCTTTGCCTCGCTTCAGCCCTTCCGGCATTGGCAAGCGAGAAAGTATGGGATGCCGAATTACGCCGCTATCTGAAGGACGACGACTTCAAGTATGAAGAATTCATGTCGGAAGAAGAAGCGGTAAAGACGATCCTTCCGAAGTCCCAACGCGTGCGCAAGGAACTGATCCGCCTCACAGCGGAAAAGAAGGCGTTGATTGAAGAACGGATCGGATGGAAGTTTCCGGAGGAATCATTCGACCTCTATATCGGGGAAACCGGAGATAAGATCGACGGCTATGCCATGATCCACAACACCATCGGCAAATATAAACATATGACCTATATGGTCGGGGTCGATCCCAAAGGTGTCTGCACCGATGTGGAACTGCTTGTCTTTCGCGACGCGAAAGGCAGCGAAGTCGGGAAAAAGCGCTTCAACGCGCAATACGACGGAAGAACCGTGTCCGACCCTATTCGCATCAACAAGGACATCATCAACATCAGCGGCGCCACCATGTCCGTCCGCTCGATGAGCGCCGGCGTCAAACGAGTGTTGGTCCTTGTCGACGAGTTTTATTTGAAGCCGATTGGACTGGGAAGCGACACGGTTGCCTCCCGCAAATCTGATAAAGGCTTTTTCACATCCATATTCGGCAATTGAACAAGGCGGACCGAGCGTCCCTCCATGAAAAACTTTAACCAACGATTCAAACTCCGGGACTCCGACCGCCATATCAGACTGCTCTATACCCAGTTTCTGTTCTTGATGTTGGTGGGATTCCTGTTTTCGTTTTTCTGGGCTCACAGCATGACCAGCTTGTCGCCGCAAGGCATTGCCGAACATTACCGGGGCTCCGATGCCACCTTCGGCGAACCGATGTCGTTTCGTGAGCTGGCGGAAGTGACCCACTTTCACCTGTTCACCATGCCGGTCGTCTTCATGATTCTGGTGCATGTGTTATTCCTGACCAGCGCCAGCCAGGCCGTCAAGGTCTGGACCACCTGGCTATCCTTCGCCGGGGTCGGATTGGACTTGGTATCGCCCTGGTTGATCAGCTATGTGTCTCCGGTATTCGTGCTCACCATGCTGACCGGCGATACCTTGATGATGGCGACGTTCCTAGTGATGATGTGGATCCCCCTGCATGAAATGTGGGTCATGAAGCAGCCGCTCATGGGCGGGAAGCGCCCCGATGGGACCTAACAACGACAAGCCGCCCGGTCCTGACAGTCTAGAACGGCCAGAGGTTATTCACCCAGCGCCCAAGATCACAACAGTGGTCTCGGGCTTTGTGTTTTTCCAGTGAACCGAAAAGAGCGTGAACAGCAGCAACCTTGTCATAGACCAGAGGCCGTAGCGCCCCGCGTCGTTCTTTCCTTCAATACCTTATCGGGAGACTTGTTATGAAGACCGCATTACGGCTCGCTCTGCTCATGGTTGCGCTATGGCCAGGATCTTCAGCCTTTGCCGAAGACAAGGCGCTTGAAGACCGACTCAAGCAGGTGGAAGAAGAACTCCGCCAATACCGGGCCGCCATTAAACAATATCAAGAGCATGAATCTCGCGAGGGAGCCGCGGAGCGGCGGGACGGGGTGTCACACACGTCGAGCGAACCAGGGATCGGCTCTCTTCCTGAAGTCGGCAAAGACCTTCGCACACAGACACAGGCCCCGCTGTCATTCGGATCGAGTGGATCGGGCCGCTTGGTCTATGCCAAGCCGTTTGTGTCGGCTCCGAAGGCGATCGTGGGCGGCTACATGGATATTCAGTATCGAAGCCATCGCAAGGGTGTCATGGAAACGGGCGACTATAACGCCATCCGAAACAACCAGGGCACCACAAACGGGTTCGACCAGCAGCGTTTCGTTCCATTCATTTACGCGGATATTACCGAGCATCTGAAGTTTGCCTCGGAACTCGAAATCGAACACGGAATCCGAGGGGCCGGAGAAACAGAGATCAGCCTGGAGTTTGCCCATGTCGACTACCTCGTTAGCGAACCCTTCAATCTTCGCGCGGGTATTCTCTTGGTTCCGATCGGCAAGTTTAACTTGCTCCATGACTCTCCGTTGAACGACTTGACCGACCGCCCGCTGGTCAGCCAATTCATCATCCCCTCGACCATGTCCGAAACCGGCGCCGGCGTCTACGGCACGTTCTACCCTGGACCAACCAGCAAACTCGACTACGAGCTCTATGTGACCACCGGCCCCTGCGGAAGCGACCCGAACGGCACGCCGCGCATCAACGAAGAAACCGGCACGAAAAACTCACGCCAGCGGAAATGCGAAAGCACCGCTGACGGGCTCGATATCAATAATGGCAAAGCGGTCTCCGGCCGCGTGGCCTTTAGCCCGCTCCTCGGCATAGAAGTCGCCGGATCCGGCTATTTCGGCAACTCGTCTCCAAGCAGCTACAACCCGCTTAGCATTACGGCCATCGATTGGACGCTTCAAAGAGGACCATTCGAGATCATCGGTGAAGCCGCCTGGGCTTACGCAAGAGGAAACGCTCGCGCCATTCCCGGCAATACCATTGGTTTTGCGCCAAACACCATCATGACGGGCATCAATACGTTTAACCCCCTGGCAGCGCCGCCACAACGGATGCAAGGGTTCTATATCCAGGGCAACTATCACTTCATGCCCGCCTTCTTGACGGCCCTCTCACCCAAGAGATTCGGTGAAGGCTCCACCTTCACGGCAGTGATTCGCTATGACCAGGTGAACTTGAATCGAGACAACCGCGGTGAGAGCCAAGGGCAACTCGAACAGATTTCCTTCGGCTTGAATTATCGGCCGGTGGAAGATGCGGTCTTCAAGATCAGTTACCAATATATGCCCAAAGCCTTCAATCCGAATAGCGGCCAGCGCATCCACGACAGCGCGCTGGTCCTCTCCGCGGCCACGTATTTCTGATGAAGCCGGGCCGGAGTTTCAGAAAGAAATTCCGGCCCATGCTCATCTCCATGGAGGTTCTGCATGACCATTGAAACTGACGCGCCTGTCACAGCCGTGCTGCCTCGGGTCATCGCAATGCTCAGCAAGATCGATGGTCTTCGACTGCCTCCCAGCTCCCGCCGCGATGTCGAGGCCATTCTCGTTCGTCAGGTCACCAAAGAGCTCGACCATGCATTGCCCTGGCATGCCGGCCATGGACGCAATACCGCCAACCTTGCCGGCATCATCGGACGAGCCCTGGCCCTCGATGCCGAGGCATTGCACCAGCTCAAACTTGCCGCCTTCCTGCACGACATTGGACTCTTGATGCTCTCGCCTCACCTGACCGAGAACAAGGCGCCGCTTGAACCTGAATCCTACCTCGCCCTTCAACATCATGCCCGCCTCGGAGCCAATCTACTCGAACCCTTTCGGTTTATGCGGGAAGCCTCGGTGCTCATCGCCCATCATCACGAGCGATGGGATGGATCGGGCTACCCTTACGGCATTCGAGGGGCTTATATCCCCCTAGGCGCCAGAATCCTGGCCATCGCCGATGCGTTCGATGCCATCCAGGTACCGGACTCGTCCGACCAAGATACGCGCAACCGTGTGGCCCTTCGAATCCTTCGAGTCGCTGCCGGCACCCAATTCGACCCAGAGCTGGTCGACCTGCTCTGCCGCATCGTCCGCTCAGCCGTACCGTCGAAACACGATGAATCGTTCGCGTATTTTCATGGTTCTACTTTGCCTTGAGGAGATTGTCCCATGTCCGCCTCTTACCAACCAGCTCCTGCATCCGTTCACGTCGGTGGAATCCTCGGCAGCCTGTTGCTCTGCGCCCTGTTCATCGGGTGCAGCGGAGGCAATGACCAGGGCAGTGGAACACCTCCATCGGCAGCGTTCTCCACCAGTGGCACCCCCGGTGCCGAAGAGGCCGTCGGCGAACGCTTGTTTCTCGAAACCCGTTTCGCTCAAGCCTACAAAGTCTTTTTGGATAATGGTGGGAACATCAACGATCCCAACGCTGGCGATCCGGTCATGGCCCAGCTGGAAACCCTCGGCGCGCCGCTGACTGGCCCCTTCGCGGGCATGACCATGAATTGCCGCGCCTGCCACCTCGTCGACGATGTGCTGACCGCTCCGGGCGGCGGCATGCGCACCTATGCCGATTTCGCCCGCCGCAGCCCGGTTCCGGCCAGAGCGGACGGGAAGACGCATGCGCCTCGCAATTCGCCGGCACTCGTCAATTCGACAGTAGACCGGCCTGACGGAGTGCTCTTCCATTTCGACACAGAGTTCAATTCAATGGAGGATCTGGTCGCCGCCACCTTCACCGGCCGGAACTACGGCTGGCTGCCTGGCGAAAAATCCCAGGCCATCGCCCATCTCGCGCGCGTCGTGCGCGGCGACGACGGCTCATTCGACTTGACCGATACCGGACTGTCCTACCGCATTCTTTTCACAGGAACAAATCAGGATATTCCAGACGAGCTCCGCCTATCGCAACAATTCCGCGTCTTCGTCGGCTCCAGCACCGATCAAGAAATCTTCAACGCCGTCGTGAAAGTGGTGGCGGCCTATGTCAACGGCCTGCTCTTCTCTCAAGCCGACGACAACGGAGCACTTATCCGCTCGCCATACGATGTCTTTCTGGATATCAACGGCCTGCCGCAGCAGCCGGATGCGAATGAACTTCCGCTCGACTACAGCCGTCGCTTACGGACACTGATCAATGCGCCAGGGTTCACTCCGCAATTCGTGACGTCGAACCCAAACCGGCAAGACGGCCAATTCCAGTTCCACCCAGGACAGACCTTTACATTTGGCGCGACTGAACTCGCCGGGCTCAAAATGTTTCTGGCTGAGCCCGCGGCGCCCTTCGCCTCGCCCGCTGAGTTAACCGCGGGGAGCATCGGCAATTGCGTGGCCTGCCATGCCGCGCCGAATTTCACCGATTTCAAACTGCATAATACGGGCACGACGCAGAAAGAATTCGACAGCCCCGCCACAGGCGCGGGCCATGCGCCAGGCGCGTTTGCCAGCCTGGCCATTCCCTCTCTCTCCACCAGAACGGCAAACGATCTGCCTGCAACAGAACAGCACCCCACCGCAAGCGATCGGTTCAGGTCCATCCCTTCGGCAGGGACATCCTTGACAGACCTCGGTGTCTGGAACGTCTTTGCCAATCCGGACATGCCAGGCCCGCAAGCCAAAATTCGCATCCTCTTGTGCGACGGGCAGGCTCCTTGTCCAGCCGATTCAGTCCTCTTGGATCGCGCGATTGCCCGATTCAAAACGCCGGGGCTCCGAGACCTCGGGCACTCCGCTCCGTTCATGCATACCGGCCAATTCGATACGCTGAACGACATCATCACGTTCTATCGCGATGTGTCCGCCCAAGCGCGCGTGGGGACGGGAACGGGCGCAGGCATGCTGCGCAACGGAGCGGTCCAATTACAAGGCATCGCGCTCACGCCCAGCGATGCCACGCCTCTTGTCGCATTTCTGAATGCGCTGAACGAGGATTATCAATAGGAGAGAAGAAGAACCAATCGACCAGCCGGCGTGCTCCACGCGCCGGCAACGGAGTGGGAGCCATGACCTCCCACTTCACCGGCGGGGGCCCTCAGTCCTCCTGGGGCCCCCCGCCATCCCTCGTGAGCGAACAGCGCGTCCGCTGATCCGTCATCGATCAGTAAGGACAAGGCCAACGGACATTTCGTCCAGAGCCCATGGTCAGATACTAGCCATGGGCTTTTTTATGGCCCCCTGTGCGGAGCACCGGCTCCCGTTTCGGATAAGGAGCGCACGTGGACAGACCGAGCCAGCAACCGCCTCGCGACGGCAGCCTTCGCTGCGCATGCGGACAACTGATTGCCCGATGGGCGGGGAAGCGCGTGGAGATCAAATGCAAGCGATGCCGCCGCCTGGTGTACATCCCGATTGAATCGATTCAGGGAACACCGCCCCGGATGTCTTAATCGCCCGTATTCAACAAGGCCACACGCATTCGTGTGGGAAGGCCAGAGGACATGAGTCCAGAGCCCGCGATCGTACCGCATCATTGGATCCGGCATGCCGGTGGCGCCCCGCCGGCATGCCGCAGTGGAAAGGGATACGCGTCACCGATGACGAAATCTGCACAATCGCCCCTGCTTGCCGGACGCCTTGGCACGCTCACCGAAGAGCTGAGCCTCTATGCTCCGCAATGGGCCAATCGGCTCGCCCGGGCGAAATCGGAACAGGAACTTCTGGCAGTGGTCAGCGCCCTGTTTAACTTGACCCATGCCTTGAATCCTAGAATGAAGCGCGTCGCCGTCCATCAGCCATCTCTCTCCACACGCATGCACCAGTTTATCGGAGCCAATCTTCATAAGGGCGTGACCCTCAAACTCTTGTCGCAGTTTCTCGGGTATTCAGAAAAGTATTGCTCTGACCTCTTCCACAGCACGATGGGCGAATCGTTCTCGGCACATCTCAAACGCCGCCGGCTTGAAACCGCTCGCATCTTCCTGCAAACCACGGACATGGGCGTGGCTGAAATCGCGACGGCCATCGGATTTGGCGATCAATTTGCTTTCAGCCATTTCTTTAAGCGAGCGACCGGCCAATCTCCACTCCGGTATCGATCGGAGCGCGGCCGTCGCGCGCTCACCCCAGGCCCCAGCCAGGCAAAGCGGCCCTCATGACCACTCCGCCGATTCGAGATGCCGATGTGTCCGTCCTCACCTTGCCGCGGGAGGACCCGCCTCACGAGTCTCGCCCATCGACCGCATGGCGTCGATGGGTCGTCGGAAGCCTCCTGATCTGTACCTGCCTGGCAGGACTCTATTGGTTTCTTCCCGCGTTCTCCTCTGCGCCGGAGGTCGAGACCGCTCCGGTGAAAATCATCGGGAGCGCTGGACCGTCATCGCTCTTGAGCGCCAGCGGATACGTCGTCGCACAGCGGCAAGCCTCCGTCGCCTCCAAAGGCACCGGGCGATTGGAACATCTGAACGTCGCGGTCGGAAGCCGCGTCACAGTCGGAGAGATCATCGCCCGGGTACAGCAGGACGACGTGCAAGCCATCCAACGGCAGGTGCGCGCACGTTTGGATGTAGCTAAATCGGCCTTGATCAATGCGCAGGCCGAATGGCGCGATGCCCAGCAAAGCCATGCGCGGGCCACCGCCTTGCTGCCCAATCAGTTTGTCTCGCAAGCCGAATTCGACACGACTGCTAACCGCCTCAGACGGGCGGAAGCCATGGTGCGGTCTTCTACGGCGGCCATCACGGCGGCCGAAGCCGATGTGCAGGCGGCCGACGTGATGCTGGAGAACACGCTGATCCGAGCGCCGTTCGACGGGGTGGTGCTCAAAAAGTTCGCCGAGATCGGTGAAGTTGTCGCGCCCATGGCCAGCTCCGCCAGCTCGCGGGGCGCCGTGGTATTGATCGCAGACATGACGTCGCTGACGGTTGAAGCGGACATTTCCGAATCGTCGATCGCGCAGATCTCGCCAGGCCAGACCGCCGACATCACCTTGGACGCCATCCAAGGCAAGCGCTATCCGGCGATCGTGCAGCAAATCGTGCCGACGGCCGACCGGTCCAAAGGAACCGTGCTGGCCAAAGTTCGGTTCTTGGAACTGGACGAACACGTGCTCCCAGAAATGAGTGCGAAGATTTCCTTTCACGCGCCACCGCAGCCGCAGGCCACATCCACCCCGCGCTTTCTGATTCCGTCCAGCGCGCTGGTGCTGAAGAACGGCACACCTGTGGCCTATGTGCTCGACGGCGACATTGTGCGTGAAATCTCGATTGAAGAAATCGCGACACGCGGTAGCGAGCGTGAGGTGCATGGCGCCTTGACCGCTGCGGACCGGATCATTCTCGCTCCGCCATCGTCGCTGGCACCCGGCGACCGAGTGCATCCCCGTGCCACCCAGTAGGAGATCTATTACCGATGAATCAGCCAGCCATTGAGTTTCGCCGCGTCACGAAATCCTATTTCCGTGGAAACCAGGAAGTGCCGATTCTTCGAGACTTCAACCTGTCGATTCCCGCAGGGCGATTTCTGGCGGTCATGGGGCCTTCGGGATCTGGCAAGACCACGATTCTTAATCTGGTCGCCGGTCTGGACCGCCCCACCAGCGGCACCATCCAGGCGGCCGGCGTGACAGTATCTCAACAGCGAGAATCGGAGCTTGCTCGATGGCGGGCGCGGCATATCGGCTTTGTATTTCAATTCTACAATCTCATTCCCGTTCTGACGGCAGCAGAAAATGTGGAGCTGCCGCTGCTGCTTAGCAGGCTGGCCAAACGGGAGCGCGCCACGCATGTGCAAGCCGCGCTCGGCCTCGTTGGATTGCACGACCGCCTCCACCATTATCCCCGCCAGCTCTCGGGAGGCCAGGAGCAGCGCGTCGGCATCGCGCGCGCCATCGTCAGCGATCCAACCATTCTCCTGGCGGACGAACCGACGGGCAATCTCGACCGAAGCGCGGCCGAAGCCGTCATGGCTCTGCTCTCGCGGCTGCATGTGGAGCTCAAGAAAACGATTCTGATGGTCACTCACGATCCACGCGCCGCCGAATACGCCCAGGAGACGCTTCATTTCGATAAAGGCGCGGTGAGCTGACCCATGACCATCGGGACATTGATCGTCCGTAATCTTCGGCGGCACCTGCTCCGTGTGACAATGACGGCACTCGGCATCGCGACCGTCATTCTCGCGTTCAATCTCATTGTCACCACCGTCCGCGCCTGGTATGCCGGCGTCGAATCGGCCGTCCCCAACCGGCTGATCACCCGCCACGCCGCCTCGCTCTCCATTCACCTCCCGCTGGCCTATCGAGACCGCATTGCCAGTCTCGACGGGGTGACCGGCGTGACCTATGCCAATTGGTTCGGCGGGGTCTACCGGGACGCCAAAGGATTCTTTCCGCAATTCGCCGTGGAGCCGGATTCCTTTCTGAATCTTCACGCGGAGCTCTCGGTGCGCGAGGACGAACGGCAGGCGTTTCTCAGCGATCGTCGGGGCTGTCTGATCGGCCGCCGCCTGGCCGATCTCTACGGCTGGAAAGTCGGCGACGTCATCGCACTCAAAGGGACGATTTATCCGGGAGATTGGGAATTCGTCGTCCGGGGAATCTATCGAGGGGCGACATCCACGACAGATGAAACCTGGATGCTGCTGCGGTGGGATTATCTGAACGAACGCCGCCTGTTGATCGATCCGGATCGGGCCGGTACGGTTGGATGGTATGTCGTGCGCCTGGCCGATCCCGCGCGCGCGGGCTCACTGTCGGCCGCCATCGACACCGAGTTTGCCAATTCGATGGCGGAAACCAGGACCGAGACCGAACAGGCCTTCCAGATGGGCTTTGTCGCCATGTCCGGCGCCATTATCAGCGCGTTGAACGTGCTGGCGATTGCGCTGAACGGGATCACGCTCTTGGTCCTCGCCAACACCCTCGTGATGGCCGTTCGCGAGAGAACGAAAGAACTGGCGGTGTTACGGACCCTGGGATTTCGTCCCTCCCATCTCGCCGCGCTGGTAGCGGGTGAAGCGCTGCTGATCGCGGGGCTCGGGTCGTTTCTCGGCATCGCCCTCACGATCCCGGCCACCGCTCTCTACGCCGGCATGGTCGGAGCCAAGCTGGGAAATTTTTTCCAACATATGAACTTATACCCCAGCACCGTTCTCCTGAGCGCTGCGGTAACCCTGAGCATCGCCGTCTGCGCATCGGCGATTCCCATCGCCACCGTGCTGCGCCGATCCATCGCCTATGACTTGCGCCACGCTGGGTAGAAGCTGACAACGATGCCATTGCTCTGGAGCTATAGTGTGCGAAACGTCTGGGTGCGCAGCAGCACCAACGCATTAACCGTTGCCGGACTCGCCTTGGTCAGCCTGGTGCTCCTCGCAGTCCTGATGCTGGGAAACGGATTGAACCGCGCCCTGATCGAAAGCGGTTCGACGGATAATGTGTTGCTCTTGAGAAAGGGAGCCACCACCGAAATCGCCAGCGGCATCTCTCGCGATCAAGCGCACATCGTCCAAGCGCTGGCCGGCATTGCGCAAACCTCCGCCGGGGAGCCGCTGGCCATTCCTGAACTCGTCGTCTTAATCAGCCTCAAAAAAACCGGCGCCGAGAGCGCCGCCAATGTCGTGGTCCGCGGAACTCAACCGGATACCTTCGCGCTGCGGCCGCAGGCCACCCTCGTGCAAGGACGCCTGTGGCGGCCCGGCACCGCTGAAATCGTGATCGGTGCGCAGATTGCGAAGCGGTTTCTTCCAGGTGGACTCGGAGCGCATCTGCGGATCGGCAAGCGCGAGTGGCAGGTCGTCGGCATCTTCGACGCGCAGGGCACGGCCTTCGATTCAGAAATCTGGGGCGATGCCGATCAACTGATGGCTGCATACGGACGAGACTCCTATTCGTCGCTGACCGCTCGCCTTGCACACCCCACTGCATTCCAACCGCTCGATGACACCATTGGAACAGACGCGCGATTGCTGCTCCAGGTAAAACGGGAACGGGAGTATTACCGCGAGAAATCCATGACGATGGCCACATTTATCAGACTCCTCGGATTGACCTTCACCGGCATTTTCGCCGTTGGAGCGATTCTGGGCGGCACGATGACGATGTACGGGGCGGTGGCGTCCCGAACCAGGGAAATCGGCATGCTGCGCGCGCTAGGATTTTCCTCCTCGACCATCCTCGCCTCGTTTCTCTGCGAGTCCTTGCTGATCGGCGCCCTGTCCGGATTGCTAGCGATCGGCGGCGGCACCGCCTTGCAGTTCGTCACGCTCTCCACGATGAACTTCAGCACCTTTTCCGAATTGGCGTTTCGCCTGACTCTGACTCCAGCCTCGATCCTCATCACCCTGGCCTTTGCGATCGGAATCAGCCTGCTTGGCGGAATTCCACCGGCGCTGCGAGCCGCGCGGCTCCCCGTCACCTCCGCACTGCGCGCGCCCGGCCAATAGGCAGCGCTTACACAGCTCCTCAGCACGCACTCCCTTCCGACTGCCATCTGGAAAAAGAACATGCCCGTCAGGAAATTGAGCATGGCCACACACAAATCGCTCACTTACAGTACGTTAGCCTGATGAAGACGGCAGCCTAGATGGATCATCCACTGCGCAAGGAGAGGAGGATCATGGACATCCAAGTGCGCATCAATCCCGGCAATGTGGACTATCCCCAATTGAGAGCGCTCCTCGGCATATCCGGATGGGGCCTCGAGGAGGATTACTCCGACGCCACATTAGAACAAACGATCAAGAGATGCTCGTACTTCATTGCCGCGTATGACTCAGACAGACTTGTGGGGTACGCTCGGGCATTTACCGATGACATCATGGTGACGTGGCTCGCCGAAATCCTCGTCCATCCAGAGTACCGCCGGAAGGGAATCGGCAGGATGATGATGAACGAGCTGTTACCTGTGACGAGTCACACAGCGATCTACACTCAAGCGTTTGTCGGAAATGAGGACTTCTTTACATCATTCGTGATTAAATCAAAAGCAATGCTTGTGGCCTGTTCTCGCAAACCGCTCACAACAGACAAGCTACCCACCAACCGCATCAGGCAGGCCTCTTAGCTCGAGAGAGTGATTGCCAGTTTCGTCTGGCATTTCCCTCTCTCTGCCATCCGGAAAGTAAACATATCGATCCGGCGGATGAACATGTCCACCGGACTCGCGAATGGGTTATATGATTTTGAGAATTGATCTCATGAACTGGAGCCGCGATCTTGTCGCATTCCGACCTCCATCAGGGCCTCATCCTCATGGCGCCAACCGAGCGGCCTCACCAACTGATGTCAGCTTGGGGAATATCCCTGTGCGTGCATGCCCTCATCGTCGTAACAGCCGCCGGCCTCCTCCGTGAGTTGCCTCAACTCCCTCCTCCGACATACCGCATGGAGCTGCTCCTCCATGAGTCTTCGCATGCACCTTCGCCTCACTCTTCAGCTGCCGCCGATACGCCCTCCGCCAGCAAGGACAGGGCCAATCAGCCGCAAGCCGCACCAGTCATGGCAAGCCCACAGCACAAATCCGCCGCATCGAGCGCGCAACCGATCAAAGCGCCTGTAGACAGGACGCCCTCCGTCGTCCAGCAGACTCCGACTCAGGTCACCACTGTCACCCGAGTCGCCCACAGCATCCTGTCATCGACCGCAGTCCACACCACGACTCCCATGACCACCTCTCAACCAATTGAACAACGTATTGAGAGCAGTCCAACGGCCAATGAATTCTCCGCTCTTACTCCTCAGCCTGCGCCTCACACAGTTGAGCGGTCGTTGGTATCCACGACCGCTCCCACACTGTCACCTCCTGCATCTCGAGAAGTCGTCACCGAGCGGCAGGAACGCTCAATTGCGCAGGTGCAGCAACAATCGGCAAAGTCTGCATACACCCCTCTCACCCATTCCGGGCAGGCACCGGCTTCGCCTCATGGCGCTGACGGAACGGACGGAACGGAAGCGGATACCGACTCGCCTTCATCGGACGCCACACAGCACAACGCGAAAGCCGGAGCAGCTGCATCTGCCCCTACACCTTCCTCTCACGCTGAAGAGGCAAAAGATCCAGAGGCTCCCGATGCGCCACATGCCGTCGTGGCCATGGGCCACCCCTCTATCACCCGGACAATTTCCGCCGGATCGGATTTTGGCTGGCTGACCGACCTGCTCAAGCGAAGAATAAAAAGTTTTCAAGCCTATCCGCGGCTGGCCGCCATGCAGGGCTGGGAAGGAAAAGTCGTCGTGCAGGCCACGATCGGACAGGATGGCCGGTTACTCAGTGCGGTCGTGACGGAAAGCTCGGGCTTTGCCTCCCTGGATCAAGACGCATTGACCCTCATGCATCGCGCCACTCCTATCCATTTCCAACAGGAGCTTGGGCAAACCCACATCGACGTATTTATTCCCGTCATCTATCACCTGAACCGCTGATGAAAGGACGACCGTCATGCACATACACACCCTGTCCTTAATCGCCGCAGGCTTGCTGCTCTGCGCCACCTGGGCACCGGCAGTTGCCGCGCCACCCTCGACGGTCGGGTTCCTGGTCGTCGCGCAAGATCGAGGTTTTCTTGGCAATCAAGAAATCAGAGCCCTGGTCGATGAATTTAAGCAGTCGTATCCAGCCGCCTTGGGATTAGTCGGTCGCGACGCGGCAAGCGTCGACGGTGAATATGCCGGCTACCTCTCTCGAGCCGCGCAGGAGTTGAAGCAAGCCGGCGCCACTGAAATTGTCGCTATCCCGCTCTTTCTCTCCGACGCGGACCCATTGCTCACGCACATCAAGCCGCTCGTGCCCGCGCATACCGGCGGGCTGCCTGTTCGGTGGGCGCCGGCCATGGCTCACGACTACCTCATCGGCCAAATCGTGCTCGATCGGGTCGAGGCCTTGAGCGAACAGGCCGGATCGGAGCGCCTCATTCTCGTCGGCACCGGCGCGATGGATGAAGCCAGCGCCATGGCCTTGAAAGTCGATCTCGAGAAGTTGCTCGCCTACGTCGCGCGTTATAAAAAGTTTCGCGATGCGGAAGTCGTCATGTACTACGACCGCGCCGCTGAACGTGCCGGGCAGAACAACAAAGACGTCACGGCCTACCTCCTTGCTCAAATCGCCAAGCAAGGCCGCACGCTGCTGGTGCCAGTCTCAATCGGGCCCAAGTTCGATACGGCCATGTCCCTGACCAGCTGGCTGGGCGGACAATTCAAACACACCCAGGCTGTGTACAAACCAAACGAACTGCTGCCACACCCAAATGCCCTGCTGTGGCTGAAGAAAACAGCGAATCGGGACACCCCGCTCTCAGCCGCATCGCTGGGGCTGGTGATCATGCCGCACGGATCGACGCAACCGTGGAACGACGCTGTGGAATCGGCCATCCAGCCGCTTCGATCCCACTACCCCGTCGAAATGGCCTATGGGATGGGCGATCCCTACATCATTCAAGAGGCGGTCTCCCGCCTTGAGCAACGCGGCATCAGGCGGATCGTCTTCGTGCGGATGTACGCCCTGGATCATCATATGAAATCGCTCACGGACTACATCCTCGGCCTGGCTGAGCATGCCGACGAACCTGGCCATGAGAGCGGACACGGCCATGCGTCCGAGGCGCCGCCTCAAGTCAGGACCGCGGCGCTCTTCTCCACGTTCGGCGGGTATGAACAGAACCCGGAGATCGCCCACGTCCTCCACGCACGCATCGCCGAAATGAGCACGGACCCCGCCAATGAAACGGTCTTGCTCATCGCGCATGGAGAAGGCACCGACGAGGGCAACGATCGATGGCTGGCGGTCATGAATCAGAACATCGCGCGGCTTCGGCAAGATCCCCATTGCGCCACGCTCAAATCCGTGCAAGCGCTGACCGTCCGGGAGGACTGGCCCAAAGAGCGCGAACAGGCCGTGGCGCAAGCGCGCGCCATCGTCGAAGACGCGGGGAAGAACGGGCGGGTCCTCGTCATTGCCAACCGCCTGTACGGGTCCGGCCCCTATAAAACCATGCTGAAAGGGCTGACCTATGACATGAATGAGAAAGGGCTGGTCCATCCCATCTTGACTCGCTGGCTGGAAGACGGTGTCCGCCGGCTCACCGCAGAATTAATCCCGCACGACGCAGAACAACACCTGGCAAGGCCTTAGCGCCGCGACGCTGTCACCCTCTTCACGCAAAGGATGCATTGAATGACTATGCAGAGAACCGGATTTCGACCTTCCCCTAGAACCGCGCTCGCCATGCTGACTATCGCCGCCCTGTACACAATAACCCCTCTCGCGACCCAGGCAGCCGACGACATCACAGCGACCGTATCGGACGCACCGCCAAGCGTGCCGGACGAGCCGGCCACACCGGCAACCGTTCCTCTAAAAAGTCTCTTCGTCGACGACATCGTCATTACCGGAACGTGGACCCCGCATGCGCAGAAGGACTCGCCCGTCGAGATCGAACGGATCACCTCGAAAATGATCGAGCAGGCCGGCGCCACCAATCTTCGCCAAGTGCTGCAAGACGTGCCGGCCATTGAGTTTCGCCGCACAGGAGGACGCTTTCAACAGTTTCAAATCCAGGGCCTGGAGAGCATTCACACGCTGTTTCTGGTCAACGGACAGGAATTGATCGGCTCCACCGAAGGCGGGCAATTTACCGACGATCTGCTGGCCTCCCCTGATATCGAATCGATCGAAGTCGTCAAAGGCGCCGCCGCCGTTCAATACGGCAGCGATGCCATCGGAGGCGTCATCAACATCCGCACCAAACGGGCCACGAAAGCGCTGGGCGGCACTATCACCGGACAATATGGCCGCTACAACACTGTCACGACCTTTGCCGCCCCCGAGTTCCGTAGTGCCGACGGCAAGTTCGGCGGATACATCGCAGCCGGCGTGTCCAAGTCGGATGGCGTCGACTACATTCCCAGCACGCCGGTCACGAACGGAGAGCCGCGCTACTCGACGAAGAATATCAGCGCCAACTTCGATTACGCATTCTCCAACTCCGTCAAGTTCTCACTCTACAATAAATACACCGATCAGGACCGTGTGAGCCTCGGAGGGGCCGCCGTCACATCCACGCGAAGCCAGACCACCAGCAACAACGAGCGCAATCAGACGGTCGCCAGGATGGATTGGAGCCCCGATGCCGTCTCGACCTTGAGCATCTGGGGGCACTACCAAAGTTTCCAAAATGAATCGCGCACCAACACACTGGGCACCGGCGCGCAAACCCGAGTCTCCAAATATACCCAGACGCTCTGGGAGCCGCAGTTTCAATACACCAGGCAGCTCGATCAGCACAATCTGCTGACGCTCGGCGGCGAGCACGACATGCGTTCTATCGAGGGGTTGAGCTTCGCGTCTCCGTTGGCTATCAAACACCTTACGGAAACCGCAGGCTGGGTCCAAGATGAAATCGCCGTGCTCCCCTGGATGGACATTCTCCTGGGCAGCCGCTACACCACCAATAGCGAGGCCGGAGGAGCCTGGAGCCCGCAAGCCACGTTGCTGCTCAAACCAGGCAACTTTCGCGGCCGATTCTCCTACACCAAAGGGTTTCGATCCCCCAGCTTATCCGAACTCGGCGCCTCGTTCGTCGAAGGCGGATTCTTCGGCATCGTCGGCAACCCCAACCTCGCCCCCGAGAAATCGACGAGCTACACCGCCAACGTTGAATACTATTTTGAGCATGCCAAGATCGGCGCCTCCGTCTTCAGGCATGACGTCGACAACCTGATCCAATTCGTCAACGGCACCTGCTCGGCAACAGACGCCGCCAGTCTCGGCGTCGCGCAGAACTTCTGCCAAAAACCGTTCAACACCGCCGTGACGCGAAGCCAAGGCTTCGAACTTGAGGGAGGCATCAGGCCGCTTCCCTGGCTCTACCTCGAAACCGGCTACATGTATCTCGATGCGCGCGACCACACCACGGACCAATACCTATTCGGCCGATCGCGCCATACATGGAAAACCCGCGCGAACATTGAGTACGACGGATGGACCTACACCACCAGGCTTCGCTACTTCTCCTCCTTCGGGTTCGCCGACGCGAATGCCAATGGACGCATCGACCGCGATCAAAACGAGCTCGCGCCGTCGAATGTCCAGCTCGACATGAGGCTGGCGAAAACGTTCCCGAATGGGATGGAACTCTATGTCGGCGCCGACAACATCACCAAGGCGCGCGTGCAAGTCGGAGGCGTCCCGCCTCCGGAAGGACAGCAACTCTATTACGTCGGCATGCGGATGGCCCTGTAAGAAGAGCTCAGGGGCGCATGGAGGGGGCGAGGCTGCATGCTCCTCCGCCCATAACACAACGGAGGTGGCACATGTACTACGCACTCATCGCACTGGTGGCCCTCACAGGGGTATTTTTTTCACCAACAAATCCAGCCTACGCCGCGCCGCAGGACGAAGGCAGAAAAATCGGCGTCTTGCTGGTCAACCATGGATCTCGCTCGGAGACCTGGAGAAACGGCCTCTTGCAGCTTGAAGCGCATGTCGCTCCATCGATCCTCCGCAACCCGACCGTCAAAGGATTGAAAACGGCCTTCATGGAGTACACCGAGCCTTCCATCGCGACACGCATGAAAGAGTTCGACCGCGAAGGATTTACCGATGTCATCCTCGTGCCGGTTTTTCTCACTGTCAGTCCTCACACCTTCGACGATATTCCCACCATCGTGGGGTTGAAGGAAGATCCGCATTCGATGCAACAACTCAAGATCGAAAAAATCGAACGCTATACTCCGCGCGCGCAGGCCCACATCACGCCGCCGCTCGACTTCACGGATATGCTCCAGAAAAATCTGCTGCGGCGCGTCACCGCGCTGTCGCACGATCCAGCGCATGAAGGCTTGGTGTTGATTGGATATGGCGATGAGACCTACGACAAGGAATGGGTCGACTTGTTCGGCAAAGTCGCCGGCTACGTCCGGCAGCACACCGGAATTGCCGAATACGCCTACGGCTGGTGCGGCCACATTGCCAACTACAAACCGGAAGAAACAACCGCGGCGATCAATACCGTCCTCAAGAACGCACAGACCGCCCTCGTGATCCCCGTTCTCGTCGCGCACGACGAACAGTTTCAAATCAAGATTATCGGCGACGGCATCGCCAAGGTGGCCAACAACAAAACCCGCGTCCTCTACAAACCGGACTCGATCCTGCCCGATCCAAATGTCGAACTCTGGGTCATCTCTGTAACTGATGAATATGTGCGCAAGATTCAATCGCACGCATCCAAGGTCAACTGATGCAGGCACAAACCAAACCTCTGCTGCACTGGCCAGACCGGGACGTTCTGGTACGGCTCAACCTCGCGACACACCGGGATGTCGGCTATGTCTGCGCCTCCTTGATCCTCGCCTATTGCCTATCGGGGATCGCGCTCAATCACATCGGCGATTGGAACCCAGACTTTGTAATCTCCAAACAGGCTGTCACGCTGCCGCACGCCTATACAAAAAACGAGATCACCCGGGAGACAATTGCAGATTTTGGGAAGCTCGTGGATGAAGACGCATACAAAGTCTATGACTTTCCCACCGGCGATCAGGTCAAGATTTACTACGACAACGCCTCGCTGCACCTCAACCTGGCGACAGGCCATGGCACGTACGAAAAAGTGTCGCGCCGGCCCGTCTTATATCAGGTGAATGCCTTGCACCTGAATCGGCTCAAAGGCTGGAAATGGGCGTCGGATCTGTTTGCACTTGTCCTGATTATTCTGAGCCTCACAGGACTCCTGGTCCTGCGGGGCAAATATGGGCTGGCCCGCCGGGGGAAATGGTTGGTGATCGCCGGAATGCTGCCGCCGCTGCTGGCCTTGATTCTTTTCGAGCTTAAATGACTCACGTGAACAAAAGGAGGGACCTCATCCCCTAGCACGACATCGCACAACAGACTCTAGCCAAGGCCATGCGGCCACCACATATCCAACCGTAGGGTTACAAACCGCCTGTCCCCATAGGCTTTATGCACAAGGAGTGACGCATGCTCGCACAGGTTTCGCATCCCACGTTATTTTCGTCTTCCCACGCCTCCCTCGGCGTCCTCACCTTGGCGGTACTTGCCGTCCTCAGCGGCTGCTCAAGCGACGATCCCGCCGCGCCCACAGCGGCGCCAGCGGCACTCTCACTGACTGCCACGAACACTCAGATCGCCCTATCGACCGATGAGAACGACCAGCTTCTTGGCGTTGTCGCTCATGACACCCAATACTATGCCACGGGGTTTAAAACCGTGAATAAGGACCGGCACCTCGTCCTCGCCCGATTTGACGCGGCAGGGACGCTAGACCCCACCTTCGGGACAAACGGTGTTGCCACCATTAACGTGGCTGTGGCCGCCACGCCAGGTCAGGAGGCAACTCAGGAAGTCGCGCGCAGCGTCGTCGTGCAATCAGACGGGAAAATCGTGATTGCCGCGACCATCGAGCACGACCTCGCGGCCACCGGTGTGGCCGTGAACGATACGGACATTGCCCTGGTGCGCTTTACGGCTACCGGGCAACTCGACCCCACCTTTGGCACAGCCGGCATCAGCCAGCTGGATCTCAAACCAGGCGTCCCCAATGCGGCCGGTACCGCTATGGTGGGCGATACGGTCTATGGCCTCACCCTTCTGTCCAACGACGCGCTGCTCATTGTCGGCGCGCAACCCAACGGCGGCGTGGGCCGCACCGACCGCGATTATGCGATTGTCAAATTCACACAAGATGGAGCAAAGGACACGACGTTTGCCACCGACGGCGTCTTCGCGCAAGACATTGGACAGGGCTCGGACAATCCACGGAACGCCCTTGTCCAACCCGATGGAAAGATTATTGCCAGCGGCTATACAGGCACTGGGAATGTAATCTCGACGGTCTTGTTCCGTCTCTCACCCACAGGCCAACTCGACCCCACCTTTGGCAATGCTGGGATCGCACAAGTCCCGGTGCTCTCAGCCGTCACGGAAGCCTACGATATTGCCTTCCAGCCCAACGCCAGCGGTTCAGATAATATTGTCATGGCGGGCTATGGACGAGACAACTCCAGCAGCACCGTCAATATTATTAGCGCCAGATTCCTCTCCAATGGTTTCCTGGATCGAAGCTATGGCACCAATGGGATCGTGAGCCTTGATGTCTCAGGCCTCAATCTCAATGACCGAAGCCGGAATCTTGAGGTGCTCCCCAGTGGGCATGTCCTAATCGTTGGGCAAGGTTTCCGTGCCGCCTCAGAGCAAGATGGCGTCTTCGCACTCTTGACCCAAAACGGCCAGCCGGAGACCCGCTTGAATGGCACAGGAATCGCGTTTGCTCATTTTGGAGGGCCCAGCGATGCGCTCTTCGGGCTAGCCCTCGCGCCAGACAAGCGCTCTGGACTTGCGGTGGGGTTTAAAGGACTGAATACCAGCATCACGACCCCGGCGCCGCCAACGCCCACCAACAACGACGATGCCTATGTCGTGCGGTTTACGTTGCCTGCACTCTAGCCGTCTTGGCACACAGGCGGGAGGCGCGCAAGCGCCTCCCGCCCAACCTAATACTAGGACTGCTTGATCTGTTCGGCGAGATAGCCCGTCAAGCCAACCTGAGCAATCGTCGCCAATTGCCGCTCGAAGTAATCCACATGCTCTTCTGAATCGACCACCATCTCTTCAAGTTTATGCCGGGTCGTAAAATCGCCTGCGCTGGCCGCATGCGCGATCGCCGCCCGCAACATCTCCACGTCTTCCCGTTCGAATGCCAGGTTGGTCTCAAACAGGTCTTTGACGGACGCCCCGCCTTTCACCGCGTCCAACACTCCGACGTCCGGCTGGCCGCCCAGATACAGCATATGGCGAACCAGCTGCCCGGAATGAGTCACTTCCTCTGTGTAGAGATGCTGAAACTTGTCCGCCAGCCGCTCATAGCCCCAATGGCGGCAGAGCTCTGCGTGGAGCAAGTATTGATGCACCGCGGTTAACTCGGCGGTGAGAATTTTTCCAAGTCGTTCAAGGATTCCGTCTTTGGCTTTCATTGGCGCCTGTCCTTTCCGTATCCGTCTGTTCCAACTCGTCGCTAACTGTCTTTCTTGATCTGCTCGGCCAGATAGTTCTCAAGCCCGACCTGCTTGACGGTTTCCATCTGCGTTTCGATCCAATCGATATGGGCATCGACGTCTTTGGCCATATCTTCCAGCATATGCCGGGTCGTGAAATCCCCAACCTTCACGCACTGCACAATCCCTTCGTTCAACAACGCCAGCATCTCCTGCTCAGCCTTCAAATCGAGCGTGAACTGCTCCGGCACGGTTTCACCGACATGCACCGTATTCATCCGCTGCACGTTCGGCACGCCTTCCAGATACAGGATGTGCCCGATAATCTGATCGGCATCTTTCATTTCGTCGATGCTCCGCTCGCGCACCTTGTGCTGCAGCCGGTCGAACCCCCAATTTTCACACATCTTGGCATGGACAAAATATTGGTTGATGGCTGTCAGGTCGGCGGTCAAGACCTTGTTCAAGATATTGATGACCCCCTCTTTCGCTTTCATCGTGATGTCCCTCCTTCTCAGAAAATGGTAGCCCCCAAAATTAGGAGCGCAATAATATCGAATCAATACCGCACGATGAACTCATTATCGTCTCCGACCAGGCGGACGTCAACAGCGAAAACACTGTCTGGCAGAGGCGAAACGTCGATCTTAATGAGGTTGGTTCTCAGTTTCGCCGAAGCGGCAAACCTGGGCGGGAGTGAATAGGCAGTCCTGATGCGGAGATTATCCGGCTTCTCGATAGCCACAGTCTTCATTGCGGCATTGCACACTTCGTCCGGCTTGCTTGCTCACTTTTTCAATGAGGAACGGTGCGTGACATGTCGGGCAGGCCTTATTGATGGGACGATCCCACAGCGCGAACTCGCACTTTGGGTAGTTGCTGCACGCAAAGAACGACCGCCCCTTCTTCGTGCGCTTCTGGACGAGATCGCCGCCGCAATCCGGTTGCGGGCACTTCACCCCGAGCGCCAGCGGTTTCGTCGTCTTGCATTCCGGATAGGCCGAGCAGGCGATGAATTTGCCGAACCGGCCCGTCTTCACCACCATTGCACTCCCGCACTTGTCGCACTTCTGGTCGGTGGTCAGTTCGATTTTCGGCACAATCTTGATCGTGCCGTCTTCGAGCTTCTGAAAGTTCTGCGTATTCTTGCAAGGCGGATCCGCCTTGTAGGCCGGACAGGCGAGAAACTTTCCGTTCCTGCCCCACTTGATCTCCATCATCTTTCCGCACTTTTCGCAGGGAATGTCCGTCGGCGGCTCGACCGTATCTTTCGGACCAGGAATCGTCTTCGCCAATTCCAGCTCTTTTGTAAACGGCGTATAGAAATCCCTGACCGCCGTCACCCAGGGCTTATTCCCCTCTTCCACTTCATCGAGCTGCTCTTCGAGATGCGACGTGAAATCGACATTGATCAGTTCTGGAAATCCCTTCATCAAGTAGTCGTGCACCGTCTTGCCCGTCTCCGTCGGCACCAGCCGGCCCTCGGTCTTCTCGACATACTTGCGATCTTGGATCGTGGAGATAATCGCCGCATAGGTCGAGGGACGCCCAATGCCTTTTTCTTCCAGCTCCTTGATCAACAGCGCTTCGTTATACCTGGGGGGCGGTTGAGTGAAGTGCTGCTTCGAGGTCAGGCCGAGGACTGATTCCCCCTCCTGCTGAACAAGGCGCAGTTGTTCCCCTTCGGACAGTGCCGGGAGCTGGCGATCATTATCGTCGTCCACCTCCTGATCGGCTTTCGGCTTTTCGGTGGGCAACTCCTTATCGACACCTTCCATATACACAATCGTGTGCCCAGGAAACTTGACGACCGTTCCGGTGGAACGGAAGATATACTTCTGCTGCGTGCCGACCGGGGTCGAGTCGATTCGGGTGACATCGAGGATCGCCGGCACCATTTGCGACGCAATGAACCGGTTCCAAATCAACTTATACAGATTGTACTGGTCCTGATCGAGGTACTGGCGGATCGATTCCGGATCGCGCGCCGCCGACGTCGGCCTGACCGCTTCATGCGCCTCCTGCGCGGCCTTCGAGGTCTTGTAAATATTAGGCGTCGACGGAAGATAGTCCGACCCAAACCTAGCCTGGATAACTTCGCGCGCCTCCGTCATCGCCTCATTCGAGATGCGAGGTGAATCGGTTCTCATATAGGTAATGAGACCGGTCGTCCCTTCAGCGCCGATTTCCATCCCTTCATAGAGCTGCTGCGCCAGGGTCATCGTTTTCTTGGGCGAGAAGTGCAGCTTCCGGGACGCTTCCTGCTGAAGGCGGCTAGTGATGAACGGCGCAACAGGGTTCCGCTTCTTTTCGCGGCGTTCGATGGACTCCACAACAAAGTCCTTCCCCTGGACGCTCTCGACCACGCGGGCGGCCTGCTCGCCATTCTCAATCGTGGCGGATTCGCCGTTGATGCTCTGAAGCTTGGCTTCAAACGACGGCGGATTGACCCCGGACAATAGCGCACTGATCGACCAGTATTCTTCGGTCCTGAAGGCTTCACGCTCGGCTTCGCGCTCGCAAATCAAGCGCATCGCGACCGACTGGACGCGCCCCATGCTGAGCCCGCGCCGCACTTTATTCCACAACAACTGACTGCCTTGATATCCGACGATGCGATCCAAAATCCGCCGGGCCTGCTGCGCATTAACCAAATTCATATCGATCTCGCCTGGCGATTCCAACGCGCGCTTCACCGCCGTCTTGGTGATCTCGTTGAACAACACCCGGAAAATCTTTCCGTCCTTCTTCTTTTTAGATTTGCCAAGCAACTCCTGCTCCAAATGCCAGGCAATCGCCTCCCCTTCGCGGTCAGGGTCCGGCGCCAGGAAAATCTTGTCGGCTGCTTCGGCTTTCTTCTTGATATCGGCAAGAACCTTGGCCTTGCCCTTGATCGTCACATACTGCGGCTCAAAATCATGCTCGAGATCGACGCCCAACTTGCTCGTCGGAAGATCCTTGATATGGCCGACCGACGCCATCACGGTATACCCACGGCCTAGATATTTCGTAATCGTCCTCGCCTTCGTGGGCGACTCAACGATGATCAGCGATTTCGCCATAACGTCTCCATCTCCAGATAACGCTCACTCCCATCACGTACCAAACTTTTTCTCATCCTGCAACTGGAATGCGCCCGGCCACGAGTCAGCGGCGCACATAGTGCGGGCCTGGCAGCTGCCGCACATACCCGCGAAGCTCCAGCGCCAGCATCGCCGCCGAAACCTGTGCGGCACTGAGCCCCGTCCGCTCGATCACCGCATCGACCGACTGCGCGTCATGCGACAGCATCTCGACAATGCGCTGTTCATCCGCCCCCAATCCTTCGCCTGCGCGCATGGGCGCCGTCATCGCTCCCACCGTTGCATGGGCACGAAGAGCCGGTTCGACTTGCGGCAACAGCTCTTCCATTATATCCGCCGCACAGTCGACTAATTTTGCGCCGGCTTTGATCAACCCATTCGATCCGCGACAGCAGGCTTCTTTGACGGAACCTGGAAGGGCAAAGACCTCGCGCCCTTGCTCCAATGCCAGCTTGGCCGTAATGAGCGATCCACTGTTCATCGCCGCCTCCGCTACGAGCACGCCGACCGACAGGCCGCTGATAATCCGGTTGCGCCGTGGAAAATGATGGCTCTGCGGCGGCGCGCCCAGCGGAAGCTCCGTCAGCACCGCGCCATGCTCCTCGATCTGCGCGCGCAGCCGGTCATGCTCCGGCGGATAGGTCTGATCCGCTCCGCAGCCAAGCACCGCAATCGTGCGACCCTGCCCCGCGAGCGCGCCGCGGTGCGCGGCCGCATCGATTCCACGCGCCAGTCCGCTGACGACGGTCCATCCGTTTCGAGCGAGCGCTTCAGCGATCTCTTCCGTGCTGGCCCGTCCCGCCGGAGAGGCCGATCGCCCGCCGACAATCGCCACCGCCATGCCGTCTTGCTCATGAAGCGCGCCAGTGCAATACAACAACGGCGGCGGATCGTGAATCATCCTGAGCCGTTTCGGATACGAAGGATCAGTCAGCGCGATGACCTGAATGCCGAGCCGTTCAACCAGTTGTACCTGCCGATCAATCACATGCCGAACGTGGGCCGGCGGCCCCCGGCGGATAACCTCGGCAAGGTCGGCACTGCACCCGGCTCGCATCAGATCTTCCAGCGACGCCGCCAACGCGCGTGCCGGAGAACCGCAGGCCTGGACCAATTTCAGGAGGGTGCGGTCACCGACTCCGTCGATCGATTGAAGGAGGAGCCATGGCGTCAGTTGAGTGGAATCCATGCGACAGGTCCGCACCAGAACACCGCCTGGGGCTGAAGATGGAGACGACGCACTCTACCTTATAAGGTGACGAGATCGTACTGTTCCAAATGCAACTGGCTGTCCGACGTCACAATGATCTTTGCCGAACATTCCCGCTCCAACATTTCCAGGCCTTGCCGTTCTTCATCTTGGAGCAATCCGGCCACGCTCGGATGGGCGCCGATGACGATCCGTTGCTTCTCTCCCACCTCGCCGATCTTGCGGATCTCGCGGAAGATCTCGTACGCCACGGTCGTCGGAGACTTGGTATAGCCGCGGCCGTCGCAATAATGGCAGGGCTCGGAGAGAGACCGGAGCAGATCCTCACGCACCCGCTCGCGGGAAATCTCAATCAACCCAAGATCGGAAATCCTCGAAATCCTCGTCCGCGCTTTGTCCGACGCCATCGCATCCACCAGCGCGTGATAGACCTTCTCCCGATTCTTTTCCCGCTCCATGTCGATAAAGTCGACGATGATGATGCCGCCGATCCCGCGCAGCTTCATCTGATAGGCCACTTCCTTGGCCGCTTCCAGATTGTTCCGGAGAATCGTCTCTTCCTGATCGCGTTTGCCGACAAACCGTCCTGTATTGACGTCGATGACCGTCATCGCCTCGGCATGATCGATCACCAAGTGGCCTCCAGATTTCAGCCAAACCCTCCGGCTCGTCGCCCGCGTAATCTCTTGCTCGATGCCCAAATGATCGAACAGGCTTTCATCCTTGTCGTAGAAATGAATGCGGGAGGTCTGCTCCGGCGAAAACCGTTGCACGAAATCCCGCACCGCTTCATATTCCTGCCGCGAATCGATCCACAGCCGGTCCACTTTCTTCCCGAACAAGTCCCGCACCACGCGAAAGCTGAGGCTCAGATCCGTATGCAAGAGCGCCGGCGCGGCCAGCCGTTCGCGATTGGTCAAAATGTCCTGCCACAGCACATGCAGGAAATCCACGTCGGATTTCAGCTCGTCTTCTTTGACGCCTTCGCTGACGGTGCGAACAATGTAGCCGCAGCCTGGGCGCCGGACCCGGCGCATAATGTCTTTCAACCGGGCGCGCTCCTCGTCCTTCGCAATGCGGCGAGACACCCCGATATGTTCGACGTTCGGCATGAATACCAGATAGCGCCCGGGAAGCGATACGTACGTCGTGACGCGCGGCCCCTTTGTCCCGATCGGACCTTTCGAGATCTGGACCATTAGTTCCTGCCCTTCGGTCAGCAACTGCTCGATGGGCTTGGCGCTCTGGCGTTTCGGCCTGAGCATGTCCGCGTCTTTATCGTCATCGTCGTCGGCCGCGTCGACCAGCGTATCGCCAGGCTCGGCTTCTTCCGAGAGGTCGGACACGTGCATGAACGCGGCTTTGTCCAAGCCGATGTCCACAAACGCAGCCTGCATGCCCGGCAGCACCTTGGCGACCTTTCCCTTGTACACATTCCCGACAAAATCTTTATGCTTGGCACGATCCCCGAATAAATCGGTCACCACGCCGCCATCCAACACCGCCACGCGGGTTTCTTCCCGCGCGACCGAAATCGCAATCTCAATTCCCATAACTACTCCTTTAATCTGCGAGCCCTGGAACTGCGCAATGGGCGACGGACGCAGGCGCAAGGCCCAGGTCCATCACATCCACCATCCACGCTATATCCCAGCGGCTCAATGTCACTACTCACCACATTCCACTCGTCACACTGCGCAACAGGCATACTCGGCTCAATAGAACAGGCTCAACCGTCTTCGTTTGACGTTCAGCAACAACCCCAATGAGGCCATCGTCATCACCGTAGCGCTGCCGCCGTAACTCATCAACGGCAGCGGAATCCCGACGATGGGAAACATCCCGGCCGTCATGCCGATATTCACCACGACACAAAAACACAACATGGCGACGATCCCGGCGGCCAGTAACGCTCCTAATTGATCTTTCGCTTTCGACGCGATCTCCAGAGAGAGCCAGATCAGCGCGACAAACAGCACTAACAATAACAAGACGCCCAGAAATCCCCACTCTTCCGCATAGACGGCAAACACAAAGTCTGTATGGCCTTCTGGAAGGAACTTCAGCTGGCTTTGCGTTCCCCCGTAGAGTCCTTTTCCCATCAACTCGCCGGATCCGATTGCGATTCTGGACTGGAGGGCGTGATACCCTTTTCCACCCGGATCGTAGGCGGGATCGACGAAGGCCATAATGCGCTGTCGCTGATAATCATGCAAGGACCCCCAGACCCCTTCCCAGGCGAACGGGAATAGCATGACGATGAGCAGAAGAATGACACCCAGCGCCTTCGACCGCACGCCGACCATCAACAGCATCGCCGCATAGACGGCAACAAAACTCAATCCGCTGCCCAAATCGGGCTGCTTCAGGATCAACACCAGCCCGGGAAACATCAGCATCCCCGGCATAATGACCCGTTGCAACCATCCCACCCTGGGCGTCTTCGAATAGTAATGCGCCAAGACCAGAATCAGCACCAGCTTTGCAAATTCTGAAGGCTGAAAACTGAACGGCCCCAGCGCGATCCAGCGCTGCGCGCCCTTGCTCGTCCGTCCGTCAAACAACACAAAGGCCAGCATCAACAGCACGACCCCATACAGCGGATAGGCCAGCCGCGCGATCCGGTGATAGTCTGACACCAGCATAAACACGAAGGCCGCGCTGCCCATGACAATCCAAGCGATCTGCTTGATATAATAGGGCGCGAGACCCGTCTGCTGGCTGTGCGTCACGCTATGAATCGACAGCACGCCGATTCCAAGAATCGCGAACACGAGCGCGAGAAAGCGATAGTCGAAACTATCGAGCCCGCGATTGTCGATCAGCCGGTCAATCATGACTCTTCACACATACACCCAGCGGCCTACCCCCTACGATTGCGGGACAACCGCCAACTCCTGCGCGCGCAGTTTCATATAAGTCTCGATCACTTCTTTGGCAAGTGGCGCCGCCGCCGACCCACCATGCCCCATATGCTCGGCCAGCACGGCTACCGCAATCTTTGGGGACTCCACCGGGGCGAAGGCGACGAACCAGGCATGGTCGCGAAACTTCTTGGGAATGTCTTTCTCCGCCTTCTTCTCTTTTCCCAGAGCCGCGACTTGCGCTGTCCCGGTTTTCCCTCCGATTGTCACGATCGAGGACTTCGCGCGCGTCGCCGTCCCTTCCGTAACCACCGCTGCCAACGCCTCTTTAATGATCCGAAAGGTTTCCGGCTTGGCATGGGCCTTCCCCCGTGCCACAGCCGGCAATTCTTGCAAATTCCCGGTAGTGCGATCCATGATGGCTTGCACCAAACGCGGACGATAACTGACCCCGTCATTGGCCACGGTGCCGATCATACTGGCCATTTGCAACGGCGTCACCGTCACATAGCCCTGCCCAATCGCGGCGGAAATCGTCTCGCCCGGCAGCCAGGCTTCTTTTTTCACTTTCAGCTTCCAGGCCATGGATGGAATCGACCCCACCCGCTCGGAAGGCAGTTCGATGCCGGTCTCGCGCCCAAGACCGAAGTCCTTGGCATACTCCGCCATGATATCGATCCCCATCCGTTGCCCAATGGTGTAAAAATACACATCGCAGGACTGGACCAGCGCCTTGTGAAGATCGACAGACCCATGGCCGGTCGCCTTCCAATCGTGATAGACCCGTTTGCCGAATTGGTAGCCGCCTGTGCAGAGCACGGAACTCGACGGCGACATGGTATTGGATTCCAAGGCCGCAACGGCCATCGGCACTTTGAACGTGGATCCAGGAGGATATTGCCCTTGCGACGCGCGGTTATTGAGCGGGCGCCGCTCATCCTGGACAATCTCCACCCACTGCTTGGACGTGAGTTCCCGTGACAGGACGTTTGGATCGAAACCAGGACGGCTTGCCATCGCCAGAATGTCGCCGCTCGTCGGATCCAAGGCGACAATCGCGCCGGACTCTTCTCCCAGCAATTCCTCCGCAACCTTTTGCAGCGTAATATCGATAGTGAGATAGAGATCGTTTCCGGCAAGCGGCTTATCCACCGACACTGTTCGCTTCTCATGCCCCAAGGCATCCACCTCGACGCTTTTTTGCCCAGCCTGGCCGCGCACATGGCGGTCGAACGATTTCTCCACTCCATACTGCCCGACAATACTGCCCTGATGGAGATCCGCAAACTCCGGTTTTTCGAGCTGTTCAGGGGAAATTTCTCCGACATACCCAAGGAGGTGCGCCGCGGCCATGCCGCCGGGATAGTTCCGTTGCGACTCGACTTGAATCATGACGCCCGGAAGATCCAGACGATGGGATTCAATCACCGTGGCATCGCGCAGGGTCAACCGATCCTTGACTTTTTTCGGCAGCATCTTACTGCCTCGCACCGCCAGTTTTTTCCGGATCATGACCGGGTCGAGTCCAAGCAAGTCCGCCAGCTTCTGAACCAGCCCCTCTCGATCCTTGACATCTTCCAGCGTGACATAGAGGCTAAAGCTCGGCACGTTGTTCGCCAGCAAGACCCCGTGACGATCATAGATCAACCCTCTGGCCGGCTCCAACAATACCGATCTGGTGCGATTATTCTCCGAGAGGTCGCGGTAGTACGGCCCTTCGCGAATCTGCAGATGCCACAATCGCACTGCCAGGAGTCCGACGACCAGGAGCAACCCCACACGCAGCAACATCAGCCGCCGCTGCAACTCTCCGAGTTCAGACTCATGGGTCCCACTGATCGCCACGGTAACTCCTAGACCTCTCGCCCCTCTACCAGCCGGTCAAGATTCACCCGGCTCCAGATCACCCAATAGCACAGGCCTCCGACCACCGCATCGAAACAGGCTTGCGGCATCACGATCGTCCGAATCATCCACCAGCTATCTTGCTGATCGTTCGGCTTGAGCGACCACATCGTCATCAGGCTTGCGAGAGTTGACGCGACAACCAGGCCGCCTATCATCAGCAAGGGGGTAACCTGCGCCACCTGGCGGCCGGCCAGCCCGGCAAGAAATCCCACTGTTCCCTTGGCCACCATGCTTGCAGCCAGATCGGCGGCGGAAAACAAACTCATGGCCCACCCGACAAACAACCCAACCAGCAACCCTTCCAACTCACCGGCCAGAAGGCCGACCAGGCAGACCATCACAAGCCCGATATCCGGTTTGACGCCCCACACGCTGATATATGGAAGCAGGGTGATCTGCGCCGCCACTAAGACAGCGACCGCGCAGACATACACGATTATCTTCACAGCTTGGCTTTCGGAAGAGGCTCATCGCTCTTGCCGTCCTCACCGGGAATATAGGGAGACTGAATAACCAACACTTCTTCGACCCGATTCACATCGACTTCCGGGCGTAATTCCGCCGATTGAAACAGCGCGCCTTCTTCTTTGCCGATAGTGGTAATGGTGCCGATGGCGAGCCCGCGCGGAAAGCCCCCGACGAGCCCCGAGGTCACGACGCGATCACCGGCGCGCACATTCGACAGCAAGGGAATATATTTGAGCCGCGCCAAACCCGGCGTCGTCCCCTCGACAATCCCCTCATCGCGCGTGCGTTGAATCAGCCCCGCAATGGCATTATTGGGATCGGACACCAACAGCACGACCGCCGTCGCCATCGTCGTTTTCACCACTCGCCCGACTACGCCGACAGACGTCACAACTCCCATGTCCGCCTGAATCCCGTCGGCACTCCCCTTGTTTAAGAGAATCGTCCGATGCCAATTGCCCGCGTCGCGACCAATGACCTGCGCCGCGATCATCGTCGGGAGAGCCTGCGCCTTGAATTCAAGCAAGGCCGTCAACCGGTCTGTCGCCGACGCGGCCTCGCGCAGCTGGCTGTTTTGCCCCTGCAGTAGTTCCAGCTCTTTCCGCAACTGTTGGTTTTCATCTTCCACATCCTGCAACGCCACGTAATGGCTCCAGGTCTCCCCGATGCCGTCTTGCACCGAGGCCACCAGACGGATCGGCCAGCTGAGCGCCCACCCAACCGGGCCGCCGATCTCTTGGAAAAGAGCCTGCAGCTGCTGCGGAAGCAAGAAGAAACCGAGGAGGATCGCGAACAAGACTCCGAGGGCAAGACGCCGCGCGCCGTATGATGAACGAAAGTTGGCCATCCGCATGGGAAGGACGGAACCTTACCGGAGGCTACTGCATTGAGACATGACCGACACCTTACGGAGAAGATCCAGTTCGTCCAAAATCTTCCCGACCCCAAGCACCACAGAAGTTAGCGGGTCGTCGACCGTAATAATCGGCAAATTCGTCTCTTCACGGAATCGTGTATCCATTCCCTTCAGCAGGGAGCCTCCACCTGTGAGCACGATTCCGCGGTCAATAATATCCCCCGCCAATTCCGGCGGAGTGTTTTCCAGCGCAACCTTAATGGCATTGACGATCGTTCCGATCGGTTCCTGCAACGCTTCTCGAATTTCGGCATCGTCAACCACCAGCGTGCGGGGAATGCCTGAAATCAGGTCCCGCCCCTTGATCATCATCGTCTTGCGCTCTTCAAAGGGATAGGCCGATCCAATTTCAAACTTGACCCGTTCCGCCATATGTTCGCCGATGAGCAAGTTATACTTTTTCTTAATATAATTCATGATCGCCTCGTCCATCCGATCGCCGGCGACCTTCACCGATTCGCTATAGACGATCCCGCCAAGGGAAATCACCGCGATGTCCGTCGTGCCACCGCCCACATCGACGACCATATTGCCGGACGGTTCGGTAATCGGAAGCCCGGCCCCAATGGCGGCCGCCACCGGCTCTTCGATCAGATAGACTTCCCGCGCGCCGGCCAATTCGGCCGAGTCTCGCACCGCCCGCTGTTCCACCTGGGTAATCCGTGACGGCACCCCGATAATGATCCGGGGCCGCACGAACGCGCTTCGATTATGCGCCTTACGGATGAAATGCTTCAGCATCTGCTCGGCCATTTCGAAATCGGCAATCACGCCCTCTTTCATCGGCCGGACAGCGACAATGTTCCCGGGAGTTCGGCCGAGCATCTTTTTCGCGTCGGCCCCGACTGCCAGAACTTTCTCGGTTTTCTTTTCTACCGCCACCACTGACGGCTCATTCAGCACAATGCCTTTTCCATGTACATACACCAGCGTCGTCGCCGTCCCCAAATCGATCGCGAGATCGTTGGAAAACCATCCGAACACATCTCCCGTGAACCCCACGGCGCTCTCCCTTCGTCATGAACTCGCTTCGCGCTGCGCGAGTCCCTCACTATTCATAATTTAGTCGGGCACCGCCAGCTGCCCTGCGTCCAAAACCTGGGTACGCGCCACCTCGTCGCCAAGGCGTCGTCCCTGCTCATTGCCTACAATTAAGACACTTTCAAAGGCCAACAGGGCCACGGATCCGATCCACCCGACATACGGCACCGCAAACAGCAATTGGGCTGCGCCGAATGGCAAATTCCGGATAATCGATTCCCGAAACCCAGCCGCCTCGCGAACATCGAGACGCATGGTCTGCAACCCCACCAACCGCTTCCCGATACTTCTCCCACCCGCAAACCCATCCGCGATCAAAATATAGGCGAGTCCGGACAGAAACCCAACCGGCGGGGCAACCTCATCCGCAGCCACGACAATGAACACATCGATCAACTTCGCGATAAATCGATTGAGTACATGGGCCTTGGGATAGACGGCCCCTTCGATGAGCTTCGCGGCAGACCCCACCCCTATCAAGGAATCTCCTTCTAATTAATGGCAAAGTATAACAAAATCAAATAACTTGCACAAACAAACTGCCTGCCTCTTTCCTACGTCTATCGTTTTTATCGAGACGACCATGCCAAACGGCGATAGGGATAATACGTGCCTGGCATGAACCTGATTCCTCCATGCGCCGCACCTCTTGCAACCCATCGTTCTTTAGCAGATCGAACGCGGTCGATGCCCGCACATGATCTTGCCTTCAGTCGCAGCGCCAAGTACAATCCCCGGACCATTTTGCGACGGAGAGGATTGGCATGATCAAGGTCATTCGAGACGCATCGCACAACTACCCCTGGCTCTTAAAATCAATCATGGGCATTCTGGCGATTGCCTTCATCATTACCATGGGCTGGTGGGGGTTTGGAGATGATCAAGGCAATACCGTCGCCACGGTCGGCGAACTAGCCGTTTCGCGGGATGAGTTTCGGCGCGCCTACGAAAACATGTATCGCTTCTACAAGGAAAAAGTGCCCGGAGAGTTCAAGGATGAAACGATCAAACAATTTGTCGTTGAACAACTAGTCGACAACCGTCTCTGGCTGCTCGCCGCGAAGGATATGGGCATCACTGTCTCGGACGGAGATTTGCGCGCGATGATCCTCCAGGTTCCCGAGTTCCAGAAAAACGGCGCGTTCGATCCGGAGCTCTATCAACGGCTCCTAGCCGCAAACCACCTCACCCCGAAAGTCTTCGAAGAGGCGCAGGCCAAGGAAATCCTCGGCAATAAAGCACGCATGTTTGTCCGAGATGCGGTGGCCTTAACGCCGTCGGAAATTTCCGAAGGCCAGGCCCTGATGACCAGGCAACCGGACGCCGATCCCACCAAAGCCACCGCGGCAAAGGATCGCGTGCTGGAAGACATGCTCTTCCAAAAGCAACAACGCGCGTTGGTGGCGTTTCAGGAGTCGCTCAAAGGCAAAATCCCCGTCAAAGTTCACCGGGAATTGCTGTAACAGGGCTCGCACGGATCCCGCGCACCGGATCGCCGACTCAGAGGATCAGCATCGCATCGCCATAACTATAAAAACGATAGCGCTGCTCCACCGCTTCAGTGTAAGCGTTCCGCATCGTTTCCACGCCGGCTCGCGCAGAAACGAGCATCAGGAGCGTTGTCCTGGGCAAGTGGAAATTCGTCATCAGCGCATCGACCACCTTGAAGCGATACCCCGGCGTAATGAACAGCCGACTCTCACCGACGGCTGCCTGAAGCCCTCCCGCCTGCTGTGCGGCTGATTCGAGCGCGCGGACCGCGGTGGTTCCCACCGCAACAACCCGCCCTCCGGAAGATTTTGTCTTACGGACCGCCGCGACCGTCTTCGCACTCACCTCAAACCATTCCTCCCCCATCTGGTGATCTTCGATGCGCTCCACCACCACCGGCTTAAATGTCCCTGGCCCCACATGAAGCGTCACCGCGGTTGTCTCCACTCCCCGATCACGCAAACGGCCCATAAGCTCGGGCGTAAAGTGCAGGCCGGCTGTCGGAGCGGCAATCGCACCCTCCCGGTCCGCAAAACAGGTTTGATACCAAACCGCGTCTTCCGGCTGCGCCGATCGCTTGATGTACGGCGGAAGCGGCATGCGCCCATAGACACGCAAGAAGTCGGTAACAGGAACCTGACTCGCCACGCGAATTTTCGTGCCGTTCTCATCGCGCTGCACGACTGTCGCGCTGGCATCTCCGTCAAACAAGATCGACTGCCCCACGCGAAAATTCCCTTTGAGCATGACCTCCCAGACCGCACCGCCACAATCCTTGACGAACAGTACATCCACAACCGTGCCCGCCGGCTGTTTGCGTCCGGACAGGCGAGCCGCTAAGACCTTCGTATTGTTCACCACGAGCAAATCCCCTGGCGCCAACAGCTCCGGGAGATCGGATACCTGTCGATGCGACAAGCCTCCCGTCCGTGAATCGAGACAGAGCAAACGCGCGGCATGACGCGGCAATACGGGCTCGGAAGCGATCAGAGTAGGATCGAACGGAAAATCGAATTCAGAGAGATTCATCTAAGAAGTCGGAACCGGGGGCATTTTCGTCAAGGAAGCATTCTGCAACTCAGTGCCAGGATAATAGTACCGAAGGATTGATGAGAAGGAATACCCGAGTTCGGCCAGCTCCTTCGCGCCCCACTGGCAGAGCCCCACGGCATGGCCGGCGCCGTATCCGGCCAGGACAATGTCCTGGCCCACAGCCTCAATGGTAAATTGCGTGCTCGGCACCACGGTATACCCGATTGCCTTCCGAAGATCCTCGCCTCGCAGAATGAGCTCGCCCTTGGAATGCAGAATGCGCAATTTGGCAACACGCCCGGCGCGGCTGAAACCCACTGGCGTCATCGTCGCAATCGTTCCCACCGGAAAGCCCTGCTGCCTGAGATTGCGCTCCAGCGTCGCCACTCTAAAGGACGCCTTCCATTGATAATACGGAGACTCCACATCGAAGGGACATTCGACCCCCTTCAAATACGGCAAGTCTTTCGACCAGACCACCATCGAATCCTCGGTGATGCCTGCGGCGGTCGAAGAAAATGCCGCGTAGATCGGAGCCCCTTCATAGGTCACCACCAGGCCGCGAGTCGACTCCACCGCCTCCTGCACGCGCGCGTCCACGCCCTGCCGTCCACGATAGACCTGATCCTGAATGCTCGCCGCCACATCGTAATCGCGCGACGCACTCAGCATATGCTGATAGAGCGCATAGGTTCTGGCCGCGACGGCCTGCACTTTGAGCATTTCCGCATGCCAAGTGGAATTCACTTCAGCCGGCACGACTCCCTTCACATACTCCTCAAGATCGACCTGATTGATCACCAGCAGGCCTTTCCCGCGCCGGACCAGATGCACCAGCCCGCTCACATGCAACGCGCCCCGCTCATCGGCCGGTTGCAACGCGGCGCCATGGGTTCCGCCAGACGTCCTCGGCAGCCACAACTTCAGGTCGCGATCGCCTGCGCGAAGCGTGAGCTGTTCCCCGGCAACTTTAGTCCCGTTAAGCAAAAGCGCCGCGCCGCGCAATTCGATATGCAGCGCGTTCTTAAATGAATAGGACCGGCTCTGCCCGTCGGTGACCCACAGCACATTGTCGGCACGCACCTCGATCCGCTGGACATCCGAGGCCATCAAGACGCGAATCGACTCCGCCGCTTCGACCGGCGCGCTCATTCCGAGAATGGTCCCGAGAGCGACAAGCCGCAGATACTGTCCTAACGCTTGAAAAGCCATGATAGAAAATAGAATAGCAGACTTAACCCGATACTAAGCACCAGGCTGGTTCCCAGAGGCGCAAACAACGAAAAGGAATCGCGTTTAATTGAAAGATCGCCCGGCAGTTTTCCGATCCATCCGAACCATCCGCCCAACCCAGGAATCCGGTCGCTGAGGACAAACAGCAGCCCCACCGCAACGAGCCCGCACCCGGCCGCAATCAGGAGTTTCCCGACAGCGCCCCATTCATCCATCAGCCCTGCACCAGACACTCGGCAATTTGGACGGCATTCAACGCGGCGCCCTTTCGCAGATTGTCGGAGACCACCCAAAGATTGAGCCCATTCGTCACCGACTCATCTTCGCGAATGCGACCAACATAGACTTCATCTTTTCCAGTGGCGTCCAATGGCATGGGATAGAGTTTCTTCAACGGGTCATCGTAGACCAGTACTCCCGGCATGGCCGCCAGCGCCGCACGGGCATCGTTGGGGCTCAACGGCTTCTCCAATTCCACATTGATCGACTCGGAATGGCAGCGCAGCACCGGCACCCGCACCGTGGTGGAGGTCACCCGCATCTTCGGCGCATCCAGAATCTTTCTCGTTTCCCTGACAATCTTGATTTCTTCCGAACATTCGCCAGACTCAGCGAAAGACCCGATATGCGGCAGCAGATTGAAGGCAATCTGATACGGATAGACCTCGGCTTTCACATCGCGAAAGGCCATCAACGCCCTGGTTTGGTCCAGCAATTCGTCCATCGCCGCGGCGCCGGTGCCGGACACCGATTGAAATGTCGTCACGACGACGCGCTTCACCCCCACCGCATCGTGCAGCGGCTTCAGCGCCATCACCAGCGGCGTCGTGGTGCAATTGGGAATGGACACGATCCCCCGTGGAAGCGACCGCAACGCAGCGGCATTCACCTCGGGAACCACCAGCGGCACTTGCGGATCCATCCGAAAAACCCCGCTGTCGTCGATCACGATCACCCCGGCCGCACCCAAGCGCGGGCCGTACTCTTTGCTGATCGCATCGGTCGCGGAAACAAACGCAAAGTCGACGCCGGCAAAGGAAGACGACTCCGTCAACTCTTCAACCGTCCACTCCTTGCCTTGGCACGTCATCACCTCGCCGGCTGAGCGCTTCGAGGCAAACAAGCGAAGTCCGGCAAGCGGGAAATTCCGTTCCTCCAAAATTTCCAGGCTTTCTTTGCCGACCGCCCCGGTCGCTCCGAGAATGGCTATGGTATACGCTGACTTTTTCTTGAGCATGTGCAGGATCCTATTCCAACGAGAGCGCACGAATACGGTGATTAAAGGTGTCGGCGATCAAGAGGGTCCTTTCGCCATCCGCGACAATGCCGAACGGATAACAGAGCCCAGCCTCCAGCGCCGCCCCGCCGTCTCCGGCGGATGATGCAGCCCCGACGCCAGCAATGCGTGTCAACAGACCGGTTGCCCGGTCCCACCGGCGAATCAGATGGCTGTCCGAATCGGTCAGGAACAGATTGCCATCCCGATCCAGCACAATGCCAGACGGGCGCGATACGCTGCTAGACGGCGGATCGTCGGGCGACTGATAACGATAGCTGCCTCCGTCGCCGGCCACCGTCGCAATCGTGCCGGTGGAAAGATCGACGGACCGGATGCGGCCATTGAACGTATCGGCAATATAGAGCGTTCCCGCCGTCACGGCTAACCCGCTGGGCCCAGCAAGCGCTGCTTCCACCGCCGGCTTGCCGTCTCCATCGTAGGCCGCCGATCCCGTTCCCGCGATGGTGCGAATCGTCCCGCTCTTCAAGTCTACCGCGCGCACGCGATTATTACTCTGGTCCGCAATGTACAACTGTCCCTGCGCATCGATCGCCAGCGCCGCCGGCTCGTTCAGCGCCGCACGATCAGCCGGCCCATCGTCGCCGGAAAAGCGCGCTTGTCCGGTGCCGGCTATCGTCGTAATAATTCCCGTCTTGGCATCCACTCGGCGAATGCGATGATTCATCGTATCGGCAATATACAGATGGCCCTGCGCATCGACCGCGACCGCTGTGGGAAAATTAAGGATGGCCTGAGTGGCAAGCCCACCGTCTCCGTCAAAGCGTTTCGGCGCCGCGGCCCCAACGAGATACCGCACCGTCCCGCTGAGATCCGTCTGCTGAGTAAACCGCTCGGTCGTCTTGTGGCTCGTGTCAGCCAGCGGATCCGCCTCTTCCTCGTAGACGGCATCCGCGCTTGCCGATGCAGGAGCCAACGCTGCGCCTTCTGGTGCGCAACCGGCCACCGTCGTCATCAAACCGGTGACGCGATCAACCCGACGCACAACATGGTTCTCGGAGTCGGCGATGAAGAGATGCCCTTGGCCATCAATCGCCAGTCCCTTCGGCTCGTTCAACGCCGCCTGCAAGGCCGGCCCGCCATCACCGGAAAATCCCGGATCGCCGGTCCCTGCCCGCGTCGCCAGCGTCCACGATGTAAAGAGGGTCGCCATGCGAAAATCCTGTCTCAGTTCAAATTGCGCAGAATCGCGTCGCCCATTTCGGTCGTGCCAACGACTCTGGTTCCTGGACTCTGAATGTCCTTGGTGCGATAGCCCATATCGAGGGTTTTAACGATGGCCTGCTCAATCGCCTCGGCCTCTTTCTCAAGCTTGAATGCGTAGGACAGCATCATGCCAGCGGACGCGATCGTCGCAATGGGATTCGCAATGTTCTTGCCGGCAATGTCCGGCGCGCTGCCATGAATCGGCTCGAATAATCCGACCTTCGCGCCGATGCTGGCCGAGGGCAGCATGCCGATCGACCCGGTCAGCATGGCCGCCTCGTCGCTGAGAATGTCGCCGAAAATATTGTTGCAGACCATCACATCGAACTGGCGCGGATTGCGGACCAACTGCATCGCGGCATTGTCCACGTAGATATGATGCAGCTCGACGTCTGGATAGCTCTTCTGCACCTCGATCATCACCCGGCGCCATAACTCGGACGATTCGAGCACGTTGGCCTTATCGACCGACGTGACCTTCTTACGCCGCTTGCGCGCCGCCTCGAAGGCCACCTTGCCGATCCGGCGAATCTCTTCGGTCGTGTAAACTTCGGTATTCACGCCGCGCTCTTCCCCATTGGCCAGCTTTTCGATGCCCTTCGGCTTCCCGAAGTAGATACCGCCGGTCAATTCGCGCACGACGAGAATGTCGATCCCATCGATCACTTCGCGCTTCAATGTGGAGGCATCCAGTAGATTGGGATAGACCTTGGCGGGGCGCAGATTGGCGTAGAGCCCCAAGGCCTCGCGGATGCCGAGCAGCGCCCGTTCCGGCCGCAGGCTATACTCCAGCCCTTCCCACTTGGGCCCGCCGACCGCGCCCAGCAGCACCGCATCGCTTTGCTTCGCCAGCGCCAGCGTTTCTTGGGGGAGAGGCACGCCCACTTTGTCGATCGCCTGGCCGCCGATGTCGGCCGAGGCGAATTCAAACGAATGCTGATACTTCTCCCCGATGGCTTTCAAGACCTTAACCGCCTCGGGAACGATCTCGCGACCGACTCCATCTCCCGCCAATACCGCAATCTTCGCTTTCACGTCACGCGCTCCTTCCTGCAAACAACTCAACCGCCTTACTCCGCGACCTGTTCATCTTCACTCCGCCAGGCCGGATCGACCAGGCATAAAAACTCAATGTCCGTCGTGCCGATATTTTCAAGCGACTGATTCCCGCCGGGCGGCACATACACCACCGAGCCGCCTTCGACGAGCTGGGTGTCGTGCTCGATACTGAACCGCCCTTGCCCGGCGATAAAGTAATACACCTCTGACGACGCTAGCCGATGCCATTTAGACCGTCGCCCTGGCGCCAGCCTGCCATGCGCAAGGCTATAGCCCAATTGCACCGACTGTTTGGCCGGATGCAGCAGTTCACGAAGAACCGTATGGTCTCCGGCGAGAAATTCCGGGCATTCCAAGAGAGTTCGCTTGAGCATGACTGGCCGCCCCAACCGGTCCGCATCTCGCACACCCACCGCCCGCGGACCGCAGAGCTAATCACTCTAGCGTGGCGGGAATGGTCAAATCAAGCGGACTTTCTGCTCGCCCTCCGCCTGCTTGGACGCCATGTACGCCAGTCGATTCAACGCGGTCAGGTACGCCCGGGCCGCGGCCACAATGATATCCGTATCCGCTCCATGGCCCGAAACCGTGCGGCCATCTTCTTCCACCCGCACCGACACTTCTCCTTGCGCGTCCGTCCCGCCCGTAATCGCATTGACGCCGAACATCAACAATTTGCTCTTCGTCTTTGTAATGGCCGCAATCGTCCGATAGACCGCATCGACCGGCCCATCGCCAGTGCCTGACGCTTTCACCGCCTGGCCATCAATGCTCAATTCCACCATCGCCGTCGGCACGAGATTCGTGCCGCTTTCGACATGGAACGATTTCAAGACGATCCGCTCGGTCATCTTGGCCAGCTCTTCCGACACGATGACTTCCAAGTCTTCTTCAAAAATTTCCTTCTTCTGATCGGCCAGCTTTTTGAAACGTTCAAAGGCGTGATTGAGCTCCTCCTCGCTGAGCTTGTACCCCAAATCATCCAACCGCTGCCTGAAGGCATGGCGCCCAGACAACTTGCCCATGACCATCTTGCTCTCGATCAACCCGATCGATTCCGGCCGCATGATTTCGTAGGTGGTCTTGTCCTTCAACAAACCGTCCTGATGAATGCCGGAGGTGTGCGCGAACGCATTCGCGCCGACAATCGCCTTATTGGGCTGAACGACCATCCCGGTAATCTTGCTGACTAAACGGCTGGTCTTGGCGATTTCTTCGGTCCGGATGCCGGTATCGGCCTGATAAAAATCCTTCCTGGTCCTGAGTCCCATCACGATTTCTTCCAGCGACGTATTGCCGGCCCGTTCGCCGATCCCGTTGATCGTACATTCGACCTGGCCGGCGCCATTCACAATCGCCGCCAAACTGTTCGCGACGGCAACGCCCAGGTCATTGTGGCAATGCACCGAGATCACCGCCTGCTTCGCATTCGGCACTTTGTCGAAAATCCCCTTGATCAACGCGCCGAACTCTTGCGGCACGGCATAGCCGACCGTATCGGGAATATTGATCGTTCCTGCCCCGGCGGCGATCACCGCTTCAATCACCTCGTAGACATAGGATTGGTCCGAGCGGCTCGCGTCCATCAACGAGAATTCGACATCGGCCAGATAACCCCGCGCGCGCTGGACCATCTCGACCGCGCGCTTCTTCGCCTCTTCCCGCGTCATCCTGAACTGATGTTTCAGGTGGATGTCGGACGTCGAGAGGAAGGTATGAATCCTGGCTTTCGGCGCGCCCTTGAGCGCTTCCCAGGCCCGGTCGATGTCTTCCGGACGAGCCCGCGCGAGGCTGCACACCGTCGGCCCCTCAACCTCCAGCGCAATCCGGCGAACCGCCTCGAAATCGCCGGGTGAACTGTAGGCAAAGCCGGCTTCAATGATATCGACGCCAAGCCGCGCCAGCTGCTTCGCCACCATGACTTTTTCTTCCACATTCATGCTGGCGCCGGGCGACTGCTCCCCATCGCGCAATGTCGTATCGAAAATACGAATCATCCGTTCCATAGGATCACCTCCTCGCAATCTCAGACTGCTCAAACAGACTGTCCACCGAGGCCGCAGGCGACACATGCACCGCAGGCGTACCCGCAGGGTACGTTGAGGATGCATTGACGCCAAGAACAAAGTTGGCGGTCTGTTTCAGCAGTCTGAAAATAAAAAAGCCTCCACCCCCTACATCCTTGCTAAGGATCAGGGGCGAAGGCTTGACGCGCTTCGCGGTACCACCCTGGTTCGGCGACGCATGACACCGGGTCATCCATCGCCCTTCATTGGCCCCTTACGAGGGCGAGGCGGAATCCATTACTCGATGTTCACGGATTCGGCTCGGAGGCGAGTTCGGCGTCGCACAAACCGGCTTGCACCACCCGCCGGCTCTCTCGTATTTGCGCGATTCGCGTACTACTCCTCGTCGTCGCCTTACAATTTGGTTTCTACCACAGGCTGATCGGCCTTGTGAAGAGGTTTCTTTCCGATCGTTTTGACCACCAGCCAGAATAATCGCTCCACCGGCCCCATTAACGCGTAACTGGCAAACACCACAAACACCATCACTTCAGGCCAGGCCGCGATCATCATGAGCGCAAGAATCCCCCAGACAAGATAGGTAATCTGCTGGCGGCCTTTGAATTTCAGATCCTTGAAGCTGCGATACTTCACGGTGCTGACCATGAGGAACGACAGGGCGAGCGTGATGATGAGCACTAAGACGGGCTTTACCTCCGCCCCCATCCGCACAATATGATGATCGAGGATCACCAGCGAGGCGACCACCCCGGCGGCCGCGGGAATCGCCAGCCCGGTAAAGTATTTGCCGTCAGCCAGCGCGACCGTTGAATTGAAGCGCGCGAGCCGCACGGCCCCCATCGCCACATAGGCGAACATCACCGCCACGCCAAACATGCCTTGCCCGCTCAATGCCCAGGAGTAAATCAGCAGACCGGGGGCGACACCGAACGACACCACGTCGGACAGGGAGTCGTACTCCAATCCGAAATGGCTGGTGCTATTCGTCAGACGAGCCGATTTTCCGTCCAGCACGTCGAAAATCATCGCGACCAAAATGGCAATCGCCGCCGCCATATAGTTGGCGTTGAAGACGGACAAGATGGCGTACACGCCGCAAAACAAATTGCCCGTTGTGAGCAGATTGGGAATCAAATGCATGGCCTGGCGTTTCCGCGCTTCTTTTCCCAAGGTGTGTCGAAAGCCGCTTGCCTTCATTGCAGATCCCCCAAGATGGTTGCGCCGCCTTTCACACGATCTCCCACAGCCACTCTCAGCTTCGTGCCGATCGGAAGAAACGTGTCCATCCTCGAACCGAATCGGATTAAACCGAATCGCTCTCCCAGCGTGGCCCGCTCTTTGGGAGACACCCAGCAGACAATCCGCCGCGCAATGAGCCCCGCCACCTGCACACACAACACCTTCGCGCCGTTGGCCGCCTTAATCATAAGCGCATTCTGCTCGTTCTTCACGGTCGCTTCGGGCTTGCTGGCGACCAAAAAGAGCCCCGGCTGATACTGGACATCTTCAATGACCCCTTCGCAAGGGATTCGATTGATATGCACATCGAAGACGTTGAGAAAAATCGTGACGCGGAGGCTGCGTTCCTTGAGGTAGCGCGGCTCGAATTCTTCTTGAATGGCGATGACTTTTCCATCGCCCGGCGCCACGACCAGGCCGGGACCTTCCGGGATGATCCGCGCCGGGTTGCGGAAAAACCACGACACGAACAGCGTAAAACCAGCCCCCACCACGGCAACCGGCGTCCACCCCAGCCACCCAGCACAAAGTGTAACGCCCACGGTCGCGCCAATGAAGGGAAATCCTTCTTTGGCAAAGGGAATGCCGACTGCGCGATCAGCCACAGGGATCGTCCCTTCTAATTCTTCGTCTTGTCGACCAGCTGATCTTTCTTCAGCCAGGGCATCATTGCCCGGAGCTTGGCCCCTACGGCCTCGATGGGATGCGCTTCGCCTTTGGCCAGCAACGCATTGTAGACAGGGCGATTGGCTTGATTCTCCAGCACCCACTCTTTGGCAAACTGACCGGTCTGAATTTCACCGAGGATCTTCTTCATTTCCTGTTTCGTCTGCTCGGTCACCACTCTAGGCCCGCGAGTGATATCCCCGTACTTAGCCGTGGTGCTGATCGAGTAGCGCATATTGGCGATGCCGCCCTGATAGATCAGATCGACGATCAACTTCACTTCATGCAGACACTCGAAATAGGCCATCTCAGGCGAATACCCGGCTTCGGTCAGAGTTTCGTAACCTGCCTGAATGAGCGAGGTCAGCCCGCCGCACAATACCGCTTGCTCGCCGAAGAGGTCGGTTTCTGTCTCTTCACGAAAATTGGTTTCGATGATGCCGGCGCGTCCGCCGCCGACGGCGCTGGCATAAGCCAACCCCACCTGCCGCGTCGTCCCGCTCGGATCCTGATGAACGGCAAGCAAGCAAGGCACTCCGCTGCCTTTCGTATACTCAGAACGAACCAGATGTCCCGGCCCTTTAGGAGCGACCATGAACACATTGATATTCGCCGGTGGCACGATTTGGCCGAAATGAATGTTGAACCCATGCCCGAACGCGAGATAGGAACCTGGCTTCAGGTTCGGAGCAATGTCCTGACGATAAATCGCCGCCTGCAATTCATCGGGCGCCAGAATCATCACCACATCGGATGCCTTGACCGCATCGGCGACCGGCATGGCTTTGAGCCCGCTCTGCTCCGCCTTTGTCCAGGATGCGCCTTGGCGCACACCGACGACGACATTGACGCCGCTCTCCTTCATATTGAGGGCATGCGCATGCCCCTGACTGCCATAGCCGATCACCGCGACTTTCTTATTGCGGATCTGCTGAATGTCGGCATCTTTGTCGTAATAAATCTTCATCATGCACTCCTCAGGAACACATCCTGTTTCAGAAATAGATACTGCCTGCCAGTGAACTCCAGACTACTCGCGCGCCACTTTCTTCGGATGCGCCGCACCCGCTCGAATCGGCTCCCGCGCCACAGCCACCCGCCCGGTTCGAGTCAATTCCTTGATCCCCAGTGGCTGCAACAGATTGATGATGGCTTCAATCTTTTGAGGATCGCCGGTGACTTCGATCGTGTAGGTACCCGGCGTCGAATCGATAATGTTGGCTCGGAAAATATCCGCGATCCTGAGCGCCTCCGCCCGGTCTTCGACCTTGGTATGCACCTTGATCAACGCGGTCTCGCGCGACACAAACTCGCTCTCGTTCAGATCGACGACCTTGATCACATCGATAAGCTTATTGAGATGCTTCACGATCTGCTCGATGATGCGATCGTCGCCCGATGTCACAATCGTCATCTGCGACATCGACGGATCCAGCGTCGGCGCCACCGACAAGCTCTCGATATTGAATCCCCGCCCGCTGAACAGCCCGGCGACGCGGGACAACACCCCGAATTTATTTTCAACCGTGACGGAAATAATGTGTTCCATATTCTGGTACCTTACGCGGTCAAAACCGTATCGTTGCCATCCGGAGCCACTTTCTTTCCACCCGCCTGTTTATCTTTCAACTCCGGCGGATCCTCCAGAATCATCTCGTGATTGCACCCGCCGGCTGGAATCATCGGGTACACGTTTTCAAACCGATAGGTCGGCACATCCACAATCACCGGCCCATTCACCGCGATGGCTTCCTTGAGCACCGCGTCAAGATCGCCCACCTTGTTCGCCCGCAGACCGACGGCCCCGTAGGCTTCCGCCAGCTTCACAAAGTCCGGCGTATTCTCCAGATCGCTGGACGCATAGCGGCCCTGGTAGAACAAATCCTGCCACTGCCGCACCATGCCGTGGAACCGGTTGTTCAGAATAATGATCTTGACCGGAAGCTTGTTGACGACCGCCGTGGCCATTTCCTGCATATTCATCTGAATGCTGCCGTCTCCCGCAATGCAGAGCACCAGCCGTCCTGGAAAGGCCGCCTGCGCGCCCATCGCCGCGGGAAATCCAAAGCCCATGGTCCCCAGCCCACCGGACGTCAACCAGCGATTCGGCTTCGCCAGCTTGAAATACTGCGCGGCCCACATCTGATGCTGGCCCACATCGGTGGCGACAATCGGGTCCCGGTCTTTCGTGAGTTCATACAGACGCTTCACCACGTACTGCGGCTTGATGGGTCCCTCCGCATCCTGCTGATACGCCAATGGATGGGCGGCTTCCCACTCTCGAATTTGCGTCCACCACGGTTTCCGCAATTCCTTCTGCTCGCCATTCACCGACGCGCGAAGAATCTGATTCAGCTCGCGCAGAACGGTCTTGCAGTCTCCGACGATCGGAATATCGACGTGGATGTTTTTTCTGATCGAGGTCGGATCGATATCGACATGAATCACTTTGGCATAGGGACAAAACTCCGACACCTTCCCAGTCACCCGGTCGTCGAAGCGCGCGCCGATCGCAATGACGAGGTCGGAATAATGCATCGCCATGTTGGCTTGATAAGTCCCGTGCATGCCCAGCATGCCCAGCGACAACTGATGTTCGCCAGGGAATGCTCCAAGGCCCATCAACGTCATATCGACTGGAATCTGCGTCAGTTCAGCCAGCTCGATCAATTCCGCCGAAGCCCCCGAAAACACCACGCCGCCGCCGACGTAAAGAATCGGTTTCTTGGCCTTCATGATGGCTTCGGCCGCCTGCTTGATCTGCCACTTGTTGCCGTCGTACGTCGGGTTGTATCCGCGGATCGAGACGGAGTTGGGATAGACAAATTCCGTCGTCGCCATCGAAACGTCTTTGGGAATATCGACGAGAACCGGACCGGGCCGGCCCGTCGTCGCGATGTAGAACGCCTCTTTGATCGTCATTGCAAGATCGGCAACATCCTTCACCAAGAAGTTGTATTTGGTGCAGGGGCGGCTGAGCCCGATATTGTCGGCTTCCTGAAACGCATCGTTGCCGATCAAGCTCGTAGGCACCTGGCCGCTGAAGCAGACCAGCGGAACGGAATCCATGTAGGCATCGGCTAGAGCCGTAATGACATTCGTCATGCCGGGACCGGACGTCACCAAGCACACGCCCGCTTTCCCCGTCGCCTTGGCATAGCCCTCGGCCATGTGGCCGGCGCCCTGCTCATGCCGCGTTAAGATGACCTCTAGGTCTTTCTGCTGATGAAGCATGTCGAACAGCTTGAGCACCACGCCACCCGGCAGCGCAAAGATCGTTTTGACGCCTTCGCGCTTCAGGCACTCGATAAAAATCTCAGATCCGTTGAGCTTCATATCGTTTCCCTCCCCCGGATACCCGGAGTACTGTTTTCAAGAACGTGCAGCCCTTCACAAGATGGCCAGAAGAGGCCTCCGGTCGATCCACCAAGAAATTTGTGCAATATCAATAGGAAAGAATGGGAGATCCTAACACCACGCCAGATAAGGGGTCAAGAGCCGCTCGGCCATCGCACCTCCTCAACGCCGCCGAAACGACAAGGGAAACGAGTCATTGCCGGAGACAAAAAAGCGCGAGCGAGGAAACCTATAAGCCGGATTCTGTCCCGCATGAACCGGAGTCCATGCCTGGGTGATCATTTCTCTGGGATTCGAGTTACCCCGAACCTCGAGCGACCTACCCGAAGACCTCGACCGGGCCAGTCGTTGCGCCGCGCCCTTGCGAGCGCCGCACGTGTCTTCCTATTTGGCCTTGCACCGGGCGACGCTTACCGTGCCAGCGATGTCACCATCCCTGCGGTGGGCTCTTACCCCGCCGTTTCACCCTTACCTGAGCCGCAGCGGCGAGAGCGAATCCCGTCGCCTTGGCCATCGGCGGTTTGTTTTCTGTGGTGCAGGTGTCGGATTGCTCCGCCTGGGGATTACCCAGCGCCCCGCCCATGGAGTCCGGACTTTCCTCCCGGCACACAAGGTACCGAGCGATCACCCAGTCTCCTCTCTCGCGCCGCCGCAGTATAGGGGAAGGAGGCGGACAGTGACAAGGATCCGCCGCGCCGGACGCCCCAATGAAGCCCTGATCGATCGGCAAAACCTTTTCTACGATCCTCCGACAACCGGCAAGTTCGCCGCCGGCACGGGCGGCTTCGTCTCGTAGATCGCCATCGCTTCTGGCATCCACTTCTTTAATTGTGCAATACGAGTCTCATGACCAGGGTGGGTGGACAAGAATTCGGCCTGAGCGCCTCCACCTGAATGCTGCGCCATCCGCTCCCATAAATGAACGGACTCACGCGGATCGTAGCCCGCATCGGCGGCCAAAAGAATCCCGATATAGTCGGCCTCCGACTCGTGCTTCCGGCTAAATGGCAAGAGGACACCGACCTGGGCGCCTGCCCCCAGCGCCGCCATCGCCGCTTGCGACATTAACCCGTTGCTACCGCTGGCGCCGGCGGCCGCACCTGCCACTTGCAACGCCGCGTTCGTCAATTGCCCCTGACTCATTCGCTCCGCCCCATGCCGCGCCAAAGCATGAACGACCTCATGCCCCATGACCGCCGCCAACCCGGCCTCTGTTTTCGCGACTGAAAAGATTCCGGTATAGACCGCAATCTTTCCACCCGGCAACGCAAACGCGTTCAACGTCTTGTCATCTTTAATCACTGTGACTTCCCACTGAAACTGTTGCGCCATCTCTCCGTACTTCGAGCGTTTCGCCGCCTCGATAATCCGCGCCGCCACGCGCTTGACCGGCTCGATCTCGCGCAGATCCTGCGACGGCTTCATTTTTGGGTCGCTTTTCACCTGGCTATAGGCTTGCGCGCCCATTTGATTTTCCTCTTCGACCGACGTCATGAGCAACTGCGAGCGCCCCGTGTAGGGATTCGTTTCGCATCCGCCAATCCCCAACAACACACAGAGCATGACTCCAGCCACTGTGAATCGCCTTATCCGCATCCCGTGCCTCATAGATATGTCTCCGTGCATCTGCTCATCAGTTTCATCATCTGAATAAATTGACCGCCCCCGCTCGATTCGATAGATTACCGCGCCCTAGCTATTTTTTCTACCGGGAGATCCGAGTGGCCAGCCCTCCCCCATCCATCGAACGCATCGGCATCGACGAGTCGGGAAAAGGCGACTACTTTGGCCCGCTCGTGATTGCCGCCGTCTTTGTGGATGCCGTAACCCAAGACGAACTGGCCCTCATGCAGGTGCGAGACAGCAAGAAAATCTCGGACGGCCGGATCCTTGACATGGCGCCGGACATCAAACGCATCTGCCCCCACAGCATCGTCGCCATCGGCCCGCAGAAATACAATGAACTGTACGCAAAGATAAAGAACTTGAATCGCTTGCTGGCCTGGGGTCATGCCCGCGCCCTGGAAAATCTGCTCGATAAGGTATCGTCTACTCGCGCGATTGCCGATCAATTCGGAGACGAGCGGCTGATTCTGAACGCACTCCAAGCCAAGGGCCGCACGATTGTGCTGGAACAACGCCACAAAGCCGAATCAGACATGGCCGTCGCCGCAGCGTCGATCCTCGCGCGCGCCGAGTTTTTGACTCGACTTAACCGGCTATCCGAAGAGGTGGGGGTAACACTTCCGAAGGGAGCATCGGCCACCGTAGAACTAGCCGCTCGAATGGTGGTGAAGAAACACGGACAGGAACGGCTGGAACAGGTCGCAAAGATGCACTTCAAAACAACTCAAGCCGTACTGGCAAGACTCGCCTAGCGCAGTTTCTTGCGGCTGTGTCCAGTCTTGTGCGATTGCCTCCTGGTTACTATGTGACCTGGGGGGCCAATTCGAGAATGAACAGCGCGCTATGGCTCGCTTAGCCATCGCGGTACCCCTGGTGATCGGACTGATTTTTCTCCTCCTGTACTTCACATTCGGCAATCTCCGCCAAGCGGCGCTGGTTGTGCTGGCAATTCCGTTTGCTATGAGTCGGTGGTCTCGCGGCGTTGCTGATCGGCGGACTCTATCTCTCGGTTCCGGCCTCCGTAGGATTCACGCTCTCTTTGGCGTAGCCGTTCTCAATGGCGTCGTGAAGATCTCGGACCTTAACGAGTTACGCCAAGAGGGTATGCCGCTCCATGAGGCGGCTCTTGGACTCATGCCGCTGCTTCTGGCCAGTGGGCTTGGCTCTGAAATCCAGCGTCCCTTAGCGACCGTCGTCATCGGCGGATTAATCTCGTCTACGGCGCTGACATTGTAGGATGGTGACGTGCTTCGATCGCCTCAGTGCGGACAGACGGAGTCTGCTTCCGCCTTGTTCAGATCGCATGCAGCGCGTTGAGCAAGGTGCTCTCCCGAATGGGTTTAGATAAGAACAGCACATCACTGTCGAGCATGAGGTCTTGATGCATGATCCCTGACATGCAGACAACGTGGATCTTCGGGTAGCGCAACTTCACCGTAGAGAGCAGTTCCAGGCCGGAGCCTGGCCCAGAAAGATTGATGTCGGTCAACAGGGCATCGGTTGTGCCGGCATGGGTGCGCAACCAGGCAAGCGCGCCGTTGACGGCAGCCTCGCGATGGCAGTTGTGGCCGATCTCTTCAATCATCCCGTTAATCGAATTGGCCACGTCCGGATCGTCCTCCACGAGGAGAATGTTCAGCCGTTTCCACGTGGAGGGTGGCCTGAGTTCGGTGGCGAGGATGCAGTCATCCGCCGCTTCAACGCGTGGGAAATACAGTCGGAAACAGGCACCTCGATTAATCGAGGTCTTCAACTCGATGTCGCCGCCGCTTTGCTTGAGGAAGCCGTAGACCATGGCTAACCCCATGCCAGACCCCTGTCCGGGCGACTTGGTGGTGAAAAACGGCTCGAACGCTCTCCGCGCGATGTCTGGTGTCATGCCGCCGCCGCTATCCTGGACTTCAAGCGCAACACCTTGGGGGGCCACATCGGTCGGTTCGGCCAGCCGCCAGCCAGTCTCCACTTGGGTCGCCGGTCTGGTTTTGATAGCCAACGTCCCACCGTCAGGCATGGCATCCCGCGCATTGACCACGAGGTTGAGAATCGCTGATTCGAATTGGGTTTTGTCGACACGAATGTGATCTGCGTTGCTCCGAAAATCAAACGAGAGGTGAATATTATCGCGGAGCGAGGTCCGGAGCAGCGCTTGCATGGCCTCCAGTGTTTTGTGCACGGACAGGACCGTGGGTCGCAGCATCTGCTTGCATCCATAGGACATCAGCTGCGACGTGAGGGCCGCCGCCTTGTCGATCACTTTGTCGATGGTCTTGATATGCGCGAGCGCGTCAGGGTTCTGAACCTTCCTCTGAGCCAAATAGCTCGCCCCGGTAATCACTGACAGAAAATTATTGAAGTCATGCGCGATCCCACTGACCAACTGGCTCATCGTTTCGTGCTTCTGCAGTGCGATCAGTTTTTCTTCGGCCGCGACCAACTCGGTCACATCGCTGCCCGACATGATCAGAAACTCCGGTTCGCCCGCGCTGTTGAAGATTGGTTGATAGGACACAACGATGCAACGGGCCTGGTCTTTCGCTAGAATGTTGAGCCGGTAACGCACACCGAGGACTCCATTGGCGGCCCGGCGAACACGGGGCAAAATAATAGGGTGCAGATATTCCGGCAGATATTCCTCTACCGTCAGCCCTCGCCAGGTGGGTTTGTCCGAATTCACCATGTTGACGTAGCATTGATTGGCATAGATGTACTTCAGGTTGAGGTCAAGAATTGCGACCATCGACGGGACCGCTTCCAGCACATTGGCGGCGACGCGGAGTGACTGGGGTTTCGTGAGATCCTCAATCGACAGCGGTGTGGCCCCTTGGAAGGGTGTGAAATAGTGGGGCGGCGAGCAGCGAAGAGTTTGCTCGGGGTCCGGATCAACAATATCAGCGAGTGAGTCGGATTCTGGATGAGAAGTCATGGTGTCCTCCCTGCGGCAACTCGTGAACCGCGATACCGGTAGGCCCAATTCACCCCAGCGGACGATCCGGTAAACTCTCGCCTCGTGTCGTCCGGAGACTCTATCTAAGCGTTTGTCACAGGCTCATTTTCTGACTAGGCTCACGCAGGGTCTGTTCAATAAGCTGTCTTCGTGAGCGTATGCTCAGCCGCTGCTTAGGCGAGACATTGTAATAGATAATATTATGCTAGCTCAACACAAACTTCATCGGCAGGCAGAGGACTTGTTCAATGGCAAATGACAATGGGGTTAGCATGAGTATTGACTTACAGCACTACTCACCCGCCGTTCAACCGGACGCACAAAACGGCAATGAGCCAGCCAACAATCTATAGTAGGGTCAGGTCTCGCAATCACATACTGACCGCTTCAACACTTGAATTCCACTTGCGGCAACCGCCGGCTCATCGTAACCAGGTGAACACCCTGATGAGCCGTGCCTGCCCATCTTTCCGCTGAGGCACAACATACAACGACGGTCGCCGAGACCATGTCTGTCGGCAGAGGATCTCGCGATTCACGCGGTGGATTAATCCAGGGAAGATGGTGGCACGATGAGAACGAGAGCACTACGAGGTGGAGACTGACGGGATATCCGCTATAGACAAAAACCTGTTGAGAGACTACGAACGGAGTTGAAAGCTGATCAACCTATTGAGAGGGTCAAGAGGAGCGGGAAAAGTCTGACCTGAGGTATTCGCCGAACGAGCAGCTATCGACTTGACCTTAACAACTGACACGCCGGCGTAAAGGAATAGGCGTCTCGCCTACACCGACTCGCCGAGTTCCAGGTCGTTCTTCCTGGCCACACTCAATGCCGAATGAGACTCGACCGGAACCTCGCCTTCCCAATAGAGCATCCGGCGGCAATAGGGACAGACTTGAAGATCCTCGGATCGCCGGACTTGCGCGATCAACTGCGGCGGGATTTGCAATCGACAGCCGGTACACATGCCGTCGCGCACGGCGGCAATCGCCCCATCTTTCCTGGACTGCTTAATTTGCGTGTAGCGCGCGAGCAAGCCCTGATCGACCTGCTTCGCCGCCTCGCGTTGTTGGGTTTCCAGTTGCGCCAGCTCCGTCGCGAGATCCTTGTCCGCCACATCGAGCACCTGTTTTTCTTTGGCAAACAGCGCCTGCGCGGCATTCACTTTTTCCTGCAACTCCTTGATCGTCCCCTGCAGCTGATCGACCTTGTCCATGGAGACCAAAATCTTTTCCTCGAACTCCCCGCGCTTTTTGTTCGCCAATTCAATCTCGAACAAATGCGCTTGATATTCCTTGTTGGTCTTCAAGTTGGCCGCGTGCGACTTCATTTTTTCGGTCTGCGATTCGTGGACCTCAAGATCTTTTTCGTGCGCACGACGCTCTTTCACCAGCGCATCGAGACCGGCCTTCGCATCGGCCAGCGACTGCGTATCTGCGCGAAGCGGCGCTTCCGCGACCGTCAACCGCTCGGGGATTTTTCGGCGCTGTTCAGTAATCTCCAGAATACGGAGATCCAATTTTTGCAGGGCAAGCAGGGGAGAAAGTTTCTGGCTCAACGGACTCCTTACAACAGCAGACTCTGGTGATGCGATTCTGAATACAACAGGCCTCGTCAGATGTGGTGGGCCCACTAGGACTTGAACCTAGGACCAGCTGATTATGAGTCAGCCGCTCTAACCACCTGAGCTATGGGCCCGATGGGGATGCCCCGGCGACTCGCCCACTCTCTACTTACCATTCACCCGACACAGGCCGGGTGATTTTAGGCCGCGCCTCCTATGGAGTCAAATGATCCATACCCCGCCATTTTTTAGACGCTTTCGACAAAGCTGCGCAGCTTCTTGCTCCGGCTCGGGTGCCGCAGCTTGCGCAAGGCTTTCGCCTCGATTTGCCGGATGCGCTCGCGCGTAACTTCAAAATCCTGCCCGACTTCTTCCAAGGTATGATCGGTGGCCTCGCCGATCCCGAACCGTTTCCGCAGCACTTTTTCTTCGCGCGGCGTCAACGTTTCCAGCGCGCTGTTGATCTGCCGCTGCAAGTCGTACCGGATCGCGGCTTCCAGCGGAGAGACCGCCTTCTTATCTTCGATGAAATCGCCCAAATGACTATCTTCTTCTTCGCCGATCGGCGTCTCCAAGGAAATCGGCTCGCGCGCGATCTTCAAAATCTTCCGGACTTTGTCGAGCGGTAAATCCATCCGCTCGGCAATTTCCTCCGGCAACGGCTCCCGGCCCAGCTTCTGCACGAGATGCCGCGAGGTCCGAATCAGCTTATTGATCGTTTCAATCATATGCACCGGAATGCGGATCGTCCGCGCTTGGTCCGCAATGGCTCGGGTGATCGCCTGCCTGATCCACCAGGTGGCATAGGTGCTGAACTTATAGCCGCGCTGATACTCGAACTTATCCACCGCCTTCATCAGCCCGATATTGCCTTCCTGAATCAGATCCAGGAACTGCAAGCCGCGATTCGTATACTTCTTGGCGATGCTCACCACGAGACGCAAGTTCGCCTCGACCAGCTCCGCCTTCCCGCGCTTGACCTTGTCCTCGGCGACATCGAGATGCTTGACGGCATCTTTGATTTCATCCGCCGGCACCAAGGCCTCTTCCATTTCCAGCTGCTTAATCCGCGCCTTCGCCGCCTGATAGATTTTCTTAATATCCGACAGCGTCTCCTCGGACACGCCGGCCTTTCGCCTGACCGCCAGGAAATCTGGCCTTGTTCTGCACATTTTTCGCAACTGCTCGGCGCCGGCTTCGCCGCCGATGCCGATGCGCCGCTGGCAACTGGCGACTTCCCGCTCGGACATGCGGAACTGCACGGCCAAATCGCGCACGCGCTGCACCATGCGATCCTTCAAGACGCCGTGCAAATTCACCGACTCGATCTTGTCCACGACCTGCTGACGGGCCGGATCGAACTGTTTCTTGTATTGTTTTTGCTTGGCCGGATCGCTGCCGACGGATTTGCCCTTCTCGACCAGCGCCTTCAACGACAACGATACCTTCCGAACCGTGTTCAACGCCTCCAGCGTCTTCACGCGCAGTTCTTCATAATCCCGCTCGACCGGCTGCGCATCCTCTTCAAGCTCTTCCTCGGTCTCCTTCACCGGCACAATCTCGCGCACATCGATCTTGCCGTCCTTCAGCTGATCGCGCAGGGCCAGCACAAACTCGATGGTCATCGGCAATCCGTAGATGACCGATGAGACTTCTTTCTTCCCTTCTTCGATCCGCTTGGCGATCTCGATTTCCCCTTCGCGGCTCAGCAGCGCAACACTCCCCATTTCCTTCAAGTACAGGCGAACGGGATCGTCCGTGCGGCTGAGGGCGCCGGGGGTCAAGTCGATCGGCTTTTCGTTTTCTTCCTCGGACTCCGACTCGGTCTCGGCCTCTGAGTCGTCCGCATCGTCGCTGGCCTCGCCCCGCTCCGCGCGCTTCTTGGGCTGCTCGCCGTCCGGCGCATCCACAATCTCAATGTCCAATTCGCCGAACATCGTCATGATGCTGCCGAACTGGTCGGAGGAGACCACCTCCGCCGGCAAGGTATTATTCAACTCATCGTATGTCAGGAAGCCTTTTTCCTTCCCGATCGTAATGAGTTTCTTCACCTCGCCGAGCAACTCTTGCTTCGCCATAACTACTCCTTCACCAATGAGACTGTGCCGGCGACTGGCGTGCCGGCTTTCCGCATTTGCAATTCATTCACTTGCAGATTGATCGACTGGACTTCGTCCCAACGCCCCGCGCGTTCCGCGCCTTTGAGCCGCGCAATGAGTTCCCGCATCGCTGCCTCGGACCGCTTCCGGTCCAGTTGATCCAGGCAGCCCTTAATGTGCTCGGCAAGATCGTCGAAATGGTCGTCTCGCAGCGAAAACTCGGTGGCCAGCGGCCCGCACTCGGGATCCTCTATCGCCGCATCGAGAAACGCGCGCAGTGCAATACGCCCATCCGTTCCCACATGCGCCAGCGCGTATTCGACCAGCTTCTGACAGACCGGAATTGAAAACAGCTCCGGGTTCAACCGCCGGATGTCCGCCGGCGACAATTTCCCCTGTAGCAGCAAAAAAGCGAGGTCCCGCTCTTCGGGCACTCCCTTGAAAACCGGCACCGGCTTCGGCTGGGAGGCCGGGACCGCTTGCCCCGCGACCTTTCGCTGCTCGGCCATCAATGCCGGATATCGTTCGATCAATCGCTGCTGATTAATGCCCAGCCGCTCCGCGACCACGCGCAACCGCTCTTCCCGTTCGATCGGATGCTCGCTCTTTTGAAGAATCCGCAAAATCTCATCGACACTCCGAATCCGGCTTTCCAACGATCCGGCTTCGGCCTCTGTCACACTGTGTTCCAACGCATAATCCAACAAGCTCGGCGCCGCCGCCTCAAGTTGCGCAAATGCCTCCGCGCCGGCTTTCCGCACATAGGTGTCGGGATCGTCCCCATCCGGCAGCGTGACCACTTTCACTCCGAGCCCGCTGTTCACAAACAAATCCAACCCGCGCAATGCTGCCCGCACACCGGCGGCATCCGGGTCGAATAAGAGCACGACATTTGACGCGAATCTCCTGAGCGCCTGAATATGTTCCGCCGTCAGCGCCGTCCCCAGCGTCGCGACAGTGTGCGTGATCCCGGCCTGATGCAACGCAATTGCATCGAAATAGCCTTCCACCACGATCACGGTCTTCGTGCGGGCGATCGCTTCACGGGCCTGATCGAAGGCAAACAGGGTTTGGCCTTTTTTGAATAAGGACGTCTCGGGGGAATTCAAATACTTGGGCGTCCCGTCGCCAAGCGTCCGGCCGCCGAATCCTACGACCCGCTTGCGCAAATCGACAATCGGAAACATGACACGGGCCCGGAAGCGATCATAGAAACCGGCCGCCCCGTTCCCTGCCTGTTCACGCGCAATCGTCAATCCGGCTGCCGCCAAATCGCCTGCCGTGAATCCCTGATGCGTCAGCGCCTTGATCAACCCTTCCCATTCCCCCAAGGCTACACCGATTGCAAATCGCGCAATCGTGGCCGGCTCAATCCCTCGCTCCGCGAGATAACGCCGTGCCTGTTCACCCGCTCGAGCGTCCTGCAGATTCTTATGAAACCACGCAGAGGCGGCTCGATTCACTTGTTCGATACGCCCGGATTGGGCAGCCTGAGGATTGCCCCCGGCCGACTCCTGAACTTCAACCCCAACTTTTTGGCCCAGCTCACGCACAACGTCAGGAAAACTGGCCCCTGTGATCCGCGTCAAAAATGAAAACACGTTGCCGCCGGCCCCACAGCCGAAACAATGAAAAATCTGCCGTGATGGGCTTACGGTAAACGACGGACTCTTTTCTTGATGGAATGGGCACAATCCCTTCAGGTTCTGCCCGGCCCTGGCGAGCGAGACATGGTGGCCGACGATATCCGCGATATCGATCCGGTCACGAATCTGGTTGATGATGTCGTCAGAAATCAGGCCTCGGCCCACGAGAGTCCTGGCTCCTTTGCACCCGTCATGATCGGCCGACGGAATAGCCTGTAAATGATCGGAAAATTTGACTGGTCAGAGTATCAGACGGCTTGAAACCCTGTCAATTACGAGTGCGCTCGATTAGCCTGGCGGCCAGCCGAGAGGGCGGCCTCCAAGCACATGGAAATGCAGATGAAAAACCGATTGTCCTCCATCACGGCCCGTGTTGGCCACAATACGATACCCCGACTCGGCCAGCCCCTTGTCGGTAGCGACCTTTCGACAAGTTAGCAGCAAACGTCCGAGCAAGGCGTGATCCGCTTCGCCGAGATCCTGCACCGCCGCGACATGCCGCTTGGGAATGACCAAGGTATGAACCGGCGCTTGGGGAGTGATGTCGTCGAAGGCCAGCGTATGCTCGTCCTGATACACCACCTTCGCGGGAATGCTGCCTTCGACAATGCGGCAAAAAATGCAGGTGCTCACAGGTCCTCCCCGGCTACTTCTCGTGCCTGAGCCCGGACTTCCCAAAACGCATCGCCAATTCCTGATAGATCGCGGATAGTGGAATCTCGTGATAGCCCAAAACCATGAGCGTATGAAAAAACAGATCGGCGATCTCGTAGACGATTTCGTCTTTCTTCCCGCCCTTCGAGGCCAGCAGCACTTCGCCGGCTTCTTCGGCCACTTTTTTGAGGATCTTGTCGTGGCCGCCTTCGAATAGCTTCGCCGTATACGAGCCCGGCTGAGGATTGGCCTTGCGTGCCTGGATCGTCCGAAGCACGGCATCGAGAATACCGCCCGCCGCCTCATTAGTTTTGCCGAGGCCCACAGCACCCGACTCGTCCAAGGCCGTGAAGAAACAAGCCCGCTCGCCCGTATGACAGGTTGGCCCAACCGGTTGCGCCTTTACAAGAATCGTATCGCGATCGCAATCCACAAAGAGGGACTTCACATGGAGCTTGTGCCCAGAGGTCTCGCCCTTCTCCCAGAGCTGTTGGCGCGACCGGCTCCAGAAGTGAACGGTTTTGGCGGCCACGGTCCGATTCAACGCCTCTTGGTTCATGTACCCAACCATCAAGACCGTTCCATCCAGCCAATCCTGCACCACAGTGGGAATCAGCCCCTGCGCATCGAACTTCATTGACTGCGTACTTTCGAGTTGTCCCATAATTGCTTCACATCGTCGGCGCGGCTTGTTCTAGTCTGACCGGCACGCCTTTCTCTCGCAAATAGGCTTTGGCCTGCGGAATCGTATAGGTCCTGAAGTGAAAAATCGAGGCCGCCAGCACGGCATCGGCTTTCCCCGCCGTAAACCCGTCATAGAGATGGTCGAGCGTTCCCACTCCGCCGGACGCGATCACGGGAATCGAAACGGCCCCGGAGACCGCCGCCGTCAGCCCCAAATCATAGCCGCTTTGCTGGCCGTCTTGATCCATGCTCGTGAGCAAGATCTCTCCCGCCCCGTAGGTTTCCATCCGCTTTGCCCACTCCACGGCATCCAGCCCGGTGGATTTCCGACCGCCATGCGTAAAGACTTCCCACCGGCCAGACACAGCGCTTCGCTTCGCATCGATGGCAACGACAATGCACTGGGTGCCAAATTTCTGCGCCGCTTCCCGCACAAACTCCGGCCGCTGAACCGCCGCCGTATTGATGCTCACCTTGTCGGCGCCGGCATTGAGCAACGCGCGAATATCATCGAGGGTACGCACTCCGCCACCGACGGTCACCGGCATGAAGACGCGCGCCGCCGTCTGTTCCACCACATCGATGATCGTCTTCCGGTTTTCATGAGACGCGGTGATATCGAGAAAGCAGAGCTCGTCCGCCCCTTCACGGTCATAGACCGCCGCCACTTCCACCGGATCGCCCGCATCGCGAAGATTCACGAAGCTGACGCCCTTTACCACCCGGCCGTCTTTCACATCGAGACAAGGAATGATGCGTTTCGTCAGCATCGCGCGCCCAGCGCCGCTACCGCTGCCGCATAATCCAGCTTCCCGTCGTACAACGCCTTCCCGACAATCGCCCCTTCGATGCGAGGACCGAGCGCATGCACCGCGTGCAGATCCTCCACGCGCGTGATCCCGCCCGAGGCAATAACGGGGAAAGCGGAATTCTCGACGACCTCGCGCAACGCAGGAATATTGGGTCCGCTCAACATGCCATCGCGCGCAATGTCGGTATAGATCACCGCGCTGATCGCCAATCCCGCCAGCTCCCTGAGAAGATCGATGGCTTTCGTCTCCGACACAGCAGTCCAGCCCTTCACCGCCACCTTGCCGTCTCGCGCATCAAGCCCGAGCAGAATGCGCCGGGGAAACTCCTGGCAAGCCTGCTCCAGAAAAGCCCGGTCCGTAATCGCCGCCGTCCCCAGCACCACACGCGACACACCGGCATTGAGATACCGCCGCACCGTGTCGATCGTGCGAATGCCACCGCCGACTTGCACCTTCACACTCACGGTCTTCATCACCGCTTCGATCTGCGGGAGATTCCTGGGCACCCCATCGACCGCGCCGTTCAAATCGACGACATGAATGAGACTCGCCCCGCCTTGCTGCCACTTCCTGGCCACCGCCGGCACATCCTCCGAATACACTGTCTCCGCGGCCATGTCGCCCTGTCGCAACCGCACACAACGCCCGTCTTTCAAATCGATAGCTGGAATCACAAGCACGTTACTTCTCGCTCCCTGTTCCGAATGGAAATTCTTTCAGCACTTCATCCACTCCGTACCGCGCCAATTCATCCGCGGTCACAAAGGCCCAGCGATGAATAAAGCCCATGAAGTCTTCGTTCATCGGCCGCTGCCGCTCATAGTAGTTGCCGACCCACAGCACCTGCCCGTCCGCCGCCACCACTTTGATCTCAAATCCAACGGAAGCCGGAGGATTCGCTCCAAGCCGGCTGCCGACTCGCTCCTGATACACCAGCACTTGTCCGATCAGCGCCGCATCCTGCTTCAGCCTCTTGGCTACCGCCGCCGCCGTCATATCCGGTGTGCTCTTCGACAAATCGCCGCTAGGCATGGCCGCGGCTTTCCCCACATCGCTCGGTGACGACACCACCACACCGGCCCGATTCCGTAATCGGGTCCAGAATAGTTGCGTGATTCTCTCTGCCGCAGCGCCCGGCACTATCACCGTCTGCCCAAGCGGCGGCTCCACATTCGACTGCACCTCGAGGGAAATATCGGACCCGCGAACGCTTTGCGGCGTCGACAGGAACCGCCCCCCCTGATCGCGCAGCTGCGGAGTCGAGATTGTAGTAAATGGGACCAACGCGATTGTCTTGATCTGATAGCGCGGCAACTCATTCGATGCTTTCGTCGTAATCTTCGACCCACTGCATCCGGTCACAGCCAACAGGCTGCCAGCAAGGCACACCAGGCCAATCCTTGAAACAGGCGACAGGGCCACGCTCACGCCCAGCCTCCGAAATTCTTGATCAGTTGCAGGCCGGCAGACTGGCTCTTTTCCGGATGAAATTGGCAGGCCACGACATTGTCTTTCCAAATGCTCGACACAAAGGGAATGCCATAGGTCGTCGTCGTGGCCGCAATCTGCGTCTCGACTGGATCAACAAAATAGGAATGCACAAAATACCAATTCGCGCCGTCCGGGATGCCGGCAAACACCGGACAGGCGCGCTGCACAGCCGCCTGATTCCACCCCATATGAGGCACTTTCAATGCCGGATCGGCGGCAAACCGCCGCACCTTGCCAGGGATAATACCCAGCCCCTTATGCAAGCCAAACTCTTCACTTTCCGTGAACAGCAATTGCAATCCCAGACAAATTCCCAGGAACGGTTTTCCCGATTGAATGGCGGCATAAACAGAATCCGCCAGATCGTAGCGTTCGAGGTTCGCCATACAGTCGCCGAAGGCCCCGACGCCGGGCAACACGACATGGCTGGCGCTCTTGATCGCCGCCGCCTCGCGCGTCACCACCGCCCGATGGCCGACGGCCTCAAAGGCCTTGTGGACACTGCGCAAATTGCCCATGCCGTAGTCGATGATCGCGATCATAGAAATCCAATCCGTGCAAAGGAGCTAACAATACCGCAACCAGCGCCCATCCTGCCACTATCAAACTGTGCCCCCGGTTATTACAACGTCGCGATCTCAAACAAGGCGCTGATCTCAGTCTGAAGATTGACAGGATGGGGGTGAACCAGTAGCCTGAGCCGAGGTAACGTTGGTGTTCGAGATGAATGACAACGAACTGATTCAATACATCAGAAAGTTAGTACCAGAGCTCATCGCCCTGTACCGCTTCGGCTCACAGGCCAAGGGGACGGCGCGTCCTGACAGCGACATCGATCTCGCCGTGCTTGCGCACAGACCGATTCCTCGCGTGCGCCTCTTTGAACTGGCTCAAGACCTGGCCGTGCAACTGCATCGGGACGTCGATCTCATCGATCTTCGCGCAGCCTCAACGGTCATGCGGATGCAAGTCCTCTCAACTGGAATCTGCCTTGAGGCTTCAGACGAGCCCGCGCGTCGAACATTTGAGATGTACGCCTATTCCGATTATGCCCGACTCAACGAGGAACGGCGCGAGATTGTAAAGAGGATTACCGCACACGGACTAGTCTATGGCTGACGACGTCGTTCTCAACAAAGCCGCCAACATCGAACGATGTCTTCAGCGTATTCAGGAAGAGTATGCCGGGGATCGGCAGAACCTGACCGCGAACCAGACCAAACAAGACGCGATCATTCTCAATCTCCAGCGCGCCTGTGAGACGGCAATCGACCTGGCTATGTATGTGGTCAGTCAGCGCAAGCTGGGAGTCCCGCAAGATAGCCGCGACGCGTTCACCCTCTTACAGGCCGCAGGGATTCTTCCGCCCGATCTAGCAACCCGGATGGAACGGATGGTCGGCTTCCGCAATGTAGCCGTCCACGAATACACTCGTCTGAATCTGGATGTGGTCCATGCCATCATCACCCAACGGCTAGACGACTTCCGCACGTTTTCATCGACGATTGTGAAGGCATGCGCCTAGCATGATCTCAACACAAATACCTTTTCCATTAACCGCGTAACCGCGATGACAAGCAACACCTTCCTGTTCTCTCTACCCGCACCTCAATACTTTGCGGAACTTGATGAAGCAGACCCCGAATCTCCCTTCTGCAATGTTTCTGATCCTACGCCATCAGAAGCTGTCGAGACTATCTCAGAATTCGTTGACCGTACAACACGAATGATTGCCACCGGCCATGGGGAAGGCGTCCCCACACCACCTTCAAGTCGGTGAACTTCCCTGCCACCAAACACAAAAAATCCGGCCTCCTCAAGCTGCTCCAAAGACCTGCTGAGATGAAAACCTGTTCGAACCTTTTGAATGGGTTCAAGGTCCCCACTTAGCTCACCCCAATCTCTTGCTTCTTGAATGAAGCCTCCAACTAGCTCTGCCTCTCCGTCAGAAACTAATTCATCATGATCGAAAGAGAAGGCAGAGGCCCTATCTACAATGTTCAAAACCTCTCTCCCGCTTGTAAGCCTGACGAGACAGACGAGCGCATTTTCTTTTATCCGTCTTAGCCTAATCGGTTTTAACTCTGATGCTTCGGCAAGCTTTTCTTGCACCCATTTTTCATGATTGTTTTTGATCTGCCTGAGAATTTCAGCTGTATATGTTTCATTTTGGTCGTCCACCATCTTATGGTGAGCGCGGCACAAAACCAGCAAGTTTTCATAGGCATCAATTTCATCTATCTCGAAAGAAGAGTTATGTCGTGGCCCTGTCTTTCTACCAGAGTGAATGTGACATTCTTCTCCAATAAGCGATGCGTCATCGCATACAGTAGCATCAATGGCTAATTCAAGACGGCAGATGGCACACCGATTGCCAGACCTGCTCCAAAGCAGTTTCCTTGTTTTATCGCTGATCGCCATATGCCCTATTCAAAAAACTCAAAGGGCAGGCCTCCTTTCAGAAGCCTGCCCTCGTTTACCCACCATACTTCTTGCTCACAGATTCAAGTTACAGCATCCCCTTCGTCGAGAGAACTTTCCCTGCGAGCCGTTCTTCCGGCAGGGTCGCTTGATCGAGTGCTTTAGCTAGGCCTTTGAAAATGGCTTCCATGATGTGGTGCGGGTTGCGGCCGTACATGAGATTCACGTGCAGGTTCAGTCCGCCGTGGGTGACAAAAGCCTGAAAGAAGTCTTCGAAGAGGCCCAAGTCGAAAGCCTTGATCTTCCGATCCGGCAGGGCCACGTTGTAGACAAGATAGGGTCGCCCGCTGAGGTCCACCGTGATCTGCGCGAGCGTTTCGTCGAGCGGCGCCGAAGCGAACCCAAATCGCTTGATCCCCGCCTTCTCGCCCAGCGCTTGATGAAACGCCTGGCCCATGACGATCCCGACATCTTCAACCGTGTGATGTTCGTCGATATCGATGTCGCCCTTGGCTTTGACGGTCAGGTCGAAGAACCCGTGCTTCGCCAATAGTTCCAGCATGTGATCGAAGAAGCGGATGCCCGTGTCGATCTTGCCTTGCCCGCTGCCGTCCAGCGCCCATTCGACGGCGATGTCCGTTTCCTTCGTCGCGCGATGAATGCTGGCGTGTCTGGGCGCCGCTCCTTGCGTCTTCATGAGAACCTGCTTTCAGCCGACTTGGCATGCGCATCGAACCCTTCGATGTGCGCGAGGCGCACGAGATGATCTTTCACCTTCCTCAACTCCTCTTTCGTGTAGTGCACGATATTGCTGGTCTTCACATAATCGTTGACGGACAACGCGGAGAAAAACCGCGCGGACCCGCCGGTCGGCAACACGTGATTCGGCCCAGCAATATAGTCCGCCACGGAAGGCGGCGTATGCCGTCCCAGGAACAACGCCCCCGCATGACGTATTTTCTCCAGATAGTCGAACGGATTGTCCACCGACAGCGTCAAATGCTCGGCGGCAATCTCGTTCGCCAGCGCGATGGCTTCCTCCATCGTCGCAACGACAAACGCCACCGCATGGCTCGCCACCGACTTCGACGCAATCTTCTCCCGCTGCAGCCCCTTCAACTGCCGATCGATGTGCTTCGAGACATCTTTGGCCAGTCGCTCGGACGTGGTGACGAGAAACACTTGCGCCGCTTCATCGTGCTCGGCTTCGCAGAGCAGATCCGCAGCGATATGATCGGGCTGCGCATCGCCGTCAGCGACGACTAGCAACTCGCTTGGCCCGGCAATCATATCGATGCCGACCGTCCCATACAGCAACCGCTTGGCCGTCGCCACATAGATATTGCCCGGCCCGACAATCTTGTCCACTTTTGCAATCGTCTTGGTGCCATACGCGAGAGCCCCAACCGCTTGCACGCCACCAACTCGGTAAATCTCGTTCACGCCGGCAATATCAGCAGCCACGAGCAAGTAGGGATTGATCGTGCCCTTCTGCGGAGGCGTCACCATCACGATGCGCTCGACCCCGGCAACTTTGGCCGGAATGGCGCACATCAGGACAGACGACGGATAAACAGCTTTCCCGCCCGGCACATAAACCCCCACAGCATCGACCGGCGTAATCACCTGCCCCAGCGTGGCAGTCTCGTCCTGGTACATCCAGGTCTTCGTGCGCTGGCGTTCGTGGAATGCGGTGATCCGCTGGGCGGCGAACCGCAAGGCATCGCCTTCGTCTTTCCGAATATGATGATAGGCCTCTTTGATTTCTTCCGAAGACACTCTGAGCGCATCGGCCTTGAGCGCGACGCGGTCGAACTGTTTCGTATAGCGCAAGACGGCACGGTCGCCGCCCCGTTGCACCGCCTGGAGAATTGTCCGAACGGTTTTTTCCACCGCGTTGCTCTGGACGGCCCCTCGCGAAGCGACCTTCTTCACCGTCGCGGCAAACGCCCGATCAGCCTGCGTAAGAATTTTCATGCGCGATCCTTCGCTGAGGTGGAGGCTCGTTTCGATCCTGACTTGCCGCGTGGCATCGAGGGCGTTTTCTGAGATGCCGCCACGGCCTTCCGCAGCCGGCGAATCATATCCATCAACGGCGCATGTTTGAGCTTGAGGCTTGCCCGGTTCGCGATGAAACGCGCGGTCGACTGGGCAATCACATCCACTTCGACCAGATCGTGCGCCTTGAGCGTACTGCCAGTCTCAACAAGGTCGACGATCCGGTCTGCAAGTCCAACCACCGGCGCCAATTCGATCGAACCGTAGAGCTTGATGATTTCAACTGGGACCCCGCGCTGATTGAAAAAGCGCTCGGTGATCCTGGGATATTTCGTCGCGACGCGAACCTTGGATGAAAATCGATCGCAGGCCACCTCGGCTCGCAGCGCGGCGACCGAGATTCTACACGCTCCAAACAGCAAATCCAACGGCTCATAGACGTCGCTGTCCTGCTCCATCAACACGTCTTTTCCGACGATGCCGGCGTCGGCGCCCCCATATTCCACGTACGTCGGAACATCGCTGGGCCGCACAATCAAGAAGGTGGTGTCGATCTCGGGACAGGGGAAGATCAACCGCCGGCTCTCCCCCGAAAGTCCGGCGCCTTCATAGCCGGCCCGGCGGAACAGCTCCAGCGTCGGTTCAATCAACTTCCCCTTGGAGAGCGCAATCGTCAGCATAAATCCCTCTAAATAGCCCCCTCTAATGGACTCCTGTCGGAGAACTTGCCTTGCGGCGTTCGATGTTCGCCCCGACCGCCCGAAGCTTCTCCTCAATCCGTTCGTAGCCTCGATCCAGGTGATACACGCGCTGCACTTCCGTCGTTCCCTCGGCAGCCAAACCGGCCAAAATAAGCCCGGCGCTAGCCCGAAGGTCCGACGCCATGACCGGCGCCCCCGTCAGAGCGGAACGCCCCGTCACAATCAACCGATTCCCTTCGACGCGAATATCCGCGCCCATCCGCCGCAGCTCTTCCACATGCATGAAGCGGCTTTCAAACACCGTCTCCGTCACCACGCTCGTGCCTTCCGTCAGCGCCATCAACGCAACCATCTGAGCCTGCATATCCGTCGGAAACCCTGGGAACGGCAAGGTCCTGACGTCCGTTCCCTTCAACCGGCCATTCCGCTTGATCCGCACCGTCTGGGCCTCGACCTGAACATCCGCGCCCGCTTCCCGCAACTTCATCAAAACTGCTTCCAAATGAATTGGGCGGCAATGCGTAATCGTGACATCGCCATCCGTGATCGCCCCGGCGACGAGATGCGTGCCGGCCTCAATGCGATCCGGGATCACTTCATGATCCGCCCCATGTAGTTCCCGCACCCCTTCAATCGTCAACACATCTGTGCCGGCCCCTGCAATGCGAGCCCCGCGCTTCGTCAGGAACTCGGCCAGATCCACAATTTCAGGCTCTTTCGCCGCATTTTCGATGACACTCGTCCCCTCGGCAAGGGAAGCTGCCATCATCAGATTTTCCGTGCCGGTCACCGTGGTGGTATCGCAGTAGATCCGCGCCCCCTTCAGCCGCTTCGCCCTGGCGGTGATATACCCATGCTCGATGGAAATGTCAGCTCCTAATTTCGCCAGCCCAGCCAAATGGAGGTTCACCGGGCGCGAGCCAATCGCACAGCCACCGGGCAGCGACACTTTGGCTTCCCCCCAACGCGCGAGCAACGGCCCCAGCACCAGCACCGAGGCGCGCATGGTTTTCACGAGATCGTACGGCGCTTCCGTAGAGTGAATCACGTCCGCCTTGATGACAGCACGATTGGCCTCATGCGAGACCTGCGCCCCCAGAATGCCGAGGAGTTTCCCCATCGTCAGGACATCGACCACACGAGGGACGTTCGTAATGACACACTCGCCGCCACCCAAAATGGTCGAGGCCAGGATCGGAAGCGCCGAATTCTTCGCTCCGCTGATCCGAACTTCTCCCCGCAACCGATTTCCACCTGTAATGACAATTTCATCCATCGATGACGTACTTCCTATTCCACTCGCCGAGCCACGACCACCCGTTCAATCCCCGCTGCATCTTCGATGATGCGAAGCGCCGCGTATCCGTCAATCTGTCCAGCCAGCCGCCGAATCATCGGGCCTTGGCTCGCGCCAATCTCCATCACCAGCAACCCGCCAGGAACGAGAAACTCCCGGGACTCATGCAGCAACCGTTCGTGAAATTCCGTTCCCTGCGTGCCTCCGACCAACGCCATGCGCGGCTCGAAGATCCGCACCTCAGGCTCCAAGCCAGCCCAATCCGACTCGGAGATGTACGGAGGATTCGAGACGATCACGTCAACAGAGCCCTCAGACAACTGGCCCTGCAACGGCATCAGCAGATCGCCCTCCAGCCATTCGATCCTGTCGCGGACCGCATGTCTGGCCGCATTGCTCTTCGCCATCACTAGCGCATCGGGAGACCGGTCGATCGCAAGGATGCGCGGCTTCGTCAAACCTGTGGCTAATGCGATAGCGATGCACCCGGAGCCCGTTCCCACATCGACAATGGTGGCATCGGAACGAGCTTGCACATGGTCGTGAACCTGACGGACCAATAATTCCGTCTCAGGGCGTGGAATCAATACGGCAGGACTGACGGAAAATTCGAGACCGCAAAACTCTTGCGTACCAAGCACATATTGCAGCGGTTCACGAGCCACTCGCCGCGCCACGACAATCTCGGCACGAGCCCAGGCATCGGAGGAAACAGGCTGCTCGGCCTCGCTCACCAGCTGGTGGTACCGCACTGCAAGCGCGTGCTCCAGCAGCCACATCGCTTCCTGTGCTGCATTGCTTATCCCGGCTTGCGCCAAAGACTGCCGGGTCCACGCAACAAGAGCGCCCACGGTTTTCAGCTCTGGCATGACAAGAGCCGCCATAGTTCCCTATACGTTGGCTGTGTCGATCTGCTGCTGTTGGGCTTTCAACGCCTGGACAAACTCCTCCAGATCGCCCTGCATCACCAATTCAAGCTTATGCAGCGTCACCCCAACTCGATGGTCGGTCACACGGTTCTGAGGAAAATTATAGGTGCGGATTTTCTCGCTCCGCTCGCCCGTTCCAACCTGGGACTTTCGATTTTGCGCGATCTCGGCGTCATGCTTCTCCCGCTCCGCTTCCACAATCCGCGCGCGCAACGTCCGCATCGCTTTCGTGCGATTCTTCAGCTGCGAACGCTCGTCCTGGCAACTCACCACCACCCCGGTTGGGATATGGGTAATGCGCACCGCCGACTTTGTCGTATTGACACTCTGGCCGCCGGCGCCGGAGGAACAAAACGTGTCGATCCGGAGATCGCCCGGATCGATCTTCACGTCGATTTCGTCTACTTCCGGCATAACCGCCACGGTGATGGTCGAGGTATGAATTCGACCGGCCGCTTCCGTTACCGGCACCCGCTGCACGCGATGCACACCGGCTTCGTACTTGAAATGGCTGTACGCCCCCTTGCCCTCGATCAAAGCCGTGATGTTCTTGAATCCCCCAACCCCATTCTCCGCTGCCTCAACCGTGTCGACCTTGAAGCCTTTTTTTTCCGCGTACCGGATATACGAACGGAATAACTCTCCCGCAAACAATCCGGCTTCGTCTCCACCGGTGCCGGATCGGATTTCCAAAAGCAGACTCTTCTCATCCCGCGGATCTTTCGGGATTAAGAGTTCTTTAGCCTGCTCTTCCATGGTCGCTTGCTGCCGCTGCAACTCGTTCGTTTCATCCGCCGCCATTTTATGCATGTCGCTGCCGGCTGACGGATCGGCGAGAATTTGCGCCGCCTCTTCAAGCTGTCGAACGTTGCCGCGGTAGACCTCGAACATCTGAGCCGCCGGCTCAAGATCCATCCGCTCTTTACTGAGCTTGTGGAGTTGGGCCGGCTGGCTGACGACAGAGGGATCCATCAGTTGATCGGTCAACTCTTGGAATCGCGACGACACGGACTCCCATTTTTTGAGCAAAGCTGCTTCCATCGGTCTCATTCCTCAGGCGCAATCGCACGGACCGGCCAGGCGATAAAAACAAAAAGACCCTGCTCCAACGCGAAGCAGGGTCTCTTCTATGACACGTAGAGCGGCTACTTGTCCTTCTTCGCGTACTTCTTCTTAAACCGCTCGACCCGTCCTTCGGTGTCGATGATTTTTTGCGTGCCGGTAAAAAACGGATGGCAGGCCCCGCAAATATCGACGCTGATCTCTCCGACGGTCGTGCGCGTCTTGAATGAGTTGCCACAAGCGCAATGGACGGTGGCTTCCCGATACATTGGATGAATACCCTTTTGCATGACCTACGACTCCTTGCCAAACATTCGTTCAGGCTCCTAGCCCCACGCCAGAAGCAATACACTGTATCCGAACCACAGGGGTAGAAACAAGCGCCTCTTATCGATTCATCGATTGCAGGAATTCCTGATTGGTTTTGGTGCCGCCAATCTTGTCCATGATGAACTCCATCGATTCCACGGTACCCAACGGGCTGAGGACTTTGCGCAAGATCCACATTTTGTTGAGCCGGTCTTTATCCACCAACAACTCTTCTTTTCTGGTTCCCGACTTGCCGATATCGATCGCCGGGAAGAGACGCTTGTCGGCCAAGCGGCGGTCCAGATGGACTTCCATGTTGCCGGTTCCCTTGAACTCTTCGAAAATTACGTCGTCCATACGGCTGCCGGTGTCGACCAGCGCGGAAGCCATAATCGTCAAACTCCCGCCATGCTCGATGTTGCGCGCAGCACCGAAGAACCGCTTGGGCCGTTGCAGCGCGTTTGAGTCGAGACCGCCGGAGAGCACCTTGCCGCTAGGCGGGGCGATGGTGTTGTAGGCCCGCGCGAGCCGCGTGATGCTGTCCAGCAGGATCACGACATCCTTCTTGTGCTCAACTAAGCGCTTGGCCTTCTCCAGCACCATTTCGGCGACTTGCGCATGGCGCTGCGCCGGCTCATCGAACGTCGAACTAATGACTTCCGCCTTGACCTGCCGCTGCCAGTCAGTGACTTCTTCAGGCCGCTCGTCGATCAACAACACAATCAACGTGACTTCCTTGTGATTCTTGAGGATGGCCCGCGCAAGGGCTTGAAGCAGCATTGTCTTACCGGTGCGAGGAGCGGCTACGATCAATCCGCGCTGCCCTTTGCCGATCGGCGTCGTCAAATCCATCACGCGGGTGCAATACTCTTCACGGTCAAACTCAAGATTGAGCCGTTCCTCGGGGTAGAGTGGGGTCAGGTTATCGAAGAGGATTTTGTCTCTCGACACTTCAGGGTCTTCGTAATTGACCTTCTCAACCTTCAGCAGGGCAAAGTACCGCTCGCTCTCTTTTGGAGGCCTGATCTGCCCGGAAACCGTGTCGCCGGTACGCAGGTTGAACCGCCGAATCTGGGAGGGCGAGATGTAGATATCGTCGGGGCCTGGGAGATAGTTGGAATCCGGGGCGCGCAAAAAACCAAATCCATCGGGAAGGGTTTCCAACACACCTTCGCCATAGACCACCCCGTTCTTTTCCGTCTGGCCTTGCAGAATGGCGAAGATCAGCTCCTGCTTCCGCAGATTAGCGGAGCCTTCGATCTTCAGGTCTCGCGCCACCTCATTCAGGTCGGCGATCGACTTCTGTTTCAACTCCGCCAAATACATGACCTCTCCCTTAGCAGCTTGCATAACTCTCCTATCGAGCCGTTGGCTCTGTTGTCATGGGAAACGACTGACCAGATTGATTGACCATGCGTGGAACAGATGTGCGTTTATATTTGAATCGGCGATTATCGTATGTAGTTGGAAAGGATAACTCGTACAGTGCTCTGACTACACGCGCTTTTCTATTGAAGATTCAGACCGTGGTCTCCGAAACGTCTGAGCGGTTGCATTCAATCAATGCATGTTATTGGCGTTCGCCTTCTACGTCGATGCTGACTAACTCGTAGTGGTTTTCGATTCGAGAAAGATTCCGGAGGTTGAATGTACGTGGAGAGCGATTCACATAAAATGTGAATACTAGAGCGGATGATACGCATGCCCCCTTTCCGTTGTCAACAGAACAAAACATTTTTCTCTCCCCGCCCTTCCCCATGAATCGCCCCCTGATCGCACCCTCCCATTGAACCGGGAAATCGGCTGTGATACACAGCCCCAGGAAGGATGTATCACTATGGCTGAAGATCGAGATGAAGAGAGTCCCGGACGGGTATTTACGCTTTTTGAAGCGAATCAACTCATTCCGCAACTCCAGACGCACCTAGAGACCGTCAAACAATTCAAGTCCGTCCTCGTCCAAACTCGCGAAGAAGTCCAAAAAGCCTCGGAGCAAGCCCTATATGGCGGCGGAACTCCTGTGGGTACTCAATACGTGATCAGCCTACAAACAATTAGTTCCAATCTTCACGCCATTCATGAATTAGGCGTCCATGTAAAGGATATCGATCTAGGCCTGTGCGATTTTCCCCATGCCCGCGACGGCCGAATTGTCTACCTGTGCTGGAAGCTTGGGGAGACCGAAATCCGTTGGTGGCATGAAGTGACCAGCGGGTATAAAGACCGTTGTCCGCTTGAAGATCCAGCATAGGCTCTAGACCAGATGAACCACACCAGATTTGCGCGATAAAGGATACTCGACGATGAAATTTGTGATTCTTGGATACGACGGCCCTGAGGGAGAAGCAAAACGGAAAATTCACCGCCCAGCCCATCTCGCCAATCTCGAGCCATTGGCGCAACAAGGCCGCGTCACTCTTGCCGGTCCGCTCACGGATAAAACCGGCAGCTTGATGGTATTAGAATTTGAGTCACAAGCTGAGGCTGAGCAGTTCGCCAACCAGGACCCCTATATGGTACATGGCGTCTTTGAGCGGGTTGAGGTTCACCCATTCATGCAGGTCTTACCCCAATAAATTGAGCATTTCTCCACTTCGCCCGCTTTACAACCTCTCTTCCTTGCCTCCCATCAGCATCTAAGCCCCAGCCCTACCTTGGACGCATTGTTCGGTCAAATCTCGCGCGGTCGCGGTATAGTTGCATTATGAATCATGCGACGTTGCTGCCCATCGCACATATCGCCCTCTCGTTAATCATTGCTTTTCTCGCCGCCACCAGCGCTACCGCAACCGAAACGACAATTGTAGCCGAAGGGCAATATGTCATGGCGGATGGCGACACCTTGGTTATGGCGGAAGACAAGGTCCTGCAACGCGCCCAACGCAAAGCCATTGAAGAAGCCGGCCTCTATCTAGAAGCCACTTCCCACGATTACGAAGCGGTTCGAAACGGAACGAGCACGCACGTCAGCTCTCTGGAGATTCGAACGCTTGCCGCAGCCATAACCAAGACAGAGATACTGGAATCCCGGCGCAGCTTCGAACGCGACCGACCGGTGTTTATGATTCGCATTCGAGCCATTGTGAATATGGAGCATCTCCAAGAAGCCATTCGGCGGTGGCGATCCGAAGAACAACTGACCGCGCACTTCAAACAATTACAAAGAGAAAACGCCGAACTCAAAGCGCAGCTCCGTGAGACACACTCCGCGCCATCAGGAGTACGTACGCTTATGATCCAGCCTCCAGGGCGCACCCAGCCGCAGGAGCAAGCGCACCACCTTGTGGAAAGCGCTGTCCGCTCGCACAGCCTTCGTCAGAAGATCGATCTCACCTCACAAGCCGCAACGTTAGATCCCCAGTCTGCAGCGCCACTGATAGTCAGAGGACAGACCTATCTCAAGATGGTTTCACTGGCCTACGCCAACAAATCTCGTCTCAGCGAATATGCTGAATACATCGATTATGCCCGGATGGATTTTGATCGAGCCCTTCTTTTGGACGCAGGAAATTCATGGGCACTCCTTGGGCAAGGAGATGTGAGCACGTGGCTGAACCAGACGGACGCGGCTGAAACCGCTTATACGAAGGCCTTGGAGATCGATCCGTTTTTCGATATCGCCCGGCAACGGCTCATTCGCGTTATGACCGCTCAGGCTCGCAAACTGATCTCAATGGCGCAATGGAATCCTGCCATGACGACACTCGATCGGATTCTGAATTCATCGGTCTCTGAGAGTTGGACCCCATCGCAAAAAGAGGCGTATTTCCTCCGAGGAGAACTCCATCAACAGCTGAATCAGCCCACACAAGCTATTGCTGATTTGAGTATCGTTATCGACATAGACCCCGCCCACGTCCAAGCTCTTTTGATGCGAGGCACTCTCTACAGAGAACAGCTCGAAGGCCGGCTCGCCAAAGAAGACTTTGAGCAAGCCTGTCTTCTTGGCGCTCTAACCGCCTGCGAACAGCTCCCCTGAACATGCACTTGGAAGAACTTGAATACGCGATGCGTTTTGACAAGGTACCATTCGGACCTGAATCACGACGGTATGTTTGACAAGGAAAAAGTCCGCCCCCTATAATGCCACCCGATTTATAGTCAGAATTATACGTTCAGGATGTGTGTTTGGCCGTCCCTAAAGGCCTAATATAACTCTGCCCGCATAGCCCAAAAGCTCAAGAAGGTGGGCCTTCTGTGAGGTTGCAGACGATGTGGAAAAAAGCTTAGAGTGTTGACAGGATTCACGAGTCGAAACTGAGTCGTTGCAGAGGATCTTCAACCTTTTGCCGGAGAGTAAGGCGTAATGAGTCAATACCGCGTGCTTCCAGGACCAGAACATTTTCTGCCCCCCGCTGCAGCCAGTATGGGCATTCGGTTGCCAAACCCTGGCGAAGCTCATATCAACGGCGTCATTACCTCCGAAGAAAAGGCCTATGAAGAAGCGGCCAAGCAATTCTTGATGGCCAAAGTGCCGACCCTCTTCCCCGGCCCCTTAGTACTCTGGGCTTGGAATGAAAAGGCCGCCAAGAAGGCCACGGCAATCCGCCATCTGTACGACACATTGAAGGAATGCGTGCAGCCCGGCCAGAAGCCTATGCTGATCCCCATGCCGGACTATCGCCCCAAATACCCCAAGATCAATCCTGAAGTTGAAATCAATCCCAACCATCCGAATCTGACGATCTGGCATAATAAGATCGATTGCTGCATGTTCATTGGCGTGCATTGCCACCAAGCGAATCTGTCGCTCAAAATTATTCGGGGCGGGACTTCATGCTACACGATTGCAATGTGTGCGCAGGCCGGCCATGAAGACGCGATGCTCTCATTCCGTGACGCATCCGTCGAAAAAATCATGACCCTGGCAGAGTGGGTGAGAAAGTTGAAAGGGACAGTCCAACCACGGCTGACGTCAGCCAAAAGCGGGGCTTCAAACTAAGTCGTTTGAACCTCTGCATAGCCCGAAAGGAGGCTGGGTCATGGCAGATATACACTCAGTCATTGGCACGAAGAACAAGAAGGGCCAGACATATACCGATACCTGGAAGCTGATGAACGAGGCTCCTCGGACGCCCTCGTTCTACACCGGGAGCGAAGTCATTAAAGAAGCGGTGCGTCGCGCCAGCTGCGACGTCATGATCGCCTATCCCATCACCCCGCAGAGCGAAGCGGCGGCCTTGATCGGCGAGCTCTTTGCCGAAGGGTATATTGGCGACTACTTCCGCGGCGAGAGCGAATTTGCCGTCATGTCGCAATGCGCGGGAGCGGCCTTCGGAGGCGCTCGCGTCTTCACGACAACCGCGGGACCTGGCACGATGCGCGCCATGGAGAATTTTCCCATGTGGTCCGGCGCCCGGCTGCCGATTCAAATGATCGTCACCTGTCGCGGCATCAATTCACCGCTATCGATTCAGCCCGACACACTCGAAATCGCCTATCTTTTGAACACCGGCATGCTGGTATGGCATGCGGAAACCGCGCAGGACTTTTTCGATTGGATTCTCAAAGGCTACATGGTGTCGGAAGAGCCGGATGTGCATTTGCCGCTCGCGCTCTGCTGCGACGGATTCTTTGTCACGCATACGAAGGACGTCGTAAACCTCACACCGGCCGACATGTGCTTACCGCCCTATGATCCATACCGTTCACCAGTTCCTTGCATGGATATGGAATGTCCGCCAGTCCGGATGATGCGCGATCCCTTCGTCATGAAGAGCAACTACATCAGTTACGCCACTCATGCCAGCTGGCAGCAGGAAGTCTGGGCGGCCGTGGAGCGCTCCAGAAAGCACTCCATCAAGTGGCTCAATGGGCTGATCGATGTGGAGAACGCGGATGCCGAGATCATGCTCCTCGCGTCAGGCACTGCGGTGTCGCAGAGCCGCGAGGCCATCCGCCTCCTCGAAGACGAAGGCGTCCGTTGCGGGCTCGTGAAGGTGAAGACCTTGCGCCCATGGCCGGAAGAAGAGATTCGCGAAGCCACGAAGAACGCCAAGCACATTTTCGTGCCGGAGTTTAACGTGACCGGCTGGCTGGCCAAAGAGCTCAAGGCAACGATTCCCAATCATGAGCGGGTGCATGCGGGTCCGCGCGTCGCTGGCGGCATGACGATGCCACCAGAAATTATCGTCAACGAAATCAAGACGACCTTGGGACTCAAAAAGTCCTTTGTCATGGCCGGACGCGGAAGCTGAGCAACCCACATCCAGAACCAGTTCGCATTGTGCTCGCGAACCTGAGGAGGCATATATGAGCAAAGAGAAAATTAAGATTTCTGAGGCCCTCTATGACATCATGCCGTCGGACTACCAGGATCTGGTGAAGAGCGCGACCTACGGCAAGGAAGATCGTGGATGGAAAGATATCGGCAACAACAAAGAACTCATCGAGCAGCACTCGCTCTGCGCCGGCTGCCCGGAGTCCATGGCATTCCGTTATATCCTGGCCTCGCTCCCCAATCCTGAAGACACCGTGATGGTCGGGTCCACCGGTTGCACCAGCTTGGTGTTTCCGATGGTGGCCGTGCATAACATCCACTCCCTGTTTGGCAATCAAAACGCCATCGCATCGGGATTGAAGCGCGCCCTCAGCGTCCGTTTCCCAGACCGCACAAAAGATGTCGTAGTTCTCGCCGGCGATGGCGCCACCGTCGACATCGGTCTCGACATGACCTTACAAGCCTGGTTCCGCCAGGAAAAGTTCACCACCATCTGCTTCGACAACGAGCTCTATGCCAACACAGGTGGCCAAGAGAGCGGGTTGATGCAGAAAGGTTTCGTCGCCAAAATGGCTCCTGTTGGCAAGCTGTTCGACAAGGTACGGCTGCCTGAGATTGCCCGTGAATCCGGCTGTCACTATGTCGTTAACTGCACGGTCAGCAAGCCGTCTTTGGTCGAAAAAGTCATCCGGAACGCCGTCCATATCGCTCGTGAAATTGGACCGACCTATCTCCAGCTTTACACCCCCTGCATTCTGGAAATCGGCAAGAACAGCATGGAAGGCCTCCAGGAAATGCGCGATTCGGAAAAGCCGACCGAGCGTTTCGCCTATAAAGAATACGTCAGCGAGCCGGCCAAGCAATTGCTGGCTGAGCTAGCGGCGAAGGATAAAGAGCGGAAAGCGGCTGCCAAGCAATTGGCCGGGAAAGCCTAACGAAACCGGAGGTTGTTCATGATTAAGAAGCGAATCAATATCCGGATGTCTGGCTTAGGCGGACAAGGCGCGGTCACCGCAGCCCATGTCTTGGCCATGGCCGCCAACCGGGACGGAAAGTTTTCAATTTCCAACCCATTTTTTGGCGCCGAGAAGCGGATGGCACCGGCTGAGAGCTATTGCCGTATCGGAATCGAACGGATCTATGATCGAGGCGAGTTGGTGTTCCCGGATGTAATCCAGGTGTTTCACCCCCAGGTTATCACGATGGGGAAAAGCTACACCATGCCGTTCTATTCTGGCGTGAAGGAAGGCGGCATCGTCATCATCAACTCCGCCGAGCCGCTTCTGTCGGAAGAAGATATCGAAAGGCTCAAAGACTTAAACGTCGCCTTGTTCTACATCGCCGGCACCGAGCTCGCCATTGAAGTGGCCGGCACCGAGCTATCCACAAACATGGCCATGATCGGCGCTGTTTCCGGTATCACCAAGTGCGTCTCCATGGAATCCTTGGATGGCGCGCTGCAAGAGCGATTCGGAAAGAAATTTGTCGCCTCTGGCGGTACGGCCTCATTGGACGAAGCGATCAAGAAAAAATTCGCCAAGAAAGAGATGTTGCTGGCTAAGAATCTGGCAACCGTCAAGGCAGCCTACGAGATAGCCAGCGAATGGGCGGACAAGAATAAGATTGAGTTGAAAGTCGGCAATCCTGCCGTTGCAGCGTAACAGAAGGAACTGCGTCGCATGTATAACGTAGCGCAAGTCATCGATGAGAAGTGCACGGCCAAGAAGGGCTGCCGTCTTTGCATCATGTATTGCCCGGAAGCCAACTGTCTGGACCTGAATTCCAGCAAAATGGTTGCTGAGGTCCATATTGATCGCTGCAAGGGCTGTGAACTGTGCGTCGTCGTTTGCGACGCCGCCAAGCACAATGCGATTGAGATGCAAGCCGTCAGCGCCACCGGTCAACTGATCGCAAAAAAAGGCGAATCGGCAGCGCTGGGACAAGCCTACCAAGGCTAATCCTCTGCGATGCGAATAGCGGGAAACCCCATAGCGTCCGCGCTATGGGGTTTTTTGTTGAGAAACGAGGTGGCCATGAACGACGAAGACAATGTGATCGACGAACTGCTCAGTGAAATTTCCGGCTTGATCGCGCAATACCCCAAAGCCATCGAACGGCGCGCCGCTCAGATCCAGGCAACGGGGAAAGACCCGGAACTGGTCGACAAGCTCATCAAGGCAGCCGATACGATGCGAGATAGCGGGAATCTCTATCTGACCTGGGCGAAACACTATGCCGCGCTCGCCGACGGCAATACGGATGCGTCTTCAGATGAAGATGAAACTGAGGACTTTGACGTCTAAAAAAGACTCCCTCTCAGCAAGAAGTTTTGCTAGAATGGGGCCCGCTTCCATTGAACCCCACGTTCCCCGGTAGCTCAGTTGGTAGAGCAGCCGGCTGTTAACCGGCTGGTCGCAGGTTCGAGTCCTGCCCGGGGAGCCAATAAATAAAGAGAGGGCTGGCGGCAACAGGCCGTCAGCCCTCTCTTATTTCGCAGCCCATCGCTAGGCCTTGAGCGTAGCGGGATTCTATCTGGTCGCACGGGCGGCAACGCCGCTTTTCAACACAATCTCACAGATATGATCCAGCCGCTCGACATGTTCGTATGCCGCCCATGGATCGTTTGCAACTGCGCACACTCCGTGATTGGCCTGTCCCACAATATCGAATTCCAGCGTTCCATCCTTCTTCAACCCAAAACATTCTGCCGTCACGTCGGCCAGATCGCGTGAAAGCGCCGGCAAGGCGGGCACGGTTCGCCCGACGCGGGTATAGCGCGAGATCTCCGGGAACTCAGCGCTCATAGCCTGTAAATCCACCCCCGCATAAATCGCTGCGACAATGTGAGTCGCATGCACATGGACCACCGTTCGTGTCTTTTTGGAATCCCGTTGAAGATTCCAATGCATCCACAATTCACCCGAGGGTTGTTGGTCGTCTCGAACTTTCGGGATCGAAAGACCGGTCTCAGGGTCGTTGACGATTTCGAGCCTGACGACATGTTCAGGATGAATAATCGTCTTTCGCCACCCGGAGGGAGTGATATACAAATACTTCCCTTCCCGCTTCCGCATGCTGATATTGCCGTCTCTGGTCGTAATCCACCCCCGCTCATACACCCGCCGCATCACATCGCCAATTGCCGTTAACATGCCCGCCTCCTTTGCCAATCGCCCAGACTCCGTTATCGGTCTATATACATCCCCTCTTGAGATCCCCAACTCAACCCTATCACAGGAAGTTCTTGATCCATATCGCATCGATATTGGATATGATGGGGTGAATATGCGCAACGCCCATTCTTTTACTCCTCTATTTTTTCTTCATAACGCGCATCTCATGACGCTTGCGCCGCGCTATTGGCCGAGAGCAACCTCCCTGAGCGGGATCCCGCAAACTGAGCGCCTCTTCACCACCGAACCTGGCACACAGCTCCTCGGATTCTGTCACTGGCAGCCACGCGCTTTGGAATCGCCCACCCTCATTCTCGTTCACGGCCTAGAGGGCTGCGCGGACTCGCACTACATGCGAGGGATCGCGGCCAAGGCCTATCGGCGTGGGTTCAACGTCCTGCGGATAAACCAACGCACCTGCGGCGGCACCGAGCACCTCACTCCAACGCTCTATAACAGCGGGCTCAGCAGCGATTATCGCGAGATCGTCAGAGAACTGGCGACAGTAGACCGCCTGACGCATATCTGGCTCATCGGCTATTCGATGGGAGGCAATCTTGTGCTGAAAGCGGCCGGCGAAATCGAGGCCTCCCTACCTGCCCTCGCAGGAGTCGCCGCCGTATGCCCGAACATCGACCCGACCCAATGCGTGGCGGCCTTGGAGCAACCCAGGAACTGGATCTATCACCAGCACTTCCTCTCACGCCTCAAAGCGCGAATGAAGCGGAAGGCCGCGCTCACTCCTGGCAAATGGAATCTGAATGCATTGCGCTCAATGAAGACGATCAGCCAATTCGACGATTACTACACCGCCCGCGACGGAGGATATCGGAATGGCGCAGACTACTACGACCGCGCAGGAGCCCGGCATGTGCTGCATCGCATTGCCGTCCCGACATTGATTATTACCGCCCAGGACGATCCATTTATTCCCTACTCGCTCTTCGCCAGCCCTGCACTCGCCGACAACCGACATATCGCTCTGCTGGCGCCTCGCCACGGCGGACATTGCGGATTCTTTAGCGCGAGCCCAGCCGGTGAAGACTGTTATTGGGCGGAAAACAGAATTATCGAGTTTGCGAGTCGAGGCCGCAGCTGAGGTAGCAGCCTTGCTAAAAAGCCGCTACTGAACACCTATCCGCTAGATAGCTTTTTTCAATCGACGAGGAGCCGCCGCAGCGACAAGCGGGGCGCAGGTTCTAATCCATGTCGCAATAAGCCATGCAATCGCCGCCACAATCCCCACGATAAAAATCCAATTATAGATTCTCTTGGCGGATTTATTCAGAAACGGGTCGCTCACTAGTAACAAGACGCCATACGCCAGAATCACCGTCGCCAGCGTCGTGACCGGAAGAATCAGCGCGCGATACGGCGCGAGCCATTTCCAATCCTCGGAAGGGTCCGCCGCAGCCTGCCGGGCGCCGAACCAAGCCAGGACAATCGTGCTGCCATACCCGAGAAACTGCACCAGATCGGAGGCGGCTAACTTTCCCACAGCCGTCTCGCGAAAGAGCGGGACCTGTCCAAGGATCAGGGCAAATGTGCATGAGAGCAGCATCGCCACACCGTATTGCATCATCCATGTCCGCGCTTTCATCGTAAGCCTCCTGCCGAACGCGTGAGCAATCGCCCATGCCCGCCAAGCATACCATTCTACCGGCGATTTCCTAGGATCAACGCATTCCGAGCCGCGAGAATTCGAGGGAAAGCGGATTCTTCAGGGAGACTGTAAGTAGGTGCGAACGTCCTGAACGTAGGTTTTGAACGGATCGGGCATGGGAAACGGCGTGCGGCCTTGGACCTGAACGATTGACCAATTGATGACATAGTCCGGAAAGAATCGCTCATCGGAGGCCGAGCCACTTGGCTCCAAGCCAGAGCCGGCCGCCAGCAAATGTCGAACCAATTCACCTCGGCCAAACGCCCGCGTGTTGCGGGGAGGGTGTTCCATCGCGAGGGCAATCGCCTTATCCGTTGTCATACGGGGTACTCGGCCCTCTTCGAGCAGCCCGAAATAGAGGCCTCGGTCCGCATGCAAATTATGATATTCGAGATCGAGACTCTTAAGCGCCGGATCCTGCCAGTCCAGCTGCTCAGCCTCGCGAAAAGATTCCAGCAGCCACAACTTAGAAGCCCAATCGAGGCGCCCCACTAGCTTAGTATAGTCGCCACGCAAATCCCTGAGGACTGACTCCCACTGGTCAAGCACCCAATCCGTCTCCTCATCCTGCCCGGCATAGGCTTCTCGTGCAGCCGCGAGGAATTGTTCTTGAACATCGATCGCTGAGATTGTCCGGCCCGATTGCAACCGCACAATCCACTGGCGCTCCTGATCTTGGGAGATCTCTTGCAGGGTTTCGACCGGCTCATCGAGTTCCAGCCCGGCCGGCGCCTTCCCCTCTTCGATCAACTGCAAGACTAATCCTGTCGTGCCCATCTTGAGCGCCGTGGCGACCTCGGCCATGTTCGAATCGCCGAGCAACAGATGAATGCGCCGGTATTGATTGGGATCCGCCAGCGGCTCATCCCGCGTATTGACGATGGCCCGGTTCTGCTGCACCCATTCGAAGAAGTCGTTCACGATATGATCGGCCCGCTGTGAAATCTGAAAAGGAATCGCCGGCTGTGGCGCATGCGACCGGAGCGCCCCACGCGGCACAATCAGGCGATCCATTTGGATCCAGGCATCTTGCGGACTGGCCGCGCCAATACGCCCCGATCCGGTGAAAATCTGCCGCGTGACCAGGAACGTGACAAGCGGACTCAAGCCGCGACGGCTGAATGGAAACCGCCGGGTGACCAGATAATTTTCATGCGATCCAAACGTGGCGTCCGTTTCATGATCGATGTTGTTCTTGATCAGTGAAATCGTGTCGCCGAACCCAAGCGTCTCGATCGTCTCCTGCAGAAGCTGATCGCCGGCCCGGTCGACTGCGATCAGATCGACGAGCGACTGGCATTCAGGCGAGGCGTACTCCAGGTGGCCCATGTCGAGATACATCCGCCCGGCATTGGTCAGAAAGCCCCCGTTCCCAGGCGGCTCGTCATGCCCGCGATGATGGAGGTCCAAAACGCCCCGGCGCTGGGTATGAAAGAGATGATCGCGAATCTGGTGGGCAAACCACGTCGGCGAGTGATCGGGGCGATCCTGGTTGACCAGAAGTCCGTACTCCGTTTCCAGTCCGAATATACGATTCAGCATATTAGCCAGCAAGGAGGGCTTGGAAATCGCCCGGAAGCACGCGCGCCAACTCAGCCGGTTTCAGGGCGCGATACTTGGACGAACCGGCCTGTTGCCGTTCCAAGACCGCGCATTCCAGCGTCCTCTCTACCAGCACCTCACGGAGATGTGCGAGCAAGGCGGCCTGATCGGGAATCGAGGCAGCCGTTTCACGACGGTCCTCTGCCCCACTATCAGCTGAGGCCTCGGCCGAATCCTGTTGATGCGCAAGCGACCCGATTGCCCAAGCGCGCAGTGCCAGCAGCAAGCCCTGCTGAAGCGGGCAGGGCGATACAGCCTGCGCTTTCAGATACTCTTGCATGCGAGTCTGCGCCTGCTTCGTTGCGGCCAGCACGGCAAAATCCCTGCGCTCGTCGAACGTTCCGTCATAGTTGATCGTGAGCAAAGTATCCTTCTCCGGCTTCTGGCCCAACTCGGCCAGGAGAATTCTCACGATGAACGGCGCTTTATACACCTCTTCAAACGCCTGCTTAATCACCGGCGCAATCCCGTACTTCACCAGGCGCGAGCCGGTGACATCCGACGGAGACCGATTGAACCCCTCCGTATGGGCCATCTCCAACAAACTGAATCGAAGCTTTTCCAAATCTGCCGGGTGGCCCATGCCTCCCAGAGCAATACGATCGTAAATCTCGTACAGCTTCGGCGTGCCCTTGCTGGCCGTCGTCAGGAGGATGCCTCCATCGTAGCCTAGAGCCACCACAGGACTCCCCTGCCGAAACTGCTCATCCAGATACGTCCGGCGATTGCCGACCGCCTCTACCCACCGATACGGCTCTTCATACATGGCGCGATACCTTCGTTTCGAACAGTTGTTTCAACGTGGAGTCCGGGACCGTCCTCAGCCCTTCCTGCGTAATGAACTTGACGACCGGATAGAGGCTCGCCTCCCGATTCACTCCGCCGGTTGCCGAATCGAACTCCGCCGCGCTGGTTAAGAGGCGCAACGCCTGAACCGTCGCCTCTTCCTCTGTAAGCGCGGCCAGCGGACGCTCGCCCCAGGTATTCACGTAGTGCAAGATGCCGCGAATCGTCGGCGAGCCAGAACCCGACACCGCATATTCGACTCCCTCGAACTCAGCGCCGAGAATATCGTAAAAATAGATTTTGGCCGCGCCCTGCTCAAAGTCGTAACCAGCAAATACCGGCACCACCGCGCCAGTCCCCGCCAAAGCGGCGGCGACATTTTCCTTCAATAGCTTCGAGACGGCGCGCAGCTTCCCTTCGAAACTCAATTCTTGCAACTGCGTCCGCCGATAATATTTGAACGAGTGTTCGAGAATCCGCACCATTTCATAGGCCGTCGCCGGGACGCCCGCAATGGCCATGACACTATGGCGATCGATTTCGAGCACCTTGTCCGTCCGGTCATACATCACCATATTGCCGGCCGTCGCCCGGCGATCACCAGCGACGAGAACGCCATCGCGATATTTGAACGCCAGAATCGTCGTCGCGCTCGGCAGCTCGATGCCCGACCCGACAGTCGCAGGCTGGCCGAACTGATAGCCCTGCTCCTTCAACAACTGAAAAAAATCCCCCTGCATTCCCATCCCAGCACCATGCCTTCCTAGTTTACTTTTCCTCCAAGATGAGCGCCGATGTTAGGGCTCACTGCGCGCATCCAACGAGGACCTTCTATTCTCACCCGCCCACCCTCGCGGCGCCAAGACGCCGCGTTTTCCCAACAGGCACGCGTTCGGCGAGCACAAACCCTGGATCGGTAGCCATCCTCACTCCCCTGTTCTCTGCCGGTACCGCTCCGCCTGCTTCGGATCGACCTTCTTCATTCGCTTCATCAAACTGTCTTTATCCGGCGATCCGGTCTCCGGACGGCGAGGCCCTCCGCCTTCGTCCAACGGACTTGGCGCCTTCGGCATCGGATCGACCGGCCCCTCGCGTCGTTCAGGCATCGTCTGGTAGATCATGGCTGCGATTCCTTTCTTCTACTCCAGGCGGCCAACCCATCGGCCGGAGAAGCCGCCCGCTCAAAAATCTCCGCACAGGCCGTAACATCGGCCGGATCGAACAAATCGCCCATCTCCAACGTCTTTCCCTTCAACAACCCGCCAGAGAACTGAATGCGTTCCCACTGCATCGCTGTGATCTGATCAGGAAACCGCCGCACACACAATCCGCGCAACCCGCCGCGAGTATCTTGAGGACCGGCCGACAAGGCCTGTTCGATGTCGGCTTCCGTGGTCATACGCCAGGCCTTGCCTTCGGCTTCCAGCCCAAGATACAGCCCACGGTCGGCGTTCACGTTATGGTATTCGAGATCCAGACTCGCCAGCCAGGGATCGTCCCAGCCGATCCGCTCTTCCCGGACAAAGGTCTCAAACAGCCACAGCTTCGTCACCCAATCGAGCTTGCCGACCAATTGATTGCGATCCTCTGCCAGCAAGCGCAGCGTCTCGCCCCATTCACTCAGCACCCAGTCCGTTTCGGCATCGGCTCCGGCCAACAGGCGCCTGGCTGCCACGTAATATTGCGCCTGGATTTCCAACCCGGAGAGCGCCACCCCCTGTTTCTGGCGCACGGTCGCCTTCAAATCAGGATCGCGAGAAATCAGCTTCACCGCCGCAACCGGATCGGCCAGCTCAAGCAGCGGCGCGCCGCCCCGGTCGATCAAATCGAGCACGACCCGCGTCGTCCCCACCTTCAACGCCGTAGCGTACTCGCACATATTCGCGTCGCCGATGATGAGATGCAGCCGCCGATACTTCTCCCGAACGGCATGCGGCTCATCCCTGGTGTTCAGAATCGGCCGGTTATGCATCGTATCGACGCTCAGATCCGTCTCCATGAAATCGGCGCGCTGGGAGAGCTGATACTGCCCTGGGACGAATCCGCTTTCCTGCGCCTCGACACCGACTTTCCCCGCACCGGCAATCACCTGGCGGCTGACAAGGAACGGCACCAGCCCCGCCACCAACTGCGGAAAGGGAATCGACCGCGAGACGAGATAGTTGTCGTGGCAGCCGTAGCTATGGCCGTGCAAATCGGTGTTGTTCTTGTACAATTGTACGTGCGGGCCACCGAGAGTGCGATTTCTCCGCTCGGCCGCGCGCTGGACAATCCGCTCCCCCGCGCGATCCTGCGCGAGCAGATCGCGCAACGTGCGGCATTCCGGCGTGGAATATTCCGGGTGCGTGTGATCGTTATAAAATCGCGCGCCGTTCGGCAGCACCAGGTCGCTCTTCATCTCATGAAACGAAAAGGGCCGGTGCGCATCCAGCTTGGCAAAATCGTCTTCTTCACGATCCTGTTGCAGCCCGGACACCCGGAACCCCCGGGCATCGTCATGCGGATCTTCGCCGCCATAGTCCCATCGCCGTTCGAACGAGGCCGTCAGGTGCGCCCGCACCAGCTCCATCGACTCGACAACCGGATCCACCGCATCGAGATCCTCGCGCGTAATCCCATATTCCGTTTCTATGCCGAACAGACGCATCGTTAAATAATCTGGTTGATCGCTCGTTCTTCGCTCTGCCGGCCGCGCCGAAACGACGACACCCCGACAACCTGATCCGGATGATGGTCGAGCAACTTCAGCCATTCTTCCGCCGCATCGTCGGGCGGCAGCATCTCTCCCTCGCGGAACTCCGCCGATACAGAATCAGAGAGATCTTGCGCAATGAGCCCCGCCGACTGGCCGGCAGGCTGGCCAGATTGGATCATGCGGTCGATGGCCTTTTCCTTCGCGCGCTGGACAATGGAAGAGAGAATCGCCCCGCTCACAAGGTCGCCCCGATAAAGCACCTTATTCTGGCCGCTCCGGAGCCTGATCGAGAGAATCCGATTCTCATCCGTCCGCTTGAAAATCTGCTCGATCACCTCATCCACCAGTGAGGCAACCGCCTTCGCCTTCTCTCCGCCCCGCTCGGCAATGACGGAAGAATCCAGCGGCAACTCTTCCGTGAGATAAACCTTCAGAATCTCAGCGGCCGACTCGCGGTTCGGCCGGCTGACTTTGATCTTGCGATCGATCCGGCCAGGACGCAGCACCGCAGGGTCGATCAAATCCGGCCGATTCGAGGCCAGAATAATCACGACATCCCGCAGCGACTCAATCCCATCCATCTCGGAGCAGAACATCGGCACGAGCGTGCTCGAAATATTGAACGAGCGCGAGGCCCGCCTGGTGCCGAGGATCGATTCGGCTTCATCGATGAAAATAAACGGCAGCGCGCCCTCGCGCCGGCGGGCGCGCGCCTTGGCAAACAGATCGCGAACCATCCGCTCGGATTCCCCGAGCCACATGTTCAGAATCTCCGGCCCTTTGATATGGAGAAACGCCCCGCCCGTGACGGGAGGCAGTGTCTCCGTTTTTCCTGCGGCGGCCATCGACTCGCTCACCAGCTTCGACAGGCTGGCAGCCGCCGCCTGGCCAATCAATGTTTTTCCGCAGCCCGGCGGGCCATAGAGCAGAAAGCCCTTGGGTTGCGTGAATTTAAATTGCTGAAACGTCTCCGCATGCAAAAGGGGATATTCAATCGCCTTGCGGATCGCGCCAATCGCCTCCTGCTGGCCGCCGATCTGTGCCCACGTCACCGTCGGCACTTCGTCGAGCACATGGGTCTTGGCCTTGCGATCCTCCAGCTTTTCAATCGCAATCCGGTGCCCCGGATCGATCCGTAATTCATCGCCGGCCTTCAGCTCCACCCCCACGAGATCGCTCGACCGCTGAAGAATCATGGACTGCCGGCCCATCTCCTGCTCAAACCGCAATCGTCCGTCCGGCAAGGCCTCTGTCAGCTTGAGCACGGGCCCATTCAGGTCATAACCCAGCGTCTTGATGACCGCATAGGCTTCATTCACCAGAATCTGAGCGCCGATCTTGAGATCAGCGCTCGCCACGCGCGGATCGACATTCGCATAATATTCGGCCCCGCCGACGACGATCCTGGCCAGGCCTTCGCCCGGCAAATCCAACAACGTCCCAATACGATTGGCCAGCGCCGTCAGCTTCGCCACCACCTCGCTGATCTTTTTGAATTCGACATCGCGCTGCTGCTGACTGGCCGCCGCGAGCATGACGGAGTGCCGGAGCTTGTAGAGAATCTGCTGCCGAGGATCGTTCTCAGGAAAGGATGCGAGGCATTGCTCGATCAGTTCCAGCGGATCGGCGGGCGTCGAATCCGGACGCTTCCCTGCTCCTGCGCCGGTCTGCTCTCTATCGTCTGGTCGATGGTCGCTCATGGTCGTCTCCCGTTTGGTCAGACGTCATCATAACAACATGTCGAAGCCGGACGCCACCAGCCGCCGCCGGCTGGCAATACCGCCCGCAACGGCCACATAGATCTGCTAATTGATCGCTTGGAGAGTCACCGCGATGCGTTGCGGTTTATTGGCGCGAATAATGTCGAGCGTGACCTGATCGCCGACCTTGTGGGCTTCCATCACATCCATCAAATCGTCCATCGTCGCGACCGGCTTGCCGGCCACCCCCACGATAATATCGCCAAGCTCGATGCGCCCGTTTGAAGTTTGCCGCGCGCCTTTCAGTCCCGCCGCATCGGCCGGCCCTCCGCGAGACACTTTCCCGATAATCAACCCCTTGATACCCCAGCGAGCCGCCAGCGCATCGGGCACCAGCGAGACGCCCAGCCCCGGTCTGATCAGTTTGCCGTGCTTAATCAACTCCGGAATAACCCGATTCACCGTATTCACCGGAACTGCAAACCCGACTCCAGCATAGGCGCCGCTGGGACTGACGATTTGCGTATTCACGCCGATCAGCCGGCCGCAGCTGTCGAGCAGCGGCCCGCCGGAATTGCCGGGATTGATAGCGGCATCGGTTTGCACGACCCCGTCGATTGTCCGGTTCGACATCGACTTGATCGTACGCCCCAGCGCGCTCACCACGCCGGTCGTCAAGGTATGGTCCAATCCGAACGGATTGCCGATCGCCAGCACTTTCTGCCCTACCCGCAAATCGTGCGACGCCCCAATCGCCAGCGGCTCCAGAAGAGTTTCGGGAACGTTAATCTGCAACACGGCCAGGTCATGATCCGGATCGGCTCCGATAACTTTGGCCTGATGCTCGCTCCGGTCGGCCAGCGTCACCTTGATGGCATCGGCCCCGTAGATCACGTGAAAGTTCGTGACGAGATAGCCCTGCTTGCTCCAGATAAATCCGGAGCCGGATCCCTGCGGAACTTCCATCGTATTGAACGACCAGACGTCGCGTTGCATGGCCGTGTTGGCGATGAAGACGACCGACTTCGTGGCCCGCTCGAACACCGCCATCGTCGCGCGTTCGTCGGGGCTCAATTCAGACGGCGCAGGCGTCACCGGCCTGGGTTTGCCGTCCGCGCCCTCATAAGTCCCGCCGAGCGGTTTACCCCAGTCCGCCGCCATGGCAGCCGGGCTGGCGGCAAGCGCGCATATCGCCACGATTGCGCCGACAGACCTCTGCATGATTGACCACACCCCCACCGTTACTCACCGATGATTTGGAAGATCAACTCGCGTGTGCGGGCTCGAGTATCGAAATCGACGACGACAATCTGCTGCCATGTGCCCAGCAGCAGTGTCCCCTCGGAGAACGGAATCGTGACGGACGGCCCTTGCAGCTGCCCGCGAAGATGGCTGTGCCCATTGTCTTCACCGGCATTCCGCATATTGTGCTGCCAGGCCGGATCGGCCGGCACCGTCCGGTCCCAAAACGCTTTCGTATCGGCGCGAATGCCCGGCTCGTCTTCGATAACCATGATCGACGCCGTCGTGTGCTTCACAAACACCGTGACGATGCCGGCGCTCAACCCGCAGTCGGCGACGGCGGTCTGGACCGATTGTGTCAGATTCTCGATGTGCGTGTCGCCGCGCATGTTCACGCGGGAGGTCACGGTCTTTACCGCCATGTCAGCGCTCCATGTGACGATGCTGCTGCCGCAGGAATTTCCGTTCGGCCGGCGAGAGCCGGCCGCCGCGCGCTTCTTCCAGTACTCGGTCGAACTCGCCTTCGGCGGCTAGCCTGCGCAAGGCCAACATGACCGCCTGGCTCACAATGCCTTCTTGCTTCAACTTATCCAGATAGGCAAAGGCATCGGCGAGCGTTTCCTTCTTTCGCGCATAATAGTCGCGGCCGCGGCGTTGATTGCTATAGGCCTCGAACTGTTCGCAGGCCACCAAAATTTCCGCCAACTGCTTCACCCAAGCCGGAGCATCGGCCAACTTCTCCGGGTAATAGTAATAGAGCATGACCCGCTGCATCCAGGGTTCCCAGCGCACGCCCAGTTGCGCGATCTCGCCGCGCACCGACCGCAGCCGCCGGGACAGCCGCCGGGAATACCCCAGTCGCATCTCGACCTGCTCTTTCGCCCAGGGTGTCATGGGAATCCCGGCGGCTTCGAGGCCCTGGCGATAGCGCGCGAGAAAGGCTTCCGTCTCACGTCCATACACCGTCTCCGGATGGAGGGCGCGCCATTCACGCGGCCTGGTCGGAATCCCCTGGGCTTTCGCCCAGGACCAGATTTTCCCAAAAAGGACGCGGTCCAACCCAGCCCGGCCCAAATCATGCAGAACACAAGCAATCTGATACTGCCGCACCAGCGCGGGGTCATGCCCCAACGCAGCGGCCACTGCCGCGCACATGCGCGCGGTGCGCACGGCATGCGGCCGGTCGTAGCCACGGATGATGCGCGACAGATTCATCGGATGCGGATAATCGTAGAGACGCAGCAGGCGAGCCACGAGAGCTTTAGGAATCAACAACGGAGCGCGAGAAGCCGTGGATGTCATGCCTAATGTGACCGGAAGGAAACCGCCATCGACTGCGGCGAGAATAGCGTCAGGCGAAACGAGGTGTCAAGGCAATGGCTGGCCTAACCAATGAACTTGGGGACTCGATCAATTCAGCAATTCTTGCTATGCTCCGCGCCGCCCTTCCGTAGTAGATTTACCTGAGTCCAGAGGCGCACGATGACAGGAAGAGAATCGCGGTTCACTTGGCTTGTTGGCGCGGCGCTATGCGCCGGAGCCATCGGCTTCGGCACAGACTCGATGGCATCCCCTATCGACCACCTCACCGATCTGACCGGAAAGGTCACGGTGATTGTCACGCTCACCGGGCGCGATAATTTCACGAGCGAGTATCGCTACGACGTCAGTGTCCGCAACGTGACCGCCGAGCCGCTGATCGCCGATTCTCTGATCGTCGTCCTCGACAAGATTACGAACCTGGCGGGAGAGGACCATGAGGGACTGACCAATGAACCCTTCCTCAACCGGTTCGACGTCCTCGGACAGGATGGAGAAACCGGCGAGGGCAAGCCCTTCTTTCGCATTCCACCCAACGGCACCCCGGATGTAGCCCCACAAACCAATAGCCGCGCGGCTTCTGTCAGAATCCGCAACCGGGACTATGTCGCCGTCTTCACGCCGGTCTTCAAAGTCTACGGCAACAAACGTCCACTGCCTGAAGCGAAACAACCGGCCGCTCAGACTCAGCCCGCCGTCCCTCACCGGCAAACGGACAAACAGATCGACAAGTTGCTCCAATTGCTGCTCAAGAAGGGTGTCATTACAGAAGAGGAGTGGCGCAAGGCCAATCAACCATGAGCGATCCCACCACAACCCAGCCGTGCAAAGCCTGCCAAGGCACCTGGCCGCGCGCCGACCATTTCATCGCCGACCTCGGACTGTCGCAAGCCTATGTGCACGAGGATCAATTTTTCAAAGGCTGGACTGTCGTCGTCTTCCGGCGCCATGCCACCGAGCTCTTCCAGCTGGCTCCCACAGAGCGCATACAGCTGATGGAAGAAGTCACCCTGGTTGCCAAGACTCTCGCGCAGGTGTTTGACGCCAGAAAAATCAATTACGAGCTGCTGGGCAATCAACTGCCGCATATTCACTGGCACCTTATCCCCCGCCTGGCAACCGACCCGGCTCCTCTGGAGCCGGTCTGGCGGGTCCCGCACGAGCCGGTTCACCCCTCACCTCAAGAAATCCAGTCCTGCATTGAACAGATCAAAGAGGCGCTGGCAGCCTTGCGCTAGGGTATTCCCTCGCTGCCTGACACCATTCCCAAACAATCCGCCCCGCCTCTTCAGATGCTATAATGAGGCTCGCTCATACCCGCTTCAGGAGGGTCGCAGATTTCGATGCGCCGTTGTCTAGTGCTCGTGACCGTCCTTGTTGTTCCGCTGCTCGTCCAACGTCACGGCCTGTCGTTCGCCCAACTTCCTGACGAACCGATATCCACGCCGCCGGTTCTCGAATCTCCTGGTCCCGATTCCACCCTCACGGTGGATCCCAATCCAGCTCCCCAGGCTCTACAGCAGAACGAGCTGCCTCTCGCTGAACGGACGGAGCCCGAGCGCGATAATGCCGTCTTCATGCTAAGCGAGTTGCGTAAACAGGTCATGGCATTTCCCACCAGCGCAGAGGATCGCCTCAGGCTGGCGCAGGGGCTCTATCGCGTCGGCGACTTCGATGCCGCGCTCGACGAATGCCGCATGGCGCTCAAACTGCAACCGAACCATACCGGCGCGCTGCTGCAACTCGGCATCCTGCTCATGGCAAAACAAGAGGGGCATGGCGCCGCCACCGCCTTCATGGAAGCGCTGCTCATCGACCCCGAGCTCACCCATGCGCACTACAGCCTCGGCGGTGTGCAATATTCACTCGGCAATATCAAGGCCGCAATGCAATCGTATCGGCGCGCGCTCGAACTCCAGCCTCACTTTCCCGACGCGCAGTACCGCCTCGCCTTGTTGTTGAAACTGACCAACCGCCATCAAGACGCGGCGCAGTTCATGGAGGAAGCGGCCATCGGCGGAGTGCCGCAGGCGCAGTTCTTTTCTGGCAATGCTTACAAGAACGGCCAGGGTGTGGAGAAACATCTCGGGCGGGCAATCTTCTGGTGGGCCATGGCCGCTGAATCGGGCCATCAGCCGGCAGTCGAGACCCTCGGCAAACTCAGACGGCAAGCCCTGTCGACCGCCCGAACCGATCGCCGCCGGGCCGACGCGCTCGAAGGCTTTCAATCCTATCGCACTCTGCTCTGGGAGAAGTTTCCCGACTATAGCCGGCCAGGAGACAGCGACACATTGGGAACCCTGCTGCTCAAGGACAATCGGGCCGACGCGGCGGTCTCAACCCTCCTGCAAGAAAGTTATGCGCTAAGCGACGTCGCACTGGCCGAACTCGTCCGTCTCTATGAGACCGGCTGGGACCAGCGCCTCGCACCCTTCGATAAAAACATTCTCGGCTGCCTTGAGACCGTCGCCGCCGACGGGTTTGCGCCGGCCAAGACAGCGCTCGCGCGCATCTATGGCCAGGGCCTCGGTGTCACGCCGGATCGAGCCAAGGCGAAGGCCGCGCTCAAGGGCCTGACGAAGCAAGACACGCAAGCCCTGCTCGATGAACTGGGCCTCCGATAATCCCCATGCTCGACCGGCACACCATCTGGCGGTTCTTCATTACCTCACTGCCCCTCCAGTCCCTCGCCATCGGTCTGCTCGCAACCCTGCTGGCCGGAATCCTCTGGCTGGCCGCCCCCGCGACATTCACGGCGCTCGATTGGACGGCCTACGATATGTGGCTGCGCCATCGCGCGCCAATTGCCGCCAGTCCCTCGCTGACGATTGTCGCGCGCGACCCCGCGAGCGACGCGCGGTTCGGAACCGGGCCATTGGACCGGGCCGTCCTGGCGCAACTCATCGCCACCGCGCATGACGCCGAGGCCGCCGCCATCGGCATCGACCATCGCATGAGCCACGCCAGCCCCCCGCACCTGGGCGGAGCCGCCAGCGATGCGCTGCTGCTGGAAGCGATCAGAACCGCCGGCCGCGTCGTCACCGTCTTCGAGGATGATGCCCCGCCGGCTTCGGAATCCATTATTCAAGGACACCTCACGCTCTCGCCCCACAGCGATCACGTCGCCCGTGCCGGCCCCTTCTTCATCGAACAAGGCGATCGGACAACGCCCGCCTTCGGACTAGCGCTGTATGCACTGGCAAAAAATCACCCACTATCGGACATACCCGCCGAAACGCGACTCCTCAACGTAGTCGGAAACGGTTCGCTGGCTGCCTTGCCGACCGTCGCCCTGTCGTCGGCATGGGAAGCCATCCAGCAACATGACGAGGCGGCCCTGGACAGTTGGTTCAAGGATCGTGTCGTCGTCATCCTGCCCGCTGCCGTCACACAACCGCTCTGGCTGCTGCCGACCGGAGAGTCTATCAACGGGATAGTCGCGCAGCTGCATCTCCTCAGCAGCCTCCTCACAGACAACCAGCTCTGCCAAGTCAATCCCATCGCGCGGTTCAGTCTCGCCACAATCACCGCCTCGCTCATCGCGTGGGGTCTGCTCTACTTTCGCGGAGTGGCCGGTCTGGCGTTTGCCGCCGGCACCATTGCGCTCTATGCCGCCACGACCGGCGCCATACTCGGCGGACTGCATACGGTGCTGCCGGTCGCGCTGCCGCTCACCGCGGCACTGTTTGTCCTGCTCGGCACCACCGTCTGGACGCACCTGACGGCCGGCCAACGCATGCGGTTGCTTGAACGGGACATGCTCCGCCTCCAGCAGGATGCCGCCGCCGTGCGGGATGCGCTCGTACTGCGGGAGAATCGCGCCGAAGCCTTGCAAGAAGATTTGGACGCAGCCAAAACCGCGGTCGCTCACTCGACCGGCCAGCAGCAGGATCTCGCCCGCGCAGCGGAATCTCTGCGGGCCGAACTGACCGAGGTACAGACGCAGGAACAGGCGGCCCGCCGGCAGCTCGATGCGCTGGAACAGCAGCTCCACGGCTTGCGCGCCGCCGGTTCCGAGTCCGGCACCATCGGCGACGCCGAGCTCGACCAGCTGCGAAACGATTGCCGCCAGCTCGGAATCGTCACGCAAGACCCCTCGCTGCTGCGCCTGTTTCGAGATATGAAGAAAGGGGCCAAATCGCCGCTGACTGTCCTGCTGTTAGGTGAACCGGGCACCGGCAAGGAACTCTTCGCCCGCGCGGTTCACCGGCTCAGCCCGCGATCTGGCAAAACCTTTATCGCCGTGAACATGGCCGCCATCTCACCGGAGCTATTCGAGAGCGAACTGTTCGGCCACACAAAAGGCAGCTTCACCGGCGCCACCGCTGACCGGCGCGGCTACTTTGAACTCGCCAGCCACGGCACGATCTTCCTGGATGAAATCGGCGACCTGCGGCTGGATCACCAGAGCAAGTTGCTGCGCGTGTTACAAGAAAAGTCTTTCTACCGCGTGGGAGCCACCACCCCAACGTCGGTGGATGTGCGCATCGTCGCCGCGACCAATCGCGACTTGCAGCGCGGAGTGTCTGAAGGCTGGTTCCGGGAAGATCTCTACTTTCGTTTAACAGGGCTCGTGTTTCGGCTGCCGCCGCTGCGCGAACGGGCAGCGGATATTCCCCTCCTGGCGGACATTTGTCTCGCCGAGATTGCCTCGCAGATGGGACGTCCAATCCCCAAACTATCCAATGACGCTCTGCGCCTACTGACCGAACATGACTGGCCGGGCAACGTCCGGGAATTCCGCCAGGCCCTCGAACGAGCCATCGCCTTACGCGATGAGCCCGTGCTTACGAAACAGGCGTTCTCCCTGAAGGGCGCCGCAATCGTTCAGGCACAGGAACAGCCGAACCGAATATCCCTGTTGCCCGACCCAGCCAGCGACGCCGCGGTTCTGGCCTGCCTGCGCCAGCAGGGATTCGATATGCAGGCCACGGCAAAGACCCTCGGCTGGGACCGGAGCACCGTCACTCAGCGTTTGAAAGGGCTTTGTTTTCAGGCCCTCGTCGAATCGCAGAGCGACCAGGCCAAAGCCGCTCTGGCCATTGCCGGAGACTCTAGCTCTCTGAGGACCGTCGAACTCAAGCTTCTGGACTATCACAGCCATCTCATGGCCGTGATCGCCCCGTTCAAAACCGCCGGCGAGGCCATCGCCGACTGCAAACGACGCTTCAAGAACCTGCCGGACCGGCACTTTTCTCAGGTCGAAACCCTCGTACGGGATCATTTCGCCAAACTCTCTCGTCCTACCCCCCATTGAGCCAGGCTCAAGCCTCTCTGAAAGCATCCAACGGAAGCAGGCTGACAAAAGGAGAAGGCATCGCCACTTCAGGAGCCCATTCACCCCTTCTGCATAACCGCCACAGCCCATGAGGCAGTGTAGCGACCGACACCTACACTTCTACAGAATCGACTGGCCAAGAATCTTATAATCTAACGATTATCAAGCTTTTTTCATCTACCTGCCGCCGCTTCGCCACGGCACCTGGATTGCACATGTCCACACGCCAACGTAAAACCATAATTTTATTTCTTGGATTTTCTCATGACGCACTTTTCTTACATAAAAGAACTCCGTTTCACCCAGGTATCGCTCGCCGCCACCGCCACCGCCACCGCCTTGCTGATCTGGTCGACTGGAACGGTCGCAATGACCGCCCTAGCTCAAGGCCGCACCGGATATCTCCTGGAAGCCCTGCTCTTCGGCGCACTTGCTGGCTTCTTAGTCTACGGCAATCTCTGCTACCAATTGGCGCGACTCGGACAGCTCAAGCGGGAAGCCTCTTTCCGGCTCTCGGCCTCACAGCCGGCAAAACCCTTCGATCCCCTGACGGCGCCGGCCCTCACCGTCCTTGTCCCATCCTATAAAGAAGAACTGCCCATCATCCGCCAAACGCTCTTGTCCGCCGCACTCCAGAATTACCCCAATAAGCGGGTCGTGCTGCTGCTGGACGATCCGCCCACCCCCAAAACCAAGTCCGACCGGGCAGGCTTATGGGCGGCGCGCAACCTGCCCTTTGAATTACAGGCCTTGCTCGACGAACCCGCCAGCCATCTCGCGCAAGCCCGGGCAGCATTCCAGGCCAGGCGGGCAAACCGTACCGTCACGATACAAGATGAATGTGTCTGGCTCTCCGATTGTTTCAGACTGGCCACCCAGTGGTTTGAAACCCAAGCGAAGCATTCCCCAACCGACACCCACACCGATGTCTGGTTTGTCGAACAGATCCTCGCCCAATCCGCCGAGTCCTGCCGTGAACAGAGCGCCCACTGGTTCGCCTGCCGGAGAGAGTCCTCAACCGTCTCGGAAGAACAACTCCTCGAAGCGATCAACGACGCCTATACGGAATTAGCCTCGCGCTTTCAGGTCGAGTTCGATGTCTTTGAGCGAAAGCAATACTGCAATCTATCCCATGAACCCAACAAGGCGATGAATCTGAACAGTTACCTGGGCCTGATGGGCCAGCGCGTCCGACCGGCGATGCGCCCGGCAGGCCTCGCGCTGGTGGAAACCGCCTCGCAAGCCGGCAGCCGCCTGATCCCCGATACGCCCTACGTCATCACGCTCGATGCGGACAGCCTGTTGAAATCCCATTATGCCAGCACGCTGGTCCGCCTCATGGAACAGCCGGATTATGCCCGGGTGGCCGTCGCCCAAACACCCTATAGCGCCTTCCCCAACGCGCCGGGCGTGCTGGAACGCACCGCCGGAGCCACCACCGATATTCAATACCTCGTGCATCAAGGCTTCACTTATTTCGGCGCGACCTTTTGGGTCGGCGCGAATGCCTTGCTGAGAAAGTCGGCGCTCGAAGAGATCTGCGTCGAATCCAACGAAGGCGGGCATATCGTTCGCCGCTATATCCAGGACCGGACGGTCATTGAAGATACCGAATCGACTGTCGATCTCATGGCTAAAGGCTGGTCGCTGCATAACCATCCCGAGCGGCTGGCCTACAGCGCCACTCCGCCGGATTTCGGTTCGCTGGTCATTCAGCGGGCGCGCTGGGCCAACGGCGGCTTGATTATCCTCCCCAAGCTTCTCTCTTTCCTGCGCCAGACCCCGAAGCAGGCGAGCACCGTTCCGCAGGCCCTGCTGCAAATCCACTACTTAAGCTCCTTGGCCTTCGCCCCCCTGAGCGTATTGTGCCTGCTGGCGATTCCGTTTTCCTCCGAATTGATGACGCCCTGGATGCTCATCGCCGCGCTGCCCTACTTTGCTCTCTATATCCGCGACCTGAAAAATATCGGCTATCGGCCATTCCGCGACCTCTTTCGCATCTACGCGCTCAATCTGCTCTTGATTCCCATTCACCTCACCGGCGCGGTCACGTCGATGCAACAGGCCATCGCCGGCACCAAGATCCCGTTCCGCCGGACCCCAAAAATTTCCGGGCGAACCAGAACAGCCGGGCTGGATCTGGCCCTTCAATTGGGCATGGCATTCTCCAGCCTGGCCTTGGGCCTCTACTATGTTTCGCAATCTCGATGGATGGCAGGCGCCTTTCCCCTCGCCAATGCCGGCCTGTTGCTCTACGGCATCCATCGATTCATCGGCTTTGCCGAAATGCGACAGGATCTTCGACTGAGCCTCGCGGAAACCTTCACCGGCATGGCAGATCGTGCGCGAACGGCACGTGCCCGCGCACTCGCGCCGCTAACCCCCATGCTCGAATGGGGCAAAGAGTTCATTCTGCCGATCCGGGCGCGACTCGCCTCCCGCCAGATTCTCTGGAGTCTGCTGATTGCGCTCGAAGCGATCTCGCCCGCTCTCGCCACCGGACAATCGACGGCATCGCTCAATCCCGTGCAAATCGAGAATCGCAAACCAGGCACCGGCGACTGGGTTCTGACCAATCCGGCACGGAACCATGAGATCGAAGGCTACGCCTCCGCAGCAAGCGTGAATCAGGGCGAGCGCATTCAGTTTTATGTGAATACACCCTCGCCGTCCTATCGCCTCACGATCTATCGCATGGGATGGTACGGAGGGCTCGGCGCGCGGCAGATGTCTGAACCGATAGAACTGCCGGGACATCGACAACCGGCCCCGGTCGTGGACAGTGAAACGGGCTTGATCGAATGCAGGTGGGAACAGCCGGTTGTGCAGGCTATCCCAGCCGGCGGCCCAGGCGAAAACACCTGGCCCTCAGGCTACTATCTGGCCAAATTGACGGCTGAACCCACGGGAGAAGAGAGCTACATTCTGTTCGTCGTCCGGGACGACCGGCGCGCCTCGGCCTATCTCATCCAAGCTAGCGTCACGACCTATCAGGCCTACAACAATTGGGGCGGACGCTCGCTGTATTCGTTCAATAGCCCAGGCGGGCAAGCCGCGAAGGTCTCGTTCAACCGTCCCTATGCCGGCAGCGCCATTCCCGATGCGGCTTTCGGAACCGGGGCAGGCGATTTTCTGATTTCCAATTCAATTCCACCCGGCTATCCGGCGTCCCCCGCCGGCTGGGAATACAACATGGTCCGCTGGCTGGAACGAGAGGGCTATGACGTCACCTATGCCACCAACCTCGATGTGCATGCGAACCCCGCGCTGCTCGCCTCGCACCAGGCCTTTCTCTCGATCGGGCACGATGAATATTGGACCTGGGAGATGCGCCGCCACATCGAACAGGCGCGCGACCGGGGCATTCATCTCGGCATTTTTTCCTCGAACACCTGCTATTGGCAGATCCGCATCGAGCCCAGCGCTGCCACCGGCGAGCCGCTCCGAACCATCGTCGCCTATAAAGAGAACACGCCCCAACGCGACCCATTTTTAACCGACCAAAGCCCTAACAACGATTACCTCGCCACCACGCGCTGGCGCAACGCGCCCGTCAGCCGCCCTGAAGCGGGCCTGCTCGGCACCATGTATCTGGAAGTGGATAATCCCGTCGATAGCACGTACGTGATCGAGGAAGCCGACGCCTGGATGCTCGCCAAAACCGGCCTCGCCAAAGGCTCGTCGCTGCCGGGCATTGCCGGATATGAAGTCGATGGGCTGAGCGCAGCCAGCCCGGCCGGCACGCACATCGTCGCGCGCATGCCCGCGGGACAACTCGCCGGCGCCGTGACGCTCTATCGAGCCGCCAGCAACGCACTGGTCTTTTCAAGCGGGTCGATGCAATGGAGTTGGGGACTCGACGATTTTCAGGCTCCGCACTTGCGCAAGTCCGTGCTGAATCCGGCGGTCCAGCAGATCACCCGCAATGTCTTGGCGCGATTCACGCGCGCAGAAGACTAACCCGTTTCAATCCGGCCTCGCAGACTCCCCCGGCGCCGACCAGCATCCGTAAACACAGGCTATGACAACCGCGGCGACATCCCTTCCGACGACAGAGTCGCACGGTAACCTTCCTCTGTCCCCTTCACGCTCGGCCCGATACGATGTCCTGCGAGTCGGCGCCTGCCTCGCGGTCATTCTCCTGCATCTGGCCGCAACGATTGTGATGGAACGCGAGCTCTTCGGCAGTCTCGGCTGGCACCTCTCCAATGCTCTCGACGCCGCCACCCGCTGGTGCGTCCCCGTCTTCGTCATGCTGAGCGGCGCGCTGTTGCTCGACCCCAAGAAGCACGCCAACCCGCGCGAGTTCTGGACAAAGCGCATGGGCCGGTTATTACCGGCGCTCATCGCCTGGCCGGCAATCTATTTTGCCTGGCGCGCGCTCTACTGGCATCAACCGCTTTCGCTTGAAATCGTCGCCCACGATCTCGTTGCCGGGCGTCCCTATGTGCATCTCTACTTTCTCTTTCTCATCGCCGGGCTCTATCTCGTCACACCGTTCCTGGCGCGCGCACTTACGGCGCTCAGTCTCCCGCAGCTGCGCGACCTGATTGTGATCATGGCCGGACTGGCGATGAGCGCTAATCTGTTCGACTCTCTCGCCTCCAGCGCCTTCACTCTATTTGTTCCCTACCTAACTTATTATCTGGCCGGGTGGTATTGCGCGCGACTCCGGATCGAGCGTCCGTCACTCCTCGCCGTCATAATCGCGACCGCCGCCGCGATCACCACGCTCCTGACCGCCATCCTCGTCTCGACGCACGGATACGACGACCGCTGGGCGTTCTATTTTTACGAAGACTTCAGCCCCACCGACATGATCATGGCCGTTGGCCTTTTTCTACTGATCCTGCAAGGGACGATCTCCCTCAGAGTCGAATCCATCGCACAGACACTCGCACCTCTAACGCTCGGGGTCTATCTGGCCCATCCCATCGTAGTGGAATTGCTGCGCTACGCATATTTCGTCGCCATGCCGATCCTGCTCCGCCCTCCCTACTACGTGCCCATCACCTTTCTGCTCACCTGCGCCATCACCTTCCCACTCGTCGCTCTCATGCAGCGCGTGCCGGGATTGCGGCGGATTGTGTAACAGACCGTCAGCTCGTGCCGCACACATCGAGCGCACGGCTTTTCAAATCTGTTAGAGGCCGCTGGGTTGCCAGGTGGACGGCTTGAAGTAGGGCTGGGAAGAGTTTTGATTGACGGCCTGACGGATCACTTGAAAGTGCGTGGAGGAAGGCAGGGCGTCGATCTCACTGGGAAGGAACAGCCTCGCATCGGAGGTCTCTTCATGGTCGGGACGAGGCGTCCCGCGAACCACCTTCGCGGCGAACACCGTCGTGACGACGGCAAGCCGATCGCCGTTGTCATAGACCTTGGAGAAATGCTCGCCCGCAAAGACGCCGAGGAGGCGGGTCAGCTCCACAAATACGCCGGCTTCTTCCCACGCCTCCCGCACCGCCGCGTCGGACGGCAACTCATGCGGATCGATAATCCCGCTCGGCGCGCTCCAGCGGCCGGAGTCCTTATCCTGAATCAGCAAGAGCCGTCCGCTGTCGTCGTACGCAAAGACCATCGCGGTCGGCACTTGCAGCAACTCCGTACCGATCTTGGAGCGAAGGGATCGAATGAAGTCAGGGATAGGCATGCCGACAATTATCCAATTCTTGCTAACATCTACCGCCGTGTTCAACGAAGAAGCTGATACAACAGAACTATCGCCGCGCTACTCATTCTTCAGCAACCACACATGCTCTGTCGCTGGGTATTTCCCCTTCAACCCACCGGGGACGTCGGAACTGGCCAGCAGTGTGAGGTTGTAGCTGTCGGTATAGTGCCGACGGACTTCGTCCTGGCTTACAGAAAAGGGTGGACCGCCGATCACGCGCTGGTCATATTCATAGGCGATCACCAACTGCGGCGCATTATCGGAAATCTCCACAAGGTGCTCCGTGTATCGATCGCGCATATCTTTGGGCAAGGCCACCAATGCTGCCCGGTCATAGATGGCATCGACTGGGCCGAGCATCTCACGAGTCACGTCAAAAATATCGCCGAGGAAGATCTCGATATTCTGCGCGCGATAGCGCTGGACGCTCCCCGCTCCAGATATCTTCGGCTCCACTCCAAGCTCCTCAAACAACTGCCTCACCGCGATCTCGCTCAACTCCGCTCCGGCCACGCGATAGCCTTGAGACAGCAACCACGCGATATCGAGCGTCTTCCCACTCAGGGGCACAAACACCCGGCTGCCTTTGGCCAGCGCCAGCTCTTTGAAATAGGCGACCAGGAACGGGTTCGCTTGCTTCTCGTGAAATCCAATCTCGCCTCGCTCCCATCTGTCTTTCCAAAAGCTCGCATCCATACGACCCTCTCTAGAAAATTACCGCACGTAAACACAGCAGACTAACAGACTACTTTTCATTGAGGTACGACAGCCCATGTAGAGCTCGATGGTAGTGCCGCTGCTCCAAATCTCGATGTGCAGAGTCAAGAAACGACCCTATCCGTTTCCCTGGACAAGGTCTTTCTCACAGGGGATGATTGCTAGGCAGCGGTCAAAGGAGAAATGTGATCGATCTTACCCTTGATGCTCTTTGCCGCTTCCCAGAGATCGACCGCCCGCTGAGCATTCAACCAGAACTCCGGGCTGTTCCCAAATAACCGAGAGAGCCGCAACGCCATCTCCGGACTGATGCCTCGCCGTTCCCGCAACAACTCATTCACAGTCTGCCGAGAGACCCGAAGAGCCTTGGCAAATCCAGAAATGGTCAAGCTATATTCCGGCAGAAAGTCCTCTCGCAACATCACACCCGGATGAGTGGGACGGACCTTACGTTCACGTTTGTTGAGGATAGTCATCGCACACCTCTCATCAATGATAATCCGTTACCTCAACATCATAGGCATCGCCATCGTCAAACCGAAAGCAAATCCGCCACTGATCGTTAATGGAAATCGAATACTGCCCAGCCCGGCCTCGCTCCAGCTTATGGAGCCGATTGCTCGGCGGAACCTTCAAGTCGGTCAGATTCGTCGCGAGATCAAGATACTCCAGCTTCCGCAATCCCCGCTCCCAGATTCCGGGAGGGAACTGTTTCGACTTGCCGCTCTCGTACAGCTCCTTCGTACGCTTGTCCGCAAAGGACTTAATCACGTCGGAAGTGTAATGCTGTGCGTGACACCTGTCAACACTGTCGAATCAGCGTGGGCGAGCGAGAGAAATCAGTCTAAGCAGCCTCGTCACGTCAGAAAAGACTCCCGATACTTTTTCTGCAGCCCGTTCCATAGAAAATCCACAACAGCACCTCCGTCTCATCAAGCGCTTTTCTGAGATTCAGTTGCTGGGGACATTTATTGAAGTCTTAGAGGTTTTCGCCTAACATCATCCATCTTCAGCAACATGAGCGATGCGTGCATAGGAGCACGGTGCTCTGGGCAGCCGAACAACGTGCCGGCCCACGATACGTTCATGGAATATACAACCATCATCGATAATGCCGATTCATCCCGCGTAGCTGATCCGCCGTCATCATCAAGGAGGAGCCCATCATGAACACAGCAATCATCGGCCTTGGAAACATTGGAGCCAGACTGGCGAAGAATTTCACGGCCGGAGGAATGCAAGTCATCATCGCAGACAGAACTCCCGAAAAAGCGCAAAAACTCGCCGATGAATTGGGCAACAAGGTGGAGGTCATGGCGGTCGAAGCCGCCATAAAAAAGGCCGACGTAATAATCCTGGCGATCTACTTTGACGCGGAAAAGCAGTTGATCGCGGAATCCGCGGCACTGTTGCAGGGGAAAATCGTTGTGGACCCGTCGAATCCGATCGGGCCGGACGGCAAGGGCGGCTTCAAAAAGATCATCCCCGCAGATCAATCCTCGGGGCAGATCATCGCGTCGCTTCTGCCTGCCGGCGCTCGATTCGTGAAGGCCTTCGGCACGCTCACCGCCGAGTCTCTGGGAACAGCGGCAAACCGCACACCCGACCGCGCGGTCTTATTTTACGCAACCGACGATCAAGCCGCTGGCGCGGCGGTGGCGAAGCTCATTGAAGCAAGTGGGTATGCGCCAGTGCGAGCTGGCGGCGTTGCACAATCGCTCCGCATCGAAGTCGGCGGCGATCTCCATGAAATGGGCGGACTCGGCAAAACAGTCTCCGTCAAGGAAGCCTCGGCGCGGCTCTAACTGAAAGTCGAATGGCAGTGCCTGTGGCGTCCGAGCTGGCTCCACAAGAACCGGGGCAATTCATCCCCTACGTACAGGATTTCATCATATGAACAAATCACGCGATCTCATTGCAAAAGACCAGGTACAGGCCGTCACGGGATCACCGATTCTCCTCAAATTAAGGACCAAAGAGGATATCGCGGAAACCAGAAAAGCCGTGCGCCTGTTCAGCTCGAAAACAGACGACACTGTTTTCGGCAAACGAGTGTCCGTCAATGAAGACGTGAGCCTGTTGATCTACAGCCCCAAAGAATCAAGAAAGACTACGCGGCTGCCTGCGATCTATTACATCCATGGCGGAGGCTATGTCTCGGGATCCGCGGATCTCTACGATAATGAGCATCAGGAAAAAGCCACCAAGCTACAGTGCATCGTCGTTGCAATCGAGTATCGGCTGGCACCGGAACATCCGCACCCAACGCCGCTGAACGACTGCGTGGCCGGGATATCCTGGGTTCACAACAAGGCGGAAGAACTGGGCATCGATCAGGCCAGAATAACCGTGATGGGGGAAAGCGCGGGTGGCGGGCTATCCGCCTCACTCTGTCATTACCTCAGAGATACATCGCCGATACAACCAAAGAACCAGGTCTTGATGTTCCCGATGCTGGATTACAAAACGCCGGCCAACCCTGCCGTCTCCAGCAATACCTATGTCGGTGAGTATGTCTGGACCCACGAGCTGAACCATTTCGGATGGACCTATCTTCTTGGCGGGACAAAGATTACTGACATCGACATCCAATATTACTCGCCGGCGCATGCGCCGAGCTTTGCCCGCCTCCCAAACACCTACATTGCCGTCGGCAGCCTGGATCTATTGTTTGAAGAAAGCCTTGAGTATGCCAAAAACCTCAGCCGGGCGGGCGTGCCTATTTCCATGGAAGTCGTGGCCGGCGCCGTTCACGGATTCAACTTTATCCCCAGTGAAACGGCGAGGAAATTCAACGAACGGCTCATGGGCTATTTGGCTGACGTCCTGTAAACGATGGCGGAACGGGGCGATGGCCGTCCTGGTCATCGCCCCTCATCGGAAGGCGGCAATCGTTCGATTGTGCGGCGCGCCTGCGTCAGACGATCCGCCGTGGTCTCAATTTTCTGCAAGTGGCAACTGTCGGACGGCTTACCCCAGCTCAACTGGAGGGACTGATTGAATCCGGTTTGCAGCGAGAGGGTACTCAATGGCAGGATTCGCAGTTGCGGAGAAGCAGGCAACGGAATGATCCGTTCGACGTCAACCGTCTGTTGCCGGTTACGCCACTGAATTCTGGCACCAAACCAATTCCCGACTCCGTCACGATCGATGAGCGCCAATCCCCGGCCATCCGCACTCAGATTCAGATAGCAGTACGTACCCTGCTCACCGACACCGGCCCATTCGCCTGCGAAGAATTTCGGAGAACTGTCAGGGAGAGGCGTCAGCGCAAACGCCGGCTGAACCAAGACACTAACCAGAACAACTCCGATCAGATAGCGCATGGTCATAGCGAGAATGTGATGGCTGAGACTCTTCATGCGACTCTCAATACGAGGCGCTTGCCGCAAGCCTTGACGTACCTTCGCAGCGTGGCCACAGACGGTGAATGCTTGCCGGTTGCCAGCGCACGCTCAAGCCTCGCGACAGCTGGCGCTTGAGTACCCATACGTTCAGCGACTTGAGCCTGCGTGAGTCCTGCCGATTGCCTGGCCTTGAGCAAGGCATCGAGGAGTGCAGACTCTTCACGTTCAAGGCGCTCGACTTCTGCGCGAACGCCGGGGCGACGCATGAGCTTCTTGATCAATTGATTATGTGTTTGCATGTTTAATCTCCTTCAAACGGCGCTCCGCAATTTCTCGTTCTCGAAGAGGCGTTTTGTCTGACTTCTTGATGAAGCTGTGCAGCATCACGATGCGTTTCCCGACAAGGGCACAGAAGAACACGCGGGCAATGCCTTCAGCCCCTTTGAGCCTCAGTTCAAACAGCCCCTCACCGAAGGCTTTCGTATGAGGGTCTCCAAGATGCGGCCCCAGAGCAACCATTCTCCGCGTGAGCATGATGTAGCGAGCAGCCAACGTGTCCGGGAGAGCCAAGATCTCTTCTTGCACAGCCTCGCTATAGTAGGTGGTCGTGCAATCCACCGGCGGACGATAACAAATATGTTACGCAAGCGCAAGACTGGCTGGACAGGCTAACACTGCTGGCCGAAGATCCATGAGAGCAGGACAGAACCGGCGTCTAATCTGAGAGTTCAGGGAGCGAGCGGCAGGCTCTCCAACAGTGAGACAGAAAGAGCAAATCGCAATCTATTTCACTTACAGGCATCACGAGGCGATCAAGAAAAGACTCCCGACCCCTTTGATTTCTTCCTCTCCCAGTCTTTGCGTTCAGTTGATTCAGTCTCAGCAGCCACCATTCCGACACTCCGCCCGTGACGGCTGCTCAAGATGGACGATACAATAAATTTACCGTAGTTTATTTTACTACGTTATGATACCTTTCCAAATAAAGCACATTTTAAAGACCCCGATCCCTCACACACATCACTCCTGGAGGCACCTCACGATGAATTGTCGAATCTTATTAGGCATCGCTACGATGACCCTACTTGGAGGGTGTGCCATTCCCGGCATGGTGGCGCCCCCCCCGGTGCACCTATACTCTCGGGTTGAAATGCTCCAACCAGGGCCGCACCAAGACTTGAAGCCCACCGGGGTTCAAGAATACTGTGCATATACATATTCACATAAGCAGTACGCCGCTCAAATGAAAACTGCCGCACTAGCTAATATTGCCCAGGCCTGTGGTGGCGAGAATAACTACTCGGTGCTCCGTGAGATGCAAGCCCCAAATGCAGTGACCGTGTATGGTGCGTTTGGAACGATGGGGACGCTTTGCGACAGCCTTGATTCGCGCGCAATCTACTTCAAATGCAACGGGACAAGCACTCCACCTCCATCTTCATCTGCCACCAAGTAAAGGGCATACCGATGCATCTACATACCACCCTTGTAAATATCGCATTGAGAAGCCTGTGGCTGCTTGCCCTGTGCGCGACTCTCAGCGCGTGCGGAACCTATGGAGGCGAACAGCTGTTTGTGGTTGGGCCGGAACACGTGCATCCTGACGAGGCCCTCGGCGCGAAATTTGGGGTGAAAGGCAGCGTGGGGTATGATCGAATCTGGGACGCAGCCGTGACCGCGATGAGCAAGGACATGACCATCATCGAGAGCCACAAACCCACAGGGACCATCAAATCACGAATTGGCGCCGCGCCGTCTGGCAAGATCGTCGGTTTTTGGATTACTCCGACGACACCGCAAGCCAGCCAGTATACGATTGACACCATGAGCATTAAGCCCATTGGCTTCAATTCTAGAAACGGACGGGGGTGGGAACCCGCTGTGGTCGACCACTTCTTCGATACGCTCGGCACCAAATAACCCTGGCCTAACCATATTCGGCAACCGAGGGGCCGGTCAGGATCGAGCTCAAGCGCCTCCACCTCATCGAGATGGAGGCGCTTGAATAGGCTGACGCGCCACATACCATTCCGTGCTGACTAGCGCACCTTTCATGGCTCGCCCCACATACCGTGGCATCATACACATCCGCGCGGCTGACAATCTTGATCTGACGCCCCAATTTTCCGAATCAGAACCGTACTCTGGCGCGCGCCACACGCGCCTTGAAACCATCGAGATCCAACGCGCCAGGATACACCTCCCGCCCAATAACAAATCCCGGAGTTCCACTGATTCCAAGCGCGCCAGCGAGAGATCGATTGCGATCAAGTATCGCTTGCCAATCACCCGCCTTGATATCCACCTCAAGCTCGGTGAGGTTGAGGCCTACACGCTTCGCAATGGCCATCACGTCGTCTCGCGTCAGGGCATTCTCCGATGCCAGCAGGGCCTCATGGAAGGCCTGATGCTTCCCCTGCCTCTCGGCAGCCAGTGCCGCATACGCCGCAAACACCGAGGCCTCCCCTAACACAGGAAAATCTTTGTATACGACCCGAACATCTGGGTCTTCCTGTTGCAGCTGGACTAGCGCGCGAGCCACCTGCTTGCAGTACCGGCAGCGATAATCAAAGAACTCCACGATCGTGACATCGCCATTCGCATTTCCGCTCACAGGCGAGGCAGGATCGCGCAGCAAATCTGCTTGACGCATGGCGACCGCCTGAGCCACCCGTATCTTTTCCGCCTCCTGACGCTGTCCCGCGAGATCCTGTAGCGCGCGCTCAATCACGTCCGGGTGGGCAAGCAGATACCGTTCAACCGCCTGATCAAATGCGCTCTGCTCTGACCCAGACAAGACCCCGCACGCCGACAGCAGCGCGACACCGACAACAGAGCCACTGGTATAGATGAGGACTTTGAGAATTTCCATCACCATATGAAGATGCCTCTTTCTTGCCTATCCCACCGACTCACTTGTTTCGAGCAGGTTGCTGACCTTTGCCGGTTCGCTCGAATCTCCTCACCCTGTTCGTTCGTCCATGGCCTGACCGCGCGCCGCGCAAGGATGTAGGAGGCTGATTGATAATACGGCGTTAGACACCTTCTCCACTTCTGACACCCCCGGCCCACCGTCAGGCCGTTCGGCAGCGCAATTACTACACTGATGTCTGCGCGGCTGCTCTCCCTACCACCCGCCATCGTGCTTCAATCGTGTCGGCCGACAAGTCCGCGCCGCAATCCCATTCGACAAAGTACCCACCGTTGGCCACCTTTTGAAACTCACTGAGGTCGCGAAGACATTCAAACGCCTCCAGTTCCAAATATGGCTTAACGTCAAATTCACCGATTCGGCCGTCATCGGCAACGATGGACAACACCCAGTTTGGCTGTGGACAGAGTTCATGAATTTTCATTGGTCGAGCCCCTTAATTGGAAATAGCCGTTTGCCCTGCACCGCCAGCTCCCAGTCGGCGAGCAAATCCTCTCGATGAATCTCAATCCATGCGACGACCAACTTGTGTTTGTTCGGTGGTAACTCGCCAGCCAACCGTGCCCCATCAAGAATAGAGTATGCGGCAACTGCGCCTTGGTAATCTGCATGGATGTGCGGCATGTGATGCTTGTCTGTATCCTGGAAAAACATCCGAATGAGAATCCCATAAAACATGGAAATGGTCGGCATGCTAATTCGCCACCTTTCTACCGTCCGGCAGGCTGACCGCGTGGCTTAATCAGACCACACTCCCTCAACAGCAAGTCTACTTAAACAGCCGTTGTTAATCCAGCGCCGCTACCCTGCGGGGCTATCCCCGCATCTCATGACGGGCCGCTCTTCCCCGCATCATTCCGAATCATCCTCCATTCTCTGAACCCCTGAATTTCCCTCACAGTTTTCTCGATTTCACCACTCCCAACTCACCGGCACTCCGGTTGCTCAAACACAGGACCGTCGGTGCGCGGAACCGGCGGCGGGAAAGGAGGTGAAGCAGACTCGACGCCGCATTCAGGTTCTGAAGCAACCGACGACCAGACACAACACTTTCACGGTTTGAACGTACAAGGAGGAAGCCATCATGCAAAAAGGTCCATCGCAGGTATCGTCAGGCAACATCAGCCCCAACGTCATGGGGCCGCAGAAAGACACCAAGGACATCGTCATCCTCTCCAGCCTCGTCCTGCTCCTGGCCGGGCTCTCGGCCGTGGCCTGGATCTATACCGAAACGAAAGATCCGAAGGCCCTCACCGCCCCCTCGGACAAGGTCGAGTCGGCCAAGGTATCGGAGATCCTCAAGAAGGCCAGCGGGCTCTCGCAAGCAGAAGCTTCGGTCACCTCCTCCACTCCGGTGACCGCCCCGGTCTCGGCCCTGGCCGACATCATTCACCACGATGTCTATTTTGAAGTGGGCCGCAAAGGACTCACCGATGAAGCCAAGGCTCAGTTGGCCGCTCAGGCCGATCTGCTCAAACAGAATCAAGACTATGCCGTGCTGATCCAGGGCTATACCGACCAACAGGGGTCGGCCACCTACAACAAGAAGCTAGGGATGAAGCGGGCCGAAACCGTGAAACAAGAATTGCTGAATGCCGGGGTCGCCGAACAGCAAATGCAGGCAGTGAGCCTGGGTGAAGAAGGCGTGCTCTGCGTGGACAACAGCGACATCTGCCGGCACGTAAATCGGCGGGTCCATCTCGACATCCGAAAGATCGGCCAGGAGCACCTGGCTGTTCCTGTCGCCGCCACCACCGGAATCGATCCGGCCGAGTCCGCCATGGACCAGACCGGCACCAGCCAGCCTTCGCCCTCTTCGTCAGATCCGGCCGTCACGACCTTCGATCCGGCATCGGGCAGCTAACGCCAGGTCTGGTTTTGCTGCGCGGGAAGAAATCCCCGCGCAGCAGCCACATCCAGCCACCACCACACTGAATCAGACGAGGACTCCATGACCAGACACTTCATCCTTCGCGCCACACTCGCGCTCTTTCTCTCGCTGGGCGCCGGCAGCCTGTCGCTGGCGCCGGCCTGCGGGAATGAACTGGAACAACCGGACCGGACGATCTCATTGAGTGAGGTGCATGGCGGGCGGCTACTCCTCAAGACAAATCAACCCGGCCGCTATCTCCCCGCCCCCACGCTTAAAACCGATGTCCGCATCTCCGTAACCGGGCTCATCGCCCGCGCCACTGTGACACAGGAGTTTACGAACCCCAGTCTTGAAAAAGACGCCTGGGCGGAAGGGATCTATGTCTTTCCGCTACCTGAAACCGCCGCCGTGGATCATCTGCGCATGAAAATCGGCGAGCGGATTATCGAAGGGCTGATCAAGGAGAAAGCAGCGGCTAAGAAGGCCTACGAACAGGCGAAGCGGGACGGCAAACGGGCCAGCCTCGTCGAACAGGAACGCCCGAATATGTTTACGACATCCGTTGCGAACATCGCACCGGGCGACCGGATCACGGTCGAGATCGAGTACCAGGAAACCGTCCGCTACGACCAAGGCGCGTTCTCACTCCGATTTCCCATGGTCGTCGGCCCACGCTACATCCCCGGCACGCCAGTCGTGATGGAGGATCAACCGCCGGGCAACGGCTGGTCCCTCGATACCGACCGCGTGCCGGATGCCTCGCGGATGACGCCGCCAGTGCTGCATCCTGGCTATGGTCAGATCAACCCCATCAGCCTGAGCATCGACCTTGCGCCGGGTTTTCCTCTCGGCCCAATCGACTCGCCCTATCATGAGATCCTGACCATCGCCGAGCCGGACGGCAGCCGGCACATCACCCTGCGCGACGACGCGGTCCCGGCTGATCGCGACTTTTCGCTGACCTGGCGACCGGCTGCCGGCCAGGCCCCGACCATCGCCGCTTTTCGTGAACAATTGGGCGACGATCACTATGCCTTCCTGATGGCTATGCCTCCGGTTGGTTCTGAACAACCGATGAGTCCCGTCGCGCGCGAGACCATTTTTGTCATCGACACCTCCGGTTCCATGTCCGGCACGTCAATGGAACAGGCCAAGGCCGCGCTCCTCCTTGCCTTGAATCGATTGACGGCGCAGGACCGGTTCAATGTCATCCAGTTCAACAGCGTGACCCATGTGCTGTTTTCACAGCCGCAACAAGTGACGCCGGAAACGCTGCGTAAGGCGGTCCACTATGTTGATCGATTGCACGCCAACGGAGGCACTGAAATCCTCCCGGCGCTCAAGATGGCGCTGAAAGGCGAGGCCCCCGCGACACATTTACGACAGGTGATTTTCCTGACGGACGGCCAGGTCGGCAACGAAGAGGAGTTGTTCGAGGTCATCCGCTCGCAATTGAGAGCCAGCCGCCTCTTCACCATCGGCATCGGCTCGGCGCCAAACAGCCACTTCATGCGCAATGCGGCGGAGTTCGGACGCGGAACATTCACGCACATCGGCAGCACCAGCGAAGTGAAGGCCCAGATGGATGCGATCTTCCGCAAGCTAGAACGGCCGGTACTGACGGATATCACTGTCGCAGGGCTGGACGATCAAATTGAGATGTTTCCCTCGCGCATTCCCGATCTCTACGAAGGCGAGCCGGTCGTCGTGGCGATCAAGGGCCGCGCGTTGCCTTCGGCCGTGACGATCACCGGCATGATCGGGAACAGACCCTGGACGGCTGCCGTGAAATTGTCAGAACAAGACCAGCACGAAGGATTGTCCGTCTACTGGGCACGCCAGAAGATTGCTGCGCTCATGGGCCAGCAACGGTACGGGCAGGACGAGTCTGCGACGAGACAGGCAATCCTCGATGTGGCACTCACGCATCACCTCGTCAGCCGATACACCAGTCTCGTGGCAGTGGACGTGACGCCGGTTCGTCCGCTTCATCACCTGCTGCAGGCGCACGCCATGAAAACCAATCTGCCGGACGGGCAGGGCTATCAGGCCATCTTCGGATTACCCCAGACCGCCACGAGCGGACAGCTCCAGATTCTGCTGGGACTCGCCGCGCTGCTGGCGGGCTGGTTGATGTGGCAAGTGCGGGAATTACGGAAACAGGTCGCATGAACCGGATCCGGGCTACTCCCCCTGCGCTGCTGACGCTAATAGCATGCCTCCTGACTATTGGCCTGTGGCAACTCGGGGAAGGATTCTGGATTTATGCGAAGGCCGGGCTCGCGCAGCAATTGCTGCAGCGGGCCTGGTCTCGCACCCTCGCTGGAGAGGCGAACAGCAAACCCTGGCCCTGGGCCGACACCTGGCCAGTGGCGCGATTGCTCGTACCGGCGCAGCACATCGATCAGATCGTCTTGGAGGGCGCCTACGGAAGAACGCTGGCCTTTGGGCCAGGCCATGTGGAATCGGCGCAGCCCATCGGAGAATCAGACAGGATTATCCTCACCGGCCATCGCGATACTCATTTCAGATTTCTTCGGCAACTTCGCCCCGGCGATGCGATGGAGCTGGAAACGGCAGCAGGCGCTCGTCGGCGTTACCGGGTAGCGGAGGCCAGGATTGCGGACTCGCGTACTGGCTCGATTGAACTCACGCAAGGCCAGCCTCGACTCGTGCTGGTCACTTGCTATCCCTTCGACGCGATTACGACCGGAGGCCCCCTGCGCTATGTGGTGACGGCCCTGCCGGATGAGTAACAACCATCAAACCTCTGGCCCTACCTCCCGATGCCGGTGCCAGAGGCGATAGAGAATCGGCAAGACCACCAGGATCAACACCGCCGACGTCAGCATCCCGCCGACGACCACGCGGGCGAGCGGCTGTTGCGATTGCGATCCGATTCCCGTCGCTACCGCCGCGGGCAACAATCCGATGGCGGCAGCCAGCGACGTCATCAACACCGGACGGAGCCGCACTTCGGCGCTCTGCATAATCGCCTCGTCCATGCCCTTCCCTTCATGCACCAGCTCCTGAATGCGGCTGATCAGGATGAGCGCGCCCTGCACCGCCACGCCAAACAGCGAGATGAACCCCACCGACGCGGAGATGCTGAAACTGGTCCCTGTCGCAGCGAGCGCCAGAATGCCGCCGACCAGCGAAAACGGCACCGCAATCAACACCAGCACGGCATCGCGCATCGAATGGAGCACGAAATAGACCAAGAGGAAAATGAGGAAGAGCGTAATCGGCACAATCTTCGCCAATCGCCGTTTCTCATCCTGAAGCTGATCGTATTCCCCATGCCACTCGGTTCGAAATCCTTCCGGCAGCGAGACCTGCTCTTCGATGCGCCGCTGCGCGTCCATGACGGTGCTTTCTAGATCGCGCCCGCGCACGCTGAACTTGATCGGGATATACCGCTCGCTGTTCTCCCGATAGACGATGAATGCGCCGGTTTTTTCAGAAATCGTCGCCAATTGTCTGATGGGAATCCGCGCCCCATCCGGCGTGCTGATTTGAATCCGGCCGATGCTGTCGATGTCGCGCCGGTATTCCGGCAGGAATCGCACCACTAGGTCGAACCACTTTTCCCCTTCGTAGACCTGCGTAACCGCCTGCCCGCCGATGGCGGCTTGAATCACGTCGTTCACGTCGCCGACCTGCAACCCATACCGCGCGCACTCCTTGCGATCCACCTCAATAATCAAATTCGGCTGCCCCATGAGGTGAAACGTTCCGAGATCCTTCACCCCCGGCACGTCCTTCATGACCCGCTCGATCTTGGCCGCCTCCGCTTCCAACTGCTGGAGATCGTTCCCATACAATTTGATGGCGTTCTCGCCTTTGACACCCGACATCGCCTCCTGCACGTTATCCTGAATCGCTTGGGAAAAATTGAAATTGACGCCTGGAATGTCGGCCAGCTCCTTCTCGATCTGCTCGATCAGCGCGCGCTTTGTGGGCACGGCGGGGCGCCATTCCTTGAAGGGTTTGAGCGTCACCAGAAATTCCGCGTTGAAGAAACTGGTCGGATCGGTCCCATCGTCGGGACGGCCCAGCTGCGAGGCCACGTCGATCACCTCGGGGTACTTGCGAAAAATCAGCCGCACGTCCGTCGCCAATTGCGCCGCCTGCTCAAACGAAATATCGACGGGCATCGTCGCCCGCATCCAGATATTCCCTTCCTCCAGCGCCGGCATGAACTCACCGCCGATAAACGGCACCGCGGCCACCGCCACGGCCAGCGCCGCGCCCGCGCATCCGACCACCAGCCACTCGTGGCTGAGCGCCCATCGGAGCACCACCAGATAGTGCCGCTTAACCCAGGCCACGATCCACGTATCCCGCTCCTGGATATTCCCGTTGATCAGCAACGTGCAGAGCGCCGGCGCCAGGGTAAAGGCCATCAAGAGCGCGCCGGTCAGCGCCAAGCCATAGGTCATGGACATCGGCGCGAAAATCTTGCCCGGCACACCGGTCATAGTGAAGAGCGGCAAGAAAGCGACCACGATGATCGTCGTCGCAAAGAAGATGGGTCGGCCGACCTCACGCGCCGCCCGCATCACATGCATCGGCACCGTCAGTCCCTGCGAAGGCTTATGCGAGATGTGATAGAAAATGCTTTCCACCATAATAAGCGTCGAATCGACGATGATGCCGAAATCAATCGCGCCGAGCGAAATCAGATTCGCCGACTCCCCGCGCAGCACCATGACTCCGAAGGTAAAGAGCAGGGCGACCGGCACCGTCAACGCCACGATCACGGCGGTGCGCAAGTGCCCGATGAACACATAGAGAATCACAGAGACCAGCAGCACGCCGGCGATGAGAATATCGATGACCGTCTCAATGGTGGTGTGGATCAGGACGGTGCGATCGTAAAAGGTCTTCAGCTGCACGCCGCTGGGCAGCCGGCGCTCGTTCAGCTCCTGCATTTTTTTGTGGACCCGGTCGAGGACCGGCAGCGCCTTTTCTCCGCGTTGCAACAGCACAACGCCTTCCACCACATCGTTCCGTTCATCGATACCGACTTTGCCCAGCCGAACGCGATAGCCTTCGCTGGTCTGGCCAAGGTTGCGCACAAAGATCGGCGTGCCGTCCTTTTCGGTCACGACGGTGTCGGCGATGTCGTCGAGATCCCGCATCAGCCCCATGCCGCGCACGTTGAAGCTTTGCGCTCCCATCGTGAGGTAGTTGCCGCCCACGTCGGCATTATTTTGTTTGAGTCCTTGGATGACCTGATCCAGCGACACGTTAAATCCCAGCAGGGCGCCAGGATCTAAATCGACGTGATACTCCTTGGTCGTCCCGCCGTACGTGCTGACATCGATCACCCCCGGCACACGCTTGAATTCTCGCCGGATCTGCCAATCCTGAATCGTCTTCAGATCGGTCAGACTCTTGCCTGGCCCAATGACTTCATAGCGAAAGATTTCGGCGACGGCCGACCAGGGCGAGATCGCCGGCTGCACGTTCTGCGGCAGCGTGATCGTTTGCAGCCGGTTGAGCACTTCCTGGCGGTCGCGGAAATATTCCGTCCCGAAGTCGAAGTACACTTTCACGTCGCTCAATCCGAAGATGGAGAGCGAGCGGATGTCGGCCAACCCAGGCATGCCCTGGAGTGCGATCTCAATCGGCAGGGTGATCGCCCGTTCCATTTGTTCGGCCGACCATCCGCTGTATTGGGTAATCACTTCGATCATGGGCGGAGAGGGATCGGGATAGGCCACGACGTCCAGCACATGGAACGCGTAGAGCCCCCCGAACAGCAGGACGAGCCCGGCGACGCAGACAAACATCCGCTGTGTCAGCGCGAAGCCGATCACTTTATCGATCATGGATTCTGCTCCTTCTCCACCATGCTGTATCGGTGCCGGCGACAGCAGACTTAACGCGAGCGTCCGCCCGTCACAGGCCGATTAAGAAACGACGTGACTCTGAATCGTGGAAACCAACGAGGAGTTCAGATCCGAAACTGCGACACCTGGAGGTAGAGAGGAGAAACCGTCCGCTGTTCATGCGGCACAGATGAAACAGCCCAGCCTTGGGAAGGAGGACTCGCCGCCCGATCGCCGCGAGCCTCCGCCTCATGACGCAGTAGCGGCGACAAATCGTCGTCAAGCTCTTCGCTTTCAGACTCGACCCCGACACCTGCGACCGTGAGCGGTTGAAGCAATTCGTCGTGCAAGTCGCACAAATCGATGGCCGCGAACCCGCAGATGAGAATCCAGACGGCAATGATGAGATAGAGGCGATGGGAGCAGGCGAAGGAGGAAAGCATGGAGCGAACCACGAGTTCTCTATCTTGAATTCGAACTAACCTCTGCTGCCTGTGGAGCCGACGACCCGGATTGAACGGAGCAACCTGTCATCGGTTCGGCTCTGAAACCTGCCTCACCGATTCCTACAAAGGGGGCCAAGCCCCCTTGTACGATCCCCACGAAGGGGGCACACCCCCTTCGCATCCCCCACAGTCCGCCCGTTCAATACTCTGAATCCTGTGAATGGAGCCGACGACCCGGATTGAACGGGCGACCTGCTGTTTACGAAACAGCTGCTCTACCAACTGAGCTACGTCGGCGATCCAGACATGCGGCGAACGGTTCGGACATCCTGCATGCTGTCCCTCGAACCGGATGCAATGATAGCGGCGCACCTGGCGGCCTGTCAACGAGGAGCGTCGCTCCATCGACATTTATTGGCCTGGCCCGACTCCCGCCGTCGATGCGGCAGAAACCTCGCCTGGCCCGGACGCCTCTTTCTTCCCCGACGCCACCGGCTTGGGATTGTTCCCTTTCGCAAGGGGATGGATCCGAACCAGCGCCCCTTGGCCAGGGGCCGGCAGACAGACCGGCTGCTGGCTGCTCCCGATCTGCTCACTCGTCATGCGGGCAACTTCTCCTCGGGCAAACGCGCAGAGCTCTCCCGCCGTCACGATCCCATCGCGATCGAGATCGGCCGGTCCTTGCAGACCTCGAAGAAGCTGATAGGTGAAGAGCCCGTGGCGGCCTGCTTCAAAGGCCTGAGCTTCTTGCAGCCCGTTATTTCCGATCATCCACATCATCGTGGCGTTCGCGCCCGTGGCGCCGGTCTCCCACATCGGAGCCGCTCCGGCCGCCGGATCGGCTCCAGCCATATGTTCCAATGAAACATCGAACATGAGAATAGTCCGTTGAATTGGCAGCCGCGCCAGCGATTCTTGCAATCGGCGGAGAGAATACACGCGGCCCATAGACGCGGTCGTGCCATCGTACGGCACCAGCGAAACCGCGCCGGTCACGCCATCGACCAGCGCCCGCCCGGCAACGTACACGTACACGACAGTATTGGCATCGACACGCTTCGGCAGCCATTCTTCGAACGTCTCGGCAAAATCCTGCTTGAGCCCATGTCCGTCGGTCAGCACGCGCACACGGTCGGCGGGCAGCCCCGCGAGAGATTGCAGGGAGGCGCCCATGATCTCGGCATCCCGCGCCGCAAATTTCACCACCGGCACCAGCGGATCCCGATACCGGCCCACGCCGATCGCCACGACGACCGCTTTCGGTTGCTTGAGCGCCGCCGTTGCTTTCGGAAGCTGATCGACGTCGGCTACCGGCTGAGGCTCATCCGCCGCACTAGGCTTGACGAGGACGGTGAATTTCTTAACCGGCGGGACCTGCGCCAAGGGCGACGAGGCTCGCAGGCCGAACAACAATTCTCCGCGCAACGATTCTTTCGCGCCGGTCATCGGCTTGGTCACGGTGACGCGCTTGATTTCTCCAGGCGGCACATCTCCGATCACGATCGTCGGAGGAAGTTGCGCTGTCAATGCTCCCGTCCCCCCGACGATAACCTCCACGCCTCGCGCTTCAGTCAGGCCTTCGTTCTTCACTTCAAGCTCGACCGTGAGGAGCTCATCGGACTGGATCATGTGATCGCGGTTTTCATCGCGCAGGATCGCCCGGAAGGTCAACTCCGGGGAAGATCCGCTAGGTTGAGGATCCGCCGAAGCGGACACCGGCGGCGCTTGGGGCGCCGTATCAACCGGCCTTTCAGACATTCTTGCCGGAGCCTCAGCCACACTTGTCGGCAGCGGGGATGACGCAACCGCCACCCCTTCTATATTCGGTCTATTTCGTCGCGTGGCTTCGGCATAGTCGCGAATCTTGCTCGACTCGCTGGCTTGCAGGGCAAGACCCTGCGCAACAACATCCGCAGCGGCCTTCACCACCGCATCAAGGCCGGTGACATCGCACGACGACTCCTGCACCTCCACGGCACCGGTCTCGACGCTCTTGATCTTCTTCGTCCACAGCTTGCTTCCATCCTCCGTCGTATACGCCGCTTCCAGCCCGATTCTGACGGTCACGGGATAGACCTTGGCCTTGGCCGTACGAGGTGAAATTTCCAGCTCAATCTGTTTTAGATTGGATGCCACGTCTATCACGCCATCCGACGTGACAGCGGGATCCACAGTAATTCGTTGAAATACCTGCCCCAGTTTCTGTTTGAGCGCGGCCGCGATCGGCTCACCGAGAGGCACGACAGCCTGGTCCCCGCAGGCATTATTGTACGAAAGCGTCATGGCAGCTGAATTGGAAAGACGCAACAGAGGCGCGAGGGGAATCGGCCTGTCTTTCTTTGCTGCATCGCCCCGTGCAGTCCAGGCACAGCCTGTCCAGGTGACCAGTAGTAGGCCCGCAAAGAGAAGCCTGGCTGGACCGCAGAAGGCAGAAGGCTGAAGTCGTCGTGGCATCATCGTTTTATACAGATACACAGAGGCGATCACAACTCAGGCGGTAAATTGACAGCTATTTCGTCCTGGGCTAAGGTCCCGCTCATGTCCGAGCGTCCGCCAGAAGTTTCTCCAGGCCCCGCGCCCGTTCCATGGAAAGCCGGGCTGCGACTCATCCGATTTTACAATCAAACCGGCACCGCACTTCTCTTGCTGCCAATCTGCTGGACGCTCGCCCTGACTGAGCGTGGCTACCCATCGCTGCGCCTGCTCGCAATTTTTGCTGCCGGCTCATTTCTAATGCGCAGCGCCGGTGTGGTGCTGAACGATCTCGCCGATCAATCGTTCGACCGCCGGGTCGCCAGAACAAAAACCCGTCCGTTGGCCTCAGGGGAGCTGACGAGACGACAGGCCGTCGTTATCCTCGCAATACTTCTCGTTCCAGCGGCCGGCCTTTTGTGGCTGCTCAATCCATTGACACAGTGGCTCTCACCGATCGCACTGGCCTTGGCTGCACTCTATCCATTTTCCAAACGCGTGCTGCACGTTCCCCAGGCGATGCTCGGGCTGGCATTCGGTTGGGGAACGATTATGGCCTGGACCGCCGCCAGAGGAACGCTCGACCAAACCGCCTGGACCATCTTTGCCGCCACGATCGTCTGGGCCATTGCCTACGACACGATTTATGCCGTTCAAGATATGGAGGACGACCGGCGGATCGGCGTGAAATCCTCCGCGCTGCTTTTTGGCTCATCCATCTGGCTTGCGGTCGGTTTGACACTGGGCGTGATGCTGATGCTGCTAATTGCAGCGGGCCTCCAGACTGGAATCGGCTGGCCCTACTTTCTGATGCTGGGCGCTGTGAGTGTATTTTTTGCGGCGCAGGCCAGAACCCTGCGCGGGGCGATAACCCCGTCGCAGGCATTCCGAATGTTTCAGGATCACGTGTGGGTCGGACTGGCGATCTTCGCTGGCACGATCGCCGGATTTCTCGTCTGACCGTTCGATCAGTTCGCCGGCTTGTCCGCCGCCGGCTCATCCGCCTTCGGTGCGCGCAAGGTGGTCAAATACATGCTGACGGCCTTGGCATCGACATCGCTCAGCCCCAACGCCGGCATCCTGGTCTCCGGCTTCATCGACTGCGGGTTCTTAAGCCATCGGTAGACCCAGGTCGCATTCAAACGGAACCCGGCGCGGTCCAATGCTGGGCCGACCTTGCCGCCCTCTCCGGCCAAACTGTGGCAGCCGTTGCAACCATACTTATTTTGATAGAGCCGCTTGCCCAACTCTATCTGCTGCGCGGCTTGCTCGGGCGTCATCGTCATGTCGGGTCGGGCGATGTTGAGTCCTTTGCCTGGCCGCGTGCCGAAATTGTTCAGCAGGACCTGTGCGGCATCGAACGCCTTCTTCGCGGCAACCATCGCGGCCTGCTCTTTGGCATAGGACTCTTCATCGACTTCGACGTCTTTCTTGAGCGCTTCGCTCTTTTTCTCGGCTTCCTCGCTGGCTTTCTTCTCGGCCGCTTCGTAGACTTGCTTGGACTGATCGAAACTGTCCTGCGCGGTTTTAAGCGAGTCGGCCAGTTCTTTCTTGCGCTCTTCGACTTTATACTCCAGCTTCATGCCATGCAGGGTGCGCACATAGCCGACAATCGCCCAGACTTCATCTTCCGACAGCGTGTACTTGAACGTGGGCATCGTCGGAACGGCAAAGTCGTCGTCGCCGATCTTATCTCCGCCAGGGCTGGTGTCCTTCATGTCGCGGGAGATCGTATTGAAAATATCCTCGTCCTTGAAGGTGCTCATCTCGGACTTATTCGAAAGATCCTTGGGCTTCGGATCCGGCATGGAGGACCAGTTGAATCCCTCATTCTGCCGGCCGCTCTCTCCATGACAGTGCATGCAGTAGTGGGCGTACAGCTCCTGGCCTTTTTTCTGCTGCTCGTTCGCGCAACCGCCCGCGGTCATGGCCCAGATTCCAATCAGGCCGGCGACCGCGCCTATGACTTGTAGCCTTGCCGCCTTCATGCTGCCTGTCCTTTCTTCAATTTTCTGATCAGGACAAACTGGAATCCCAATGCCAGCGCCGTCGCAAAGGCCGCATAGTAATACCCGGAGTAATCGGGCGGCGCTTCCGCGCGGAAGTACCACCAGGAAGACACAGCCTTCTGCGAGCCCTTCTCGACCAGATCGCCCGACCCATCTTTCCGCCCATCCCAGACTGCGAAGGCGATGTTGATGAATCCGCCCGGAATAAGTTGCGTATCTTCGTCGGCATGCTCGGTCGCCAAGGGTCTGGTGAAGACCACTTTCCAGGTGCCGTTCGAGAACGCCCCGGTGGCCTTGACGTCTTGGTGCGTCTGGATTTTCAGAGTGCCGAATCCCTGGGCGTTCATATCGACGCCCTTTTTATCCTTGTTTTTCCAATACCAAATATTGACGGGACCGCCCTCGACCTGCATCATCGGCTGGCCGTGCGCGAAGTGGGCCTTTTTATCGCCGACCATGAACTCGATAGCGGCGGCGTCATCCGGGTCTTCCGTCGGATCGGCGTATTCCAGCAAAACGGCGACTTGCGTGCCATCGTGCAGCGCGCGCACGGAGAGATCCTTGACGGTGGTTTCCAAGATGCGATTCGGCCAGTGCACCTGCGGGGACATCGGGAATTTCGCCGGTTTGGCCGTACTCCAGATAGCCGCAGAAGGATCGTCAACGGGAAGCGTTCCCTTGACCAGCGGAGCGCTCACGGACACGCTCGCGCCTTCCTGCGCCAAACAGGGAGCCGCTCCGGACAGAATGAGAGCTGTCACTGCGACCGCTCCGACTCCGCTCACCCATTGTCTGACCTGATTCGCCGGTTTCATACGGGCCTCGTATTCGATTCACAGAAGGACAACGACCAACGGTCGCGTCGCATTATTCCCACGTTCTCGGTGATTGATGGGCGCCATCGTACTCGCCCATGATGATCTTCCAGATCCACTCGTCCGGCAGCTCCACTTCCCATCGCGGCATGGCGGACTTCCACGGCATGCCTTCGATCGGAAGCCCGACGCCGCCTTTCTTGATCCTCCAAAACAGATAGCTCTCCTGAAGCATGGCAATGGTCGTCGGATCTGAAAAATTCGCCGGCGGAGGATTGAACCCGCGCGCGGCTGGACCTTTTCCGTCGAAATTTCCACCATGGCAGGGCGAACAGAACGCGGCGTAGAAGCCCTTTCCCTGCATGATGTTTTCCGGTGTCTTGGAAACTGGATTAGACAAGCCCGTATACTCCCCAGGAGGCGCCGGGTGAATAGTTCGATTCTCGGCCGGCGGCGCGTCGCTCACAGCGGTGCTGCCAAACGTCTGCCACCCAACGAGCAACGGAAACAGAATGAGAAGCGCGTAGCGAGCCGTCGACAGCACGCCCAAATTCTCACCCGTCATGAACCGTTGAATCGGCCCCCAAAAAGCATCCTTGGATTCGCTGCTCATCGTATAGAAAATCACGATGCCGGCCGTGACCAGCATGAGATAAAGAAAAATCAAGCTGGCCGGCAGCGGGGCCGATCCTGGAATATTGGGCACCACGAACTTCAGAAACAAATACATGGCAACCAGTAGAATTGCCGGTTTTGTTAACATTCCCATCGAAGCCTCCTCACTGTGCCTGTGCCACGGCGACGGGTGCCGCTTCCGCAGTCTTGACCGGCGCAGCCGGCGCCTTCCCAGGCATTTCGAGTTCAGACGGATTGACCGAAATCGGTTCTCCGCTCATCTGCTGCAAAAACGCGATGATCGACAGAATTTCGTTCTTGGACAACCCGATTGGATCCTTATTGATGTACGGCATGCGCGCGGGATATTCCTTCGGAATGCCTTCGTGACGATAATCGAGATAGATATACGCCTGTGGCTGCGTCAGGCTTTCAAAGATGAATTCACGGCTCAGCTTGGCGCCGATGCCCTTGAGGTCAGGACAACGAGCCGATTCGCTCGGGCCGATGGAATGACATAAGGCGCACTGGCCCTTGCTGAAGAAAACCTTCTGGCCGATCGACGCCATGTCAGCCGGGGTCTTGATGCTGGCGATGTCAATGCTCTCTTCGGCCGGCGGCAACGACGCCATTTGCGGAACGGCCAGCGCAACCAGGGAAAAGAGGCCAAGGACGATGAACACAAACCCGATCACCCGCAAAAATTGCGAGCGGATAAAGAGCAGGATGAGAATCCCCGATCCGACGACCGACAGGCCGATTAACTGTAATTTGACGACTTCACTCATAGGACTCCTCTGAGCAAGACGATCCGGTTAGATCTGCTTGTCCAATGTTTGAGATCCTCCTGCCATGGCCGGCAACGCTCCATGGCTGTCGGCGCCTTTTTCCTTGCTCCCATGCGCATTCTTGCCTTTATCGCCCATGGTGGCCACCCAGAAGATGAACGCCACGATCATACAGAAGAAGAATGTGTTGGCCGCCATGAGGACCGCCGCGTAGCCTAACGCGGGAGAGAAGGCGTATTGCGACGAATCGCGCATGACGCCATAGACATGCCAATGCACACGCGATGAGGACCTGGCATACCCCATCAAGGTCATCAGCAGAATGACCATCACTGCGTTCAAGACGAGCGCGTAACCAGCTCGCGGCGGCATGCGGCCCCAGACCATTTCCGTGGTGGTCTTGGCGCTCTTGAGAATCGCCGACGTCAATAGCGTGAAGGTCACCAACACGAAGAGCACGATGCCGACCTGCGAGGTCGAGAAGTAGTTGATGCGGATGATCGCCGGCACAAAGTACCCGTAGACGCCGAGCGCGATCACGGCAAGGCCGGCAATGACGAGCAGCGCGTTCATGATGGCTTTCGCGACGCGCGCCCATCCGACCGTAGCCTGCTTCCCGGCTTGCCAATACATCAGAAAGCTCATGAAGGTGACGAGCACCATCAGATTCGACACCGTCATCTTCGCCGACATGACGCCGAAGACACCCAGCAGCGGATGGTGCGTGCCGCCCATCTTTTGAGCTTCTTCGAGGCTGGCAACCAGGGAGTGCGGCGTCATCCACACGCCAAGACACAGCAGGAGAATCACCAACATCGTCAGGATCGGCCGCTTATACTGCGCCTCCGATCCTGGGATGCGATGGGTAATGCCCATCCAGAAATAGTAGTTCGAACCAAGAAAGAGCACGCCGATGAGCATGGCCTGCAGAATAAACAGCCAGGACAGGAATCCGCCCATCAGGGTGATGCCCATCTGCTGGTTGTACTGATAGATCTCGCGCATCAGCCAGTACCCGGCAAAAGGCAGCGGCAGCAGACCGAACACACCGATGAAGTTCCCGACGTAGCCCATCCAGTCGTAGTGCTCCCGCTCTTCGGGAGTCCTGGCGGAAAGGTAGCGAATGCCGGCGTAGGCACCGCAAATATACCCGCCTAGCACCACGTTGGCGATCAGACGATGAATATTGACCGGCCACCAAGTCGGGTTCCAGGTCGCCGCCCAGGCTCGGGCGAGATCGGATCCTTCTGCAATGACCACCGGACTGGCCTGGAAGGTGGCCCAGGAGTTCGGGATAATCATGATGAAAAACGCGAAGAAGTTGAGCATGAATCCGAGGAACAGATGGAACACTTTCGACCCGCCCTCGGACATCGCGTCCCACCCGTACCAGTACATATAGAGGGTTGCGGTTTCGAGCAGGAAGAGCGCGCAATACACCATGAACGATGGGAAGAAAATATCGCTCAAGTACGCCATCAGTTTTGGATAGGCGCCGATGAGGATGAACAACAAAATACCGCCGAACAGAGCGGTCGTCGAATAGGCGGAACTCAAGAGCTTCGTGAATTCCTTCGCCAGCTTGTCGTACCGCTTTTCACCGGTCTTCCAAGCGACGACTTCGCAAAGCCAGGCGAAAATCGGCACGCCCAGCACAAAGCCGGCGAGCAAGAGATGCAACTGCGCAATCACCCACACCAGGTTTCGACTTCCGACCACCGGGACGTCCCGATAGGCGACCGCCGAGGTATAGCCGGTATCCGCCGCCATTCCGAGCACCGGAGCGGCAAGCGCTCCCAATGCCGCAACGAAGGCCGCCACCGCAGCGGGCGATTCGGCTATCAGCCGAATAAGCCGTTGAATCATTCCAGGCCGTTCCATCATGGATATCACCTCTCCGTCGCCCAGTCTTAGGGTGTTGCTGGAGCCTTCGCCGGTGCCTTGACATCGGCAGGCTTCGCCTTGCCGGCCTTCCCCTTGTCTTTTTCTTTTTCCGCTTCTTCTTCAGCCTTCTGCTTTTCTATCGCCTCTACCTGCGCGGTGAGCTGAGCCACCTGCTTTTCAGCTTTATTCAGTGTATCCACAGGCTTGTAGAGCGGAGCGGCTTTGGCTTCAGGCGGCTTGCAGCATTCATGCGGATGCGGCGTGCTGACCGGAAGACCGGACCAAAACAACATAGAAAGGACCGCTCCTACGAGCGTGGTGGCCGTCAACATCAATCCTTGGTCGGCCGGCACGCGCATCAAATCCCATCGCGTCACCAGCGCTTGATACGTCCCAGAGGCAGGCGCGGCGCCTTGAGTTGCACGTCGAATCACACGTCCAACCAGGGACACGCCCAGCAGCATCATCGCAATCAGCACGCCACTGGAAATGCTTCCCCATATCGTCAGTTCGATCCCGATCTTTTCCGCAACCGGAACGTGTTTGAGCATCTCCATCTCGAACAGACTATGCGAGAAGTCGATGGACGTTTGCGTGGCGAAGCTCACCACCATCCACAAAATCGGCATGAAAATAGCGCCCGCGATCGCGGTTTTCATCCAGACCGACAATCCCAAGCCATCCGGCGGTTCGAGCCGAAGCTTTTCGAGAAACAATGTTCTCGTTACAACCCCGGTCGCCCAAATATCGATGGGAATGCAGATCAAAAACAACAGCGCGATCCCGGCCCCTTCACCGAGATGCGGCTCCGCGACCATGGCGAGAATCGGCATGGCAAACACGGTCACCGGACTAGCAAGATACATGAGAAACGCCAGGCCGATACGGGTCTCAAAATGAATAAGGCCTAGCGCCAGGAACAGAAGGCAAATGCCAACCTTGATTGGGAACCCGGTCCAACAAATGGACCAAAGTGCGTTCAATCCAAGCTTGACGGGGGACGGCATTTCTCGCTCGGTCATAGTTTCACCTGGAACGCGGTTCACGTCGCCTCGCTCAACTAGTCCAAAAATTCCCGGTTGATAATGGCAGCCACGGTAAACAGCAGGATCATCGCCATCACGACGATCCAACCGATCAATGCGATGGGACGTTTGAAAATATTGCGCTCAGGATCTTTATCGATAAACGGGAGCGCCGCCATGAGGGCCATGAATGCGCCAGGCAAAGCAATCGCGCCGAGAAACTGTCCGAACTCCCCGCCGAACATCTTGAGCCGCAGCAATTGAAACAGGAAGAGGAAGTACCACTCCGGTTCAGGGTGATAATCGCCTGGATCGGGCGTGGCTTCTTCAAGCAAGACTACAGGCTCCCAGAAGGCCAGCGCGCAGATCGTGAAAAACACGGCGATCATCCCGACGATATCCTTCCAGATCTGACGCGGGAAAAAGTAATCGGTCTTCGCCTTGATCTCTTCAGGTGTGCCGCGGAACGGACCGGCTGGACCGGCAGCTCTGAACAGGAAAATGTGCAAGCCCGCCAAACCCATCAATGCGGCCGGCAGAACCATGACGTGGATCACAAAGAATCGGCTCAGAGTCATCTGTCCTGGAATGGCCCCTCCCTTGAGGAACCGCGCCATGAAGTCTCCGACCAGAGGCGTCTTGTCCATGATCTCGACACCAACCGTGGTTGCCCAATAGGCTCGCTGATCCCACGGGAGCAAATAGCCGGTAAACCCGAATCCCATGACGATCCCGAATAGGGCCAGGCCGACCAGCCAAATCAATTCACGTGGACTTTTGTAGGCGCCCCAGAGAAAGACCTGCGACATGTGCGCGAACACGCACACGACCATCGCGGTAGAACCCCAGAAGTGATAGCTGAGAAGGAACCACCCGTAGTCGACTTCATGAATGATGTATTGCGTGCTGGCAAACGCATGATCGGCGGTCGGCACGTAATAGAACATCAACAAAATACCGGTGACGGCCTGCATAATGAAGATGAATAGCAAGATGGAGCCGAAGACATACGCCCAACGCGAGCCTCCTGGAACCGGCTCATTGAGCATCTTCGCTTGAAGCGTCTTAAGGCCGACTCGCTCATCGACAAAGGCAAGGACCTTTTCGAGTGCGGTAAGCTCAGTGGAAGAAGACGGTGTCTGTTGCATAATGATCAGATGATCCGGATTTGAGTTTTAGTACCGGCCTTGAATTCCATATCGATAATTTCAACCTCGCCCGTCGCAGACACCTTAATGGGAAGCGCATCGAGCGCGCGAGGCGCCGGCCCATCAAGCACTTTCCCCGCCGCGTCGTAGATGCTCAAATGACAGGGACAGAGAAACACTTGCCCCAGGACTTTATGCTGGCGCCATTTGTAGCCGCAGCCAAGGTGCGGGCATTTCCCAGAAAAGGCCACGTACGGAAAATCCTTTTTGTTCGTCCAGACGGTCTTGCCTGCGGCGTCCTTAAACTCCATGTCCTTGCCTTGATAGACCTTCTCCATGACAGTCGGCGTGACTTTCAGCACCCAGACATTTTTCTCGATTTCCGATTCCGGCATGTACGCTTCTTTGACTTTGCGCTTGTACTTAAACTGGAAGCCAATATCGTCCTGCTTGATCTTGCTGACATTGCCGATCTTGAGCCAGCCGTTGTCGAACGGAGAGTACATGGGCTTCATGAGATAGCGCAAAACTGGATACGCGATCGGGAGGCCGATCAGGAATCCGATCACATGCGTAAAATTCATGAAGAATGTACGGCGCTTGACACTCTTCTCGAGCTCGGGGAATGGAACCAGCACTTCACCGGGCGTGACGTGAATGCGATCTTCCAGATGCGCAATCTCGACTTCGTGCGTCGTCACATAGTCGTCACGCTTGAATGGCGGCAATTCGAGAATGTCGCCGGCCGCCGCGCGCAACTCGACAAGATCATCGGCAACAGACTGGACGAACGTCATGGCGACCTGGCGCTCTCCGCTGCCATTCATCGACACGACGATATGGCTGATTTCATGCGAGAGAGGATCGACAATGACCTTCGAGACTTCCCCGATTTCGCGATCCGTCGCGCGGACTCTTGATTTAAGTTTCGGCTGCATCATTACTTCATCTTGATGGGTTTCGGTGTATTGACTGACGCATTCTTAAACGTCGCGAGCCAGGCGGCCAAGGCCTGCACATCCTTGAGCTCCATCAGATCTTTATATTTATCCGGCATCTTGCCCTTGTCGTACTCCGCATCGAATCCCTCTGCCTTGTACGACTTGGGATCGAGAATCTTTCTCGCGATTTCCTCCTGCGACAAGAGCGTTCCGATATTGTCCAGCTCCGGACCGCGCTTCTTCCCGCCCTCGCCATTCAACTTGTGACAGTTGTAGCACTCCTGGAGCTGCCACTGCTCCTCTCCAATCTTGAGCACATCGCCACTCGATGCACCGGCAGCAACTGGAGCCGCTGCCGCACCGGCATCTTGACCTGCGGCACCCTGCACAGTCCCCAAAGCCTTGATCCGCTCGGTCAATTCCTTGGCCTTAAGATCCAACTCCTTGGTGCGTGCAATCACTTCATCGGCCTTCCAAGGGTCGAGAATATTGGGCTTGCCTTTCAAAATCTTGACGATTTTACCCTTCTCATCCTCCGGATCGTATTGCGGCCAGAGCGACGCGCCTGAAATGAACACCGTGCAAAGAATGGCATAGAAAACCAGAAGCGAGACCAGCGCCTTCCCGCCGCTCATCACCTTCATGGTCGGCGCATCGAGAATCAAGAAGACGACGGTGCCCAGCACGGCATACCCAAAGAAAAGCCATCGGAAGACAGGTGGAAAATCGAGCGCCATCGTAGCCATATACAGGCCGACGCCGATCACGAGTCCGACGATAATCTTAACGATTGCCTTGCCCATAATGCTCCTCGTTCTAAATCCCTATGAAGGCACCAGGATAAATTCGACCACTACTTCGCTCCAGCCGGAACCGGACTACCCTCAGACGCATGCTCTTTGGGATGCGAGGCGCGCAGCGTCACGATAATCGCGAAGCTAACCACGGCATAGAACACCACGGTAATACCCGTGATATACCAAGCCGAATAGGCCAGAGTCGGCGTAAAGGATTCCGCCGTGAAGTCTGGCAGCAAGTTATACGTGTGAAAGTACTTCCGCAGGAGCGAACGAACCGCACCCATCAAACCCATCGTCCAGATCGCACTAAAGGCTAAGAAAATCAAGACGAACTGCGACGCATAATCGATCTTGCCCCAGACAATGGTCCCCTGGGTCACGGCGCGATTATAAATAATGTAGTTGACCACGGTGACAAAAACGAGCGTGAAGGCCGCCGAATTCTTCGCCGGCATCAACGCCAGAAAATTCCAATCGGACGGCAATTCCAACTCAGCCACCAACTTGGCGCCCGTCGGCACAAAGCCGTGCGGCGTGAGCCAAATCGCATTGCCCACCACGACCATCAAGAAACCGATTTTGATAACCGTCCGCGAGGAAACCGTGATTGGAATAAACCGGCCGAGAACGGCCGGCGCCAGCAACATCGGCAAGAGGAACAGCAGCGACATGGGATCGGGCGCCGGATAATCCGTCAGCACCTTCGTCATCACCAAGGGAAGCGCGATCATCACAATCGGGGCGATGATGGTCATGCGAACCTTCTCAACCCCTTCGATGCGCTTCATACTTAGCCAAATGTAATAGTTACTAGCTAAGAAGATGAGCCCGATCATAGCCCCCTGCATCTCGAAGAACATCGACAACTGATCCGCCATCATGTACGGGCAGATAGAGGCATCGTAATCGCACAATTCATACGCCAGCAAATACCCCATGAACGGCAGGAACAACAGCGCTCCCACACCGATCATATTGCCGATAAACCCCATCCAATCGTAATAGGCCCGCTCTTCGTCCTTCGTCGACCCCATGTACATATAGGCGGCAATCAATCCAGCCACGAACCCGCCGAACGTCACGTTCCCAACGAGCCGGTGCATATTGAGCGGCATCCAGCTGTAATTGAACATCTTGTCCCAGATCGTGGCGGTCGCTAGGAACTCAACGGGAGACACGCCCTCGGCCTTCACCGGCGTATTCATGAAGGAGGTGGGGCCATCGATTACAAAGAGCGTAATCGATCCGATGAGGTTCAAGAGCACCCCGAGCGCGATGTGACGCGCCTTCTTATTCCCCTTCCATGCATCCCATGTATAAAAATACATGTAGAGCACGAAGGTCTCTCCGATGAACAGCAGCGGATAAATGACGGCAAAGACAATGAAGAAGTGGTTGATCAACCAGGTCGTGAACTGCGGATAGGTCGCCAGCAGCACGAAAATGAAAAGTCCGCCGGTCAATGCGGTCATGCTGTAGAGAATGACCGTAACTTTCGTAACTTCCTTCGCCAACCGGTCATAGCGGGGATCCTGCTTGCGATACCCCAGCCACTCCGAAATGACCACGAAAATTGGAGCCCCAAGGATAAACCCTGCGAACAGGATATGGAGCTGAGCGACGATCCAGACCGCTGTCCGGTTCCCAGTATACGGAAACTCAACGGGCGGCGTGCCTGGTGCCTGCGCATAGGCCGCCCCGCCGAACAGCGCCAGAAGCGCAAAGAGAGCCATGAGACCGCGCTGCCATGTTTTCATGATGACTCGCCGCTCCTCCTTACGAGATTAATCTGCCGTCTACTTGCCGGCTTCCGGGGCCGCCGCAGGGGCAGAGGCCGCTGCAGGTGCAGCCGCAACAGAAGCCGCATCAACCCAGGCCTTCTTACCTTCATCCCAACCCTTGCCGGCCAGCCCGAAGCTGCTTTCGAACAACACGAGCTTCCATCGATCTTCATCGGACAACTTGCTCTTCCAGGCCTTCATCTTGGTGTTCGGCACACCTTCGGAAATGCGCCAGAACCACACGGCATCAGAATACAACTTCATCCGATCGCCGACGCGAAAATCGCGCGCACCCGCCTTGACCGGCTTGCCATCCTTACCGTGACAGCTGGCACAATTTACATCAGGATTTGTCTCGCCGATGAAAAGCTTCCGACCTTCTTCAAGCTTGGCAGCATCCGCCCACCAGCCCGCAGGCATGTGCTTATCAGCATACTCAGCAGGAGCAGGAGGAGGCGGAACCACCGGACCTTCACCGCCGCCTTCACCACCTCCGCAACCAGCCACCACTAAACCCAAACCCAGCACCATCATCAAATGCCACGACATTTTCATATAATTTCCTCCACTCCTTTTCTGCGACCCACAACACTTCTCAGCACAACCACATGCGCCATCAAGGCAGAAAAAAACGCCTCCGCAGGGGACTACCCCCTACAAAAGCGCTTCTCTGCATTCACCCCAAAAACCACAGCTATACATTCCCCAAGATTTTAGGCCTTCCCCTTCAACGAGCACATTGCCGCGCCCACAGATCGGCCGATTATTTTTTCCGTCGCCCCTGCCCCTTCTCTTGCTTTCCATCCCGCTTGCGCTGAGACCGAGAGACCTTCACACCAATCAACAAAGCAACCAGTCCACCGATGGACGCTAAAACCACCCACAGCCACGTCGGAGGCGCCGATCGGTCCACGACACAGCCGGATCCGAAATTGACCTGAATCTTTCGCTCACTCTCAAGATCCTTCGGATCGAACTGAATCTTATGATGCTGCTGCTCGCCTCTCGTCTCAACCAGAAGCGGATCACCTAGGTTGTCATTATGCAGGTGAAATGCTGCCTTGTAGTACCCGCCGTCATCCGTTGTGACGGTCTGCCCATATGAAATTCTCGTATCCTTAACTAAGACTTCTGTATTGATGCTCGGCGTCCCATCGGCCTTACACACAAACCCTTCGACCGTATACCGATGGTCTGCCTCATGGGTAGCGTACAAAATACCGGGACGTTCAACGGAGGTGAAGATACAGGCTATGGCGACAATAATTATCCACCGAAAGCCAGACGCTCTTCTTGATTTCCACTCCACTCGTCCGTGCCGATCTCTCATTCTTACCCATCAAATGACGCTCGGCAAGCCGACGATTCTCATCTGACGCACCAGTCATTTTTAAGGCCGATTCTTCTAACATAGCCCCTATTCTTTGTCAATTGCAGAGCAGCAAGGAAGGCCCCGTAGGACTACGAGTTTTTCAATACAGAGAAGATCGGTTGACGATGATAATGGAGTGCACTAAAGGAATGATGTGGAGGGCATGCAAGGCAAAACGGCGCGAAGATTTTTGAAGCGGCTAGAGCAGGCCGCGCGCCCGCGCGTCAGCCTCGACGCGATCGGCTTCAGCGCGCCGCTCCGACTCTTTTTTCGATGTCCAGGCTTCCCATGAGTTGCCATTCGCGGTGTCTTCGCCGGTAAAAGCGATCGCGGCAATATCGGCATAGGGAATTTTCCTAGGCACAGGATTATCGGCAGGAAAGATCTCGATGGCGGGATTTGCGCCGGTCATATGCCTATTGTAAATGTAGCCGCTCAAAGACTCACCGGCACGAAGCTCGAGGGTGACATCACCCCGATAGTCGAACGCCAGGTCAATCGCCTCAATCGTTTCAGCAGCCGAGACAGGGCGAAACACCCGCCCTTCGAGCGATCCGCCGCCACCTGCCCCATGCTCAGCTGCGTCAGTCATGATAACCCAGGCCTCTCATCTACCGCGAAGTTGGCAACAGCGTGAGCTTGGCGGTTCGCGCAAATCCAGAAATAGTGCCGAAGGTGTCGCTCACTGCGGAAGCTTCGTACCCGCAATGAACCATGCACTCCACGCACTTCTCATTTTTGCTCGTGCCATAGTCCTGCCATTCCGTGGTATCCATTAATTCCTGGAACGTCTTGGCGTACCCTTCCTGCAAAAGATAGCAGGGCTTCTGCCAACCAAATACATTGTAGGTCGGGTTACCCCACGGCGTGCATTCATATTCTTTTTTCCCCATCAGAAAATCCAGGAACAACGGCGACTGATTGAACTTCCAACCCCGCTTGGGACGGCTAAGAATCCGCGAAAACAGTTCGCGCGTTCGGGCTTTCTTTAGGAAATGCTGCTGATCCGGCGCTTTCTGATAACTGTAGCCCGGAGAGATCATCATGCCCTCGACTCCCAGCGCCATCATCTCATCGAAAAACTTTCTGACGCGGTCGGGATTGGCATCGTCAAACAAGGTCGTATTCGTCGTGACACGATGCCCGCGCTTCAACGCTTCCTTGATCGCCTTGACAGCAATCTCATAAACTCCGTCGCGGCAGACAGCCAAATCGTGCTCATTTTTCAACCCGTCCATATGCACGCTAAAGGTCAGATATTTGGAGGGCGTAAACTCCTTGAGCTTGCGTTCCAGCAAAATCGCATTGGTGCACACATACAAATACCGCTTCTGCGCGACCAAGCCCTCGACGATTCGCCCAATTTCAGGATGGATTAGGGGCTCACCGCCGGGGATCGCTACAATAGGCGCGCCACACTCTTCGGCTGCGGCCCAGCACTGCTCGGGAGTCAATCGCTTGTCGAGAATGTGATCGGGATATTGAATCTTCCCGCAACCGGCGCACGCGAGATTGCAGCGGAATAGAGGTTCCAACATCAATACCAGCGGATAACGCTTCACCCCACGGAACTTCCGGGCAAGCACATACGACGCAACCGTATACATTTGGGAAACCGGAACGGCCATTTCCCACTCCTTCCGATCAAGTTATATAAGTGGACGGCTGTGACGACAGCCGGATATAGAGGCACCAGAAAATCCGATAAATTTTAACACCTGCTTCAGACTCAGTCAATTTGGACACAAGCAGAGTGTTTGATGCGGGCCTCGCACGACAGGCTCGACCGGAAGCCACCAGTTATTCAACGACGCACCTTACGAGGAAATAGTAGGCTGGAAATTGGAGGCGCCGAGCGGGTTCGAACCGCTGCATCGCAGTTTTGCAGACTGCTCCCTTACCACTTGGGTACGGCGCCTCACGAAGGTGCGCATTATAGCGGCCCTTCGTCCAGTATCTCAACAACCGTTTTAAAAGAGATCGGCGTCGGAAGGTCTGAATATCGTCTACAGATTAGGCAGAACAGGAATTTCTTTGCCCAGCGTCGTCGATTGCGAAGGATCCGGACCCATCGACTCCCATCCCTCGTCAGAGGAGGAAGCGACAGTCTCTCCGCTCGCCTCGGCTTCTTTTTCTTTTGCCAAAATCTCTACTTCTTCGATCAGAGTATCCATCAGTTCTCCGATAGGAACCTTGCGAACGAGCTTGCCCTTCTTAAACAAAATTCCTTTGCCCTCGCCTCCGGCCACCCCAATATCCGCTTCCTTGCCTTCGCCGATTCCATTCACGACGCATCCGAGCACCGAAACATTGAGTGGCGTCTTGATATGCCCGAGTTTCTTTTCGAGCTCGTTAGCCATCTTCACTACATCGATTTCGACACGTCCACAGGTCGGGCAAGCGATCACGTTGATCCCACGATGGCGCAGCTCCAACGATTTCAAAATCTCAAACCCAACCTTTACTTCCTCGACAGGGTCTGCCGCGAGAGATACGCGCAACGTATCGCCGATCCCCTGCGAGAGTAAATAGCCAAGCCCCATGGCCGACTTCACGGCACCGGTCATCGCCGTCCCGGCTTCAGTGATGCCGATATGAAGCGGATAATCAGACTGATGGGCGAATAGCCAATAGGCATCGATCGCATGATGCACATCGGACGCCTTAAGCGAGACTTTCATATTGGTGAAGCCGACATCCTCCAATGCGCGCACGGCATTCAGCGCGGACTCCGCCAGCGCTTCAGGAGACGGCCATCCATACTTGTCCAGCAGATGGCGCTCTAGCGACCCGCCGTTGACTCCGACCCGCAAAGGGATTCCGCGGTCATTTACCGCCTTGATGACTTCCTCAACCTTCCACCATGCGCCGATGTTGCCCGGATTGATGCGTACGCAATCCACGACTTCCGCCGCCTTGAGCGCAAGCCGGTGATCGAAGTGAATGTCGGCGATCAACGGAACGGTCATCGCAGCTTTGATTTTTGGCAGAGCCGCAGCAGCCTCATCGTCCGGCACTGCGACGCGAATCACTTCACAACCAGCCGTCTCCAGCTGACGAATTTGCTCGACCGTCGCGGCAACATCGCGAGTATCGGTGGAACACATCGACTGCACGGAAACAGGTGCGTCCCCGCCGATCTTAAGAGCGCCGACTTTGATCTGCTTGGTTTTTCGTCTGGCGATATGCATGGCCTAGGTCGCTTAGCTCCCCTGCTCGTCCCCATGCGGAAGATGATCGATGGAGGCGCCGACGGCAAATCGATCCTGCTTTGAAACCGGAGCCTTCCCGACCAGCTCCTTGACGCTCTGATAAATACCTTCGGCCGTAAGCCCGTAGCGCTCCCGCAGAAGATCCTGCGGCCCCTGCTCAATATACCAATCCGGGAGGCCGAGCACCTTGGTCGTCACATCGGTGATGCGGGCATCGGACAACACCTCCAAGACGGCGGAACCGAATCCGCCCATCTTGCATCCTTCTTCCACCGTCACCACGTACCGCACACGTTTCGCTACATCGGCAATCAATTCCTGATCGATTGGCTTCACAAACCGCGCGTTCACCACGGCGGTTGAAATGCCCTCTTTACTCAGCCGTTCCGCGGCTTGCATGGCTTGCCAGACGGAGACCCCAATGGCAACAATCGCGACATCGGAACCGTCCTTCATCAGCTCGCCTTTTCCGACCGGAAGCGCCGCCGGCGAGGCATCCATCTGGACACCGAGGCTCACTCCGCGCGGATACCGGATGGAGACCGGCCCGTCATGCTGAATGCAAGTCTTCATCATATGCTGCAATTCATTTTCATCCTTCGGCGCCATCACCACCATATTCGGCGCATGGCGCAGATAGGCGTAATCGAACGCCCCGTGATGCGTCGTGCCATCCTCAGCAACCAGCCCGCCGCGATCGATGCAAAACACCACGGGGAGATTCTGGGTGGCCACATCGTGGACCACCTGATCGTAGGCCCGCTGCAGGAAGGTCGAGTACATCGCCACCACCGGCTTGATGCCCTGCGTCGCAAGCCCCGCCGCGAACGTCACGGCATGCTGCTCGGCAATTCCGACATCGTATATGCGATCGGGGAATTCCTTTTCGAATCCGGTAAGACCGGTTCCTTCACACATCGCCGCCGTAATGGCAACGATCCGTTTGTCTTCGCGGGCCAGCTTCACCAACGAGTCCATGGCGATTTGCGTATAGGAAGGACGGGCGGCTTTCTTGGCCGGCACACCGGTCTCGCGCACGAACGGCGGACAGGCATGGAACCAGACCGGATTATTGATAGCCGGCTCATACCCAAGCCCCTTCTTCGTGATCACATGCAGCAACACCGGCCCCTTCATCTTCAGCACATTCTCCAGGGTCGGAAGCAAATGCTCGAAATTATGGCCGTCGATCGGACCGGAATACTGAAACCCCAGCTCTTCAAACAGCAATCCAGGAAGAATCGCCCCCTTCGCCAACTCCTCAGCCCGACGCGCCAGCTTCTGCATATCCTCTCCGATGTGAGGAATCTTTCGCAGAAGCTGCCCGGTTTCTTCCCGCATTTTCCCATAGAACTCACCGGTAATCGTCCGGCTCAAATAGGAAGAAATTGCACCGACGTTCTTCGAAATCGACATTTGATTGTCGTTCAAGATCACCAAGAAATCCTTGTTTAACCCACCGGCATGATGCAACCCTTCGAGCGTCATGCCCGCTGTCATCGCGCCGTCTCCGACGACACAGACGACTTTATTTTTCTGCTTCAGTTGCTCGCGCGCTTCAACAAGCCCGAACGCCGCCGACACGCCGGTGCCGGCATGACCGGCATTGAAGGCGTCATAGGCACTCTCTTCCCTTTTACAAAAACCGCTCAACCCGCCGTACTGACGCAATGTATGAAACTGCTCGCGGCGGCCGGTCAGCAATTTATGCGCATAGGCCTGATTGCTGGTATCCCAGACGATTTTGTCGGTAGGCGTCTTCAAGAGATAATGCAGCGCCACAGTGAGTTCCACGACGCCGAGATTCGATGCGAGATGTCCGCCAACACTCGATACCGTGCTGATAATCTGTTCGCGAATTTCTTCGCATAGCGAGGGCAATTGGCTCACCGGCACCCGCTTGAGATCTGCTGGGCTTTGAATGGTCTTGAGGATCGACATAGGATGGTCTCCCTTAAAATCGTATCTCAGCTATTCTGATTGATTTTCACGAACGACGAGACAGAAGGTCGATGCACCCGCATCACCGTGGATTGCAATAAAATTATCTGTCAGTTTCACATAAGAGCCCTTTGCTGTCAAGCAGTTAGGCGCGCCATCGATCGAATCGCCGCGCTTCATGACTCAAATTGAAACGTCATCACTGTAGAGAGCGTAAAATCGGCGGCACTCCCGACAATGAAGTCTAGATTTTCAACGGCATACACCTGCCAAAGCAACTGCGGGCGCAGGCGGTAATTAAACCCAAGCACTCCTTCTGTGACTCCCACATCGAACACATGCGAACCAGTTCCATGTAGCGGCGACGAGTAATAGTCGAAATGCCCCACGATAGAGAAATTCTCCGACCAGAGATATTCCACTGCAACCAACGCAGAAACGACCGGCTGCAACTCGAACCCTGCAATACGGCCGGTCGGAATGACTCCGTTGAAATTCACATAGGCCATCCAATTCTTGGCAAGATGTTTCTCCATGGCCACACCAACCCCGTAATCGGGGCTGCCGCTCCCCAAGAGATGCGACTCGTCTCCCGTCGGGAGCTTGATCGCGGCACGAAACGAAATCGACGGCAACATATTCGTTTCGGTCAGCACCTGGTACTTTCCCAGAATAGAGGCATCGCCCAGGCCGACAGCGCCATTCCGCGTGTTGATCGCGGTTCGCCCACGCGAGACCACGCTATACGCATAGTTGGTGTCTTCCAATGCTCTGCGATCCGGCGCTAGCCCGGTCGTCCCCCGCTCAACAGCCGAGATCATTCCATTCATGATCCCCTGATACCGGTACAGCACCGGAATTTCCACCGCCATTTCCAGCCGCTCAGTCACACCGTATCGGAGAAACAATCCCGACCGAACACTTTCAAACTTCATCGAGACCGACGCCTGCGGAGTCGTATCGGAAAAGACGTTGGCGGTATTGGCCAGTTCAACCCGCAAGTCGAGCGCGCCCGGCTTCAAGACCGTCGCCCGATCGCCAGCCATTCCGAGCACTAATTGGTGAAGCGGCTGGAAATTTCTGACTGGGAACGGACCAAATCCATCAGCCCATACAAACTGAGGGTTCACTCCACCGGCTAGCGCAAGGCTCACGAACAGAATGACAAGAACAACCCGCCCCCAGAACATCTTCTGCCTCGCTCCCTAATAAGGAAAATCAAGCCCGGCGAAAATGGCGCCGCCTTCACGGCTGAATCCATAATCGAGACGCCCCACGACATTCGGCCGCACAATGCCGCGGATGCCGATCCCTGGCGTCATCCGGTAATCTTTGGCGCTGACATCTTTGAAATTCCCAAAAACTTGCCCGGTATCCAGAAACGGCGCCAATTCAAAATCGGCCATGACTCCGGCCAGCCTCGTGCGGGCGATATGAATCCGCTCCTCAATACTGATGGCGATCAAATGTTTATCGATGTACCGGTCGACACCGAACCCGCGGAGATTGTTCTGCCCACCCAGCGAGCTTTGCTCAAAAAACGGAACCTGCGTGCCGATCGTCGCTTGTAAATTCGCCCGCACCACAAGAATGGCTCGCTTAGATTCGCTGGGAAACAGCTTCTTGATGTCGAGTTCATAGCGCGAATAGATCGGATGCTCTCCGTTTCTCACATTCTGATTCAACTCCGCGTAGGCCGTGATGGCCATCCCGTCCGTCGGCGTCACCAAGTTATTGCGCGTATCGTAATAAAAGCTCGCGCGATGCCCGACGATGATCGACTCCCCACTCACACCGTCCACCCCTCCAAATCGCTCGGCCGTATACGGAAGATTGGTCGCCCCGCGCTGGAGCTGCACATCGCGAACACGCTGCGCCAACGCGATTTGGGTCACCTCATTCATATAGACACCGAACCGCCAATTAGCCCGTATTTCCCGGTCGGTATAATTCGTCTCATTGCCTTCCACGGAATCCTGCCCAAGGCCGAAAAACCGGGACGTGGCATTCTTGAAAAACGATCCGCCGAACTGCAGAAAATACCGCCCGTTACTGAAGGCGGGATCCACATAAGAAAAGACGAGCTTGCGTTCGATTTTTTCCGTAAGCGACGCGATAAACTGAATTTGCCGCCCGCCCGGCTCGTACTGAAAGAAATTGAATACTCCCCGGGTGCCGACGATCGAATTCCGAATCAGCATGGGAGCCATCAAATACTTCAGCTCTCCATCGGGATCGGTGATCAGAATCGGCATGATCAGCCCGAGATCGTTCCCGTCGTTGCGCGTCGTCGACACCGAAGGGACAGGGATGACTTGCGTGCCTGCCCAGGCGGAAGACAAGCATAACCCGTCGTGCCCTATCCACAGACACAGGGTCAATACAGCAAGTCGATGCAGGAAAGACATGAACAGGCGGCCTGACTGGTCTTACGGAGATTTGAGCTTGTCGGATTTCTTCCGGAGTTGATCGACGAGATCGGGATACGACGAAGCGCGAAGAATCTTGGTAAACTGCCCGCGATAATTGTTGACCAAACTCACCCCATCGACCACCACGTCGTACACCCGCCAATCGGCGCCGTGATTGATGAGCCGATAGTCGAGCGGGATTTCCGTTTTCCCCGAGAGAATTTTGGTCCGCACTTCGGCGTACTCTTTTTCAGTCCGTTCGTTCAAATACTGCACACCCTCACCCGAATAAGACTCCACTTTCTCCGCATACGAATTCGTCAACAGCGTCTGAAACAAGGACACGAACTCCTGCTTCTCTTTATCCGACAGTTGATTCCAGGGAGCCCCAAGCGCCCGGCGCGACATTTCCTGGTAATCGAACCGCTCGGCCACCGCTTTCTCCAGCAACGACCGCCGCTCGTCGGCCTTGGCCGTTTGCTTCAATTCCTTATCGTGAATGATGCGCAACACCTCGTCGATCGTGCTCTTCATCGAATCCGTCGGAGGACCGGCAAGAGCCTGAGACGGCACCAACCCAGACGACAGCCACAGCCCCACCAGCCCGATCAAAGCCAGGCGGCCAACCCGCCGCAGCATTGCGCCATCGAGAATCTTCATACCGTGCGTCGTCATCGCAGACTCCTCCCTCTCGAACTGCCCACGAAATCGCGCCAGAAAGATCGAACGCGTCAGTTCACTTTACCATGAACGAATTGACTCACCACTTCCTCAAGGTCCAAGCCGGACTCGGTATCCCGGATGACATCGCCGGCCTTCAACGGATCGCCACCGCCGCCTGGCGACAGCGCAAGAAACTTTTCACCGATAATCCCTCTCGTTTTGATCGACGCAATCGTATCTGTATAGAGCTTCACCCCGTTATTGACCGCGAGCGTGACGAGCGCGCGGTCTTCTTTGAGCGAGATGCCTCTGACACGCCCCACTTCCACGCCGGCAATTTCAATGGCCGCTCCAGGCTTCAAGCCAGTCGCGGTATTGAACAGTGCCGTCACTTCATACAAATCGCCGCCGATCACCTCCAGCTTTCCCAGCTTAATGGAGAGATAGCCCAGACACAGAATCCCGACCAAGACAAACGCGCCGACCACCAATTCGAGCTTGGTATTTTCCATCGCCATACTCCCGTTACGAGCTTGCAGCGGCACCGGACAGCACGACCGGCCCCCCGACTGAAATAAACTCCTGGATCTCTGGATCTGTCGTGCGGATGAATTCGGCAGGCGGAGCCATCACCGCAATCCGTCCCTGCTTCAAAATCGCGACGTAGTCGGAGAAGAAAAAAATCTCCGGGATCTCATGGCTGACCATGACCGCTGTAAATCCGAAGGTGCGCTGCATCGTCGTAATCAATTCATGGATAGCTTTCGCCATCAACGGATCCAGTCCTGTCGTCGGCTCATCGAACAAGACGATTTCAGGCCGCATCACTAACGCGCGGGCCAAGCCGACCCGTTTTCTCATCCCGCCGCTCAGTTCAGCCGGAAACTTGTGCCCCATGCCGGCCAAGCCGACTCGCTCGAGCATCTCGTTCACTCTCGCCGCCACATCGGGCCCCTTCATCCTCAACTTTTCTTTTAACGGGAAGGCCACGTTCTCAAAGACCGACATCGAGTCGAACAGCGCCGCTCCCTGAAACAACATCGAAAATCGCTTCCGCACATCGTTCAACGGCCGTCCACGCAAACGGGAAATATCGACATCGCCAACCCACACCTGGCCTTCGTCAGGCTGGAATAGCCCGATCATATGCTTCAACAGCACACTCTTGCCTTCGCCGCTGCGCCCGATAATCGTCGTCAGTTTTCCAGTAGGGATCGTGAGATCGACCCCCCGTAATACAGGCTGCGTCCCCAGCGTCTTTTTCACCCCGACAAGCTTGATCATACTTAGAGCAGAATCGATGTTAGGAAATAATCCCACACCAAAATGACCACCGAAGACAAGACCACCGCTTCCGTCGTCGCCGAGCCCAGCCCCTCGGCGCTCATGCGCGTGTAGAACCCCTTGTAGCAGCAGATCCAGCTGATGATCAATCCGAAGCTGATCGATTTGAGAATGCCGCCGTAGATATCTTTCCATTCGACCGCAGACTCGATCGACGTCCAGTAGGAACCGGCATTGACGCCCAGCAAATCCACACCGACCAGATACCCGCCATAAATCCCGACTACATCAAAGAGCGCCACCAACAACGGCACGCCGATCAAGCCTCCCACCACTTTGGGCGCAATCAAATATTGGAGCGGATTGATCGCCATCGTATCGAGCGCATCGATCTGTTCTGTGATGCGCATGATGCCGATCTCAGCGGTCATGGCTGAACCGGCCCGCGCCGTCACCATCAGCGCTGCCAGCACCGGACCTAATTCACGGATCATGCTCAGGGCCACGGCCGATCCGAGCAATCCCTCGGAACCGAACTTCCGCAAGCTGTAATAGCCCTGAAGCGCGAGCACCATGCCGGTAAATCCGGCCGTCAGCACGACGACAAACGTAGATTTATACCCGATGAAATGCAGTTGCTTGACGAACTGAATAAATCGAAACGGCGGCCGCACCAGCCATCCTAATGACGACACAAGGAAAATAAGCATCCGGCCCATTTCCCGGACATTCTTCAAGACCACCCGTCCTAACGCTGCAAGCATCGTCATCGTGTCACAATCATGGGCGAATCAGGCCTAACCCCAAGTCGACTCTACCTACAGCCGGTCTATGCATGGCACGCGCTTGCCGCAACCGGGCCAGCTTCGAAACATACTTCAACGCCACCTGTCCTATCGCTACGAGAATCGTCATGGTGTCACGGTCACAGGTGAATCCGACATGGCTCCGAACCGAGCCGTGAGCAAAGTCCGCAGCTGTCGCGTCAGCGCCGCTGACGCGATGGCGCTTTGCCGTCGCAGTCGATTGACCCCCAGCAGGCTCGACGGATGCGCGAGCACCGCACCGACGCCCTTCAGCCAGCCAGTGGGCCTGAGAAACAAATTGAAGTCAAGGGGCAGTTCTTCCGCCACCAAATCCGACACGGACCGCACGATGAGGAACGGCACCTGCGCTGCCTTGGCCTCGATCGCCAATGCCGCGCTCTCCATGTCCAACCCCGTCGCGCGCGTACGCTCTGCCAACGCCACTTTCTCCGTCGCGCGGCAGACAATGCGATCCGAGGAAATGAACGGGCCGAATGCCGCGCGGGCAAGGGCTCTGTTCTCGTTCAACAGGGCGCACCACCGTTGCCGTTCGTCCCCTTCCATCTCAAAATAATCGAGCGGCCCGCCGGGATCAATCGCCGCCGCCTTCGTTCCAATCAGAATATCGCCAATGGCCGCCGGCATCAGCGCACAGGCAAATCCGCTCGACACCGCCAATGCAAACGTTTGCCGCGAAAACACCTCCTGCGCGGCGGCCTGCGCGTTCTGCGGGCCCACCCCAGTCTGAATCACCCAGTATTCCCCTCCGCCCGCCGACGCGCAATACTGCGGACGCCCCTGCGCCTTGTCCATGCGGCCGCCGGGAAGGGCTGCCCGCACCGCGGCAAACTCCCAGACCGTCGCAACGAAAATGGCAATGCGGATAGGAACCAGAGAACCGCCAGGAGGAGAAGAAAAAGACGGTCCCGTCGTCGAAACGGACGCGTCCGTCAATGATCGAACCGATAGCATCCGGAAGACTCGACTTGCTCCCGAAGCTCTTCGGCGCGCATGCAGCCTCGCGAGCGGAGATTGCGATACATCGCAAGCGCCCACAGGGGGAAATACTGGCAGTACCAATGATAGCGAAGATAGAACACGCGGGGGAACCCCGTGCCGGTATGCATGACTTCTTCCCACGAGCCATCCTTGAGTTGATGCCGCAAGAGAAACTGCACGCCTCGGGCGATGCTCAACGATTCCGTCACACCCGCGGACATCAACGCCATCAAGGCCCAGGCTGTTTGCGAAGGCGTACTCTGGCCTTTGCCGCAATGCGCGTCTTCCGCATAGGAAAGGCACGCCTCACCCCATCCGCCATCAGGATTCTGCTTGGACTCAAGCCAGGACACGGCCCGGCGAATGTATGGAGACGAAACATCTTCTCCAATTGCGCGAAGACCGGCAAGCACCGACCAGGTCCCATAAATATAGTTGACTCCCCACCGTCCAAACCAGCTGCCGTCCTTTTCCTGTTCTTTCTTCAAGAAGGCAAGAGCCGGTTGCACCGCAGGATGAAAACGGTCATAGCCCAGCGCGGCCAGCATCTCCAAGCAGCGACCAGTCAGATCCGCTGTGCTCGGATCCAACAGCGCCTTATGGTCGGCAAATGGAATGTAGTTAAAGACCACCCGGTTATTATCTTTGTCGTAGGCGCCCCAGCCGCCGTCGGAGCTCTGCATGGCCAGCACCCATTGCATCCCGCGGCGAATGGATTCCCGCAGATCGGCCGGTTCCGGCATTTTCAGTTTCGCGAGCGCCATCAACACGACGGCCGAGTCGTCCACATCGGGATACAGCTCATTTTCAAATTGGAAATACCACCCGCCCGGCTCGGCCTGGGGGGAAGAGATGATCCAATCGCCAACTGTTTTTGTCTGCCGGGACATGAGATATGCTCCAGCCTTTACCAGCGCCGGATGATCTTGCGGCATGCCCGCTTCGATCAGCGCATTCATGAGCAGCGCCGTATCCCACACCGGAGAATGGCAGGGCTGCAAATGCAACGTCGGCACGCGCTGACCATCCACCACCGCCGTTTCATGCACTTCCAGCTCTTCAATTTCCCGCAGGGCTTTCTGCACCAGCGGGTCATTCATCTCGTAACCCAAGCACCGCAGCGCCAGCACGGAGTTCGCCATGGCCGGATAAATCGCGCCTAAGCCGCCACTCCCTTTCAGATGATCCAGCATCCAGGTGGCCGCCTTATGCATCGCCTTCTCGCGCAGCCAGATGAGTGGCATCCGGTCGTACAGCTTGAGCACCGCATCGAGCATGACAAAGAAATTATGCGGCGTGAACCAGGCCTGATCCTTATTGAAGGGCGGGTACTTCCAATACGGCACCTGCCCGCGCGGCACGAGATACAACTCCTCGATGCCCTGCTCGCGGGGGATGCGGCAGACCGGTTGATGCGCGAAGACAATTAGCAACGGGATGAGCACGGCGCGGGACCAATAGGAAATCGCATAGATGCTGAAATAAAACCGCTTCGGCAGCAGCATGATTTCGACCGGCATGTGGGGCACGCCTTCCCAATCATACTGATCGAACAATGCCAGCGCGATCTTCGTGAAGACATTCGCCTGCACGACCCCGCCCATCGCCATGATGCGCTCCCGCGCGCGCAGCAGGCAGGGATCGGTGGCAGGAATGCCACTGAGCTTCAACGCAAAGTAGGCCTTCACCGACGCGCTGATCTCCGCGGAACCGCCATAATGGATTGGCCAGCCACCATCGGGCAGCTGCATCGCCCTCAAATACCGGACGGCGCGTTCTTCCTTGATCGGATCGACGCAATCGAGAAACCGCCGCAACATCAGATACTCCGACGTCAGCGTCGTGTCGGCCTCGAGTTCCGCCACCCAGAACCCCTCGGCAGGATTCTGCTTTGATAAAAACCAACTCTGACTGCGGCGAATCGCGTCGTCGATGGCATCGGGCTGGCTCACGGTATGAGCCGACGGCCGGCGCGATAGATCGGCCGCCAAAGGAGTCATTTTATCGGAAACGAGCCTGAGTGGAGATGTTTGCGTATACCCAACGGCCGGATTGTATCGCCCAGGAATCGTCGCGAGGACACTACTGGAGATCCGGTCGAACAGCGTGCGAAAGAGCTTCATGAAATTCTAGCAACCCTGTGCAAATGGGAAAGAAGCGCGACTGCGCAGTACCCGCCCCGACATGACACCGACCGTCCCCTGCGCGAACGCTATCTATCGGTGGGGGATATAACAGACACCCCTACGTGAGTCAAGCCAGGAGAGCGGAAAGTTCTCTGCGATATTCAAGCTTTGCAACTTGCCTCAGGCCGGCTGGAGATCGCCCAATCGCACCGACACCAGCTTCGATACGCCCGGTTGCTCCATCGTCACGCCGAACAACGAATCGGCAATGGCCATAGTACGTTTATTGTGGGTAATGACGAGGAACTGCGCGTTCTTCGACATCTCCCGCAACACACCGGTGAAACGCCCGATATTTTCCTCATCGAGCGGGGCGTCGATTTCGTCGAGCAAACAAAATGGCGTCGGCCTGATCAAAAAGCTGGCGAACAGCAACGCCATCGCCGTCAATGTTTTTTCACCGCCGGATAACATCGTGATGCTCTTCAATCGCTTCCCAGGAGGTTGCGCCACAATATCCACGCCTGGGTCCTGCCCCCCTGCGCCTTCTCCATTTTCGCCGGCAGGCTCCTCCACTAACAATAACTCCGCGCGACCGCCGGGGAAAAACTGACCGAATACTTCAGCGAACTTCTGCTGAAGTTCGGCAAAGGTCGTAACAAACATATCCTTCGTCGTCTTATTGATCCGTTGAATAATTTCCTTGAGAGAACCGATCGACGTGGCTAGATCCTGCTCCTGCGTCGTCAAGAAGGTATAGCGCTGGTCGAGTTCCTGATGCTCGCTGATGGCCGCCAGATTGATCGGCCCCATGCGGTCGAGCCGGTCGCGCAGCTTCTGTAGTTGCTCCTTCAGCTCAGACTGAGGTGCCTGTGCCAACGGATTGGGAACCGCTTCAGCCACGTCTTCCCCTCCGGCATCGACAGCAGATTCCTGACTGGGCGCCGCACCGCTGGCAAGCGCGACCGGGTCTAACTGATACGTTCCCGTCAAGGTGCTTTCGACCGCGCTCAATTGCGTGCGCAACTCAGCCCGGCGGACCTCGACCGCCATACGCGAGTCCCGCACCGCCAACATGGCGCGGCGCACCTCGTCCAAGCTGGCCTCCAGCGACTGTCCGACCGCCATCTCCTGGGCCTGTTGTTCTTGCGCCAGCACCAACTGCGCTTTAATCTGCGCCGCCGTGACGCCGAACTCCTGGCATAAGGCCTCCTGGCGGCTGCGCTCTTCCTGGCTGTGTTGAATATCGCGGACCAATCCCTCAAGATGACTTTGCAAAGCCTGCCGGCGCTGCTCGCTTTCGACTTGCTGCTGCCTAAGGCGAAGCCGATTCGCCTGCTCATGCCCTTGCTTGGCGCGCAGCCCTTCCGACAACAATCGCGCTTCCGTCACCCGCTCTTGAAATGCGCGGCCGTCTCGATCGATGGCCGTCAGCCGCTCCCGCACATGCCCCAAACTAGCCTCTTGCCCGGCCTTCTCGCTGAGCCACTGCGCCAGCTGCGCTTGCGCCGATCGCGCATCCTGCTCGAACTTCTGCCGGTCCGCCATTCCCTTTTGAATCTCTGCGGCAATCCCAGCCAGACGCACATCGAGGTCCGCCATAAATTGACGGAGGTTTTCTTCGTCTTTCCGCAAGGACAAATCCTGCATTTCCGTATCGCGCAGCGACTCGGCCAACTGCCGAATCTGCAGACTCAAACTCTGGCCGAGTCCCTGCAATTCAAGACGCCGTTGTTTGTCCGATTCAAGCGACAACGTCAGTTCGGTTCGCTTCGCCTCCAGGCTGACCACCTCGCGCCGGCGCTCCAGCAAGCCTTGTCCCGCATGGGCATGCCCCCCGCTGATGACGCCGGACGCATCCATGACTTCGCCTGCCAATGTGACCAACACCGGTCCATCGGACCCTGCCCAGAGCTGCCGCTCCCACAATCGCACCGCATGCTCCAGCGACTCCACGATCACCACACTATCGAACAGGCAATCTTTCGCCGCCGCCCTGGCCTCATCCGCTTGAATCAAATCGACCGCCCGACCCACCACCCCAGCTTGATCGGCGAGCGCCTGCCACCAGGCATGAGCGTCCGATCCTGCGCGTTCCCAACGCGGGCGTTGCGGGATGAAGGTTCCGCGGCCTAGCTCTTTCTCACGAAGAAAGCTAATTGCGCGCTGCGCCACGGACGGCTCATCGACAAACCACCCATGCACACGCTCTCCTAAGACCGCTTCGACCGCCCGGTCCATGCCGGGAGGGATCACGAGCCATTCGGCAATCGCATCGCGAACGCCCTCGCAGGACTTGAGCGCTGTGCCTTCATCCTGGCCTTCCCGCCCGTATCCCATTTCCTCGCGCACGACACCTTGCAAAGCCTGCAAGCGCGAATCGACCGCCGCCAATTCCTCCGACCGCTGGAGAATCACCCGGTCGAGCTCCTGCTGCTCCGTCGCAACCTGCGCCGACTCCGCCTGAACACTCTCCTGTTGAGCGCGAATCATGGCGACCATGCGTCCCGCTTCGCCATACTCCTGCCGCAGGGCTTCGTGCCGGGTCAACGCCGTCGAACGATGGCCTTCCAGCTCCTCTTGTTCCGCAACCAGCTTGGTTCCCCGATCGGCCACTTCACCTGTTCTGGCGATCAACTGCGCGACCGTCTGCTCGGTATTCGCGACCAAGACCGCCAACTGCATGATATCGAGCCGTCCGCGTTCTTCTTCCGCAACAGCAGAGGCCCGCTGGTGCAGAAGACGCTCCATGTCCTGGTCAAGTTCCGCAAACGCCTGTTCACGCGACAGCAAATCCTCTTCCAGCGAAACCAGCGAGGCTTCGATCGTTTCCAGCGAGTGCGCTAATTCTTCCTGGGCGGCCGCCAGCCCTTCCAGCTCATGAGATTCTTGCTGCTGCTGTTGTTCGAATAACTGGCTCCGGTTCCGCTCGACCTCAGCCGCCGTCAAGGCCTGAGCCTGCCGATGTTCAACCTGGCCCAACTCCTCGCGGATCTTTCCGGTCGACTCGCCGATGTCAATCGCCCGCAAACGAGATTGCTCCAAATCGGTGGCAAATCGCGCCTGCCCAGCAGATGTTTCGGACTCTTGCTGATCGAGGCTCGACACCTCCGCTTCGACGTCTTTTAAACCTGCCCGCAACGCGATAAATTCTCTGGTCAGCAACTCGATCTCGACGGAGCGCGCTTCCTGCTGCAACGTCTGGTAGGTGCGCGCCTGCCGCGCCTGCCGCTCCAGCGAGTTCAGCTGCTTCTTCACTTCCGCAATGATGTCGCGCACGCGCAAAATATTTTGCTGAGTCGCGTCGAGCTTGCGCAGGGCCTCGGCCTTTTGTTTTTTGTAGCGGACAATCCCGGCGGTCTCTTCAATCAATTCGCGCCGGTCTTGCGGAGAGGCGTTCAGAATCTGATCGATCTGCCCCTGCGCAATGACCGTATGCCCCTTGCTGCCGGCACGCGTATCCATGAGCAGCGTCCGGATATCTTTCAGCCGGCAAGCCGTTTTATTGATGAGATATTCGCTGTCGCCGTTCCGGTAGAGCCGCCGGGTAATCATGAGTTCCTGGAACTCGGTCAGTTCGCTCGGCAACCCCGATCCACCCTCCTGCGGCAACGCCGTGCGATCGAGCCCGCCGATGATGAGCGAGACCTCCGCCATCCCCAGCGGTTTCCGCAATTCGGTGCCGTTAAAGATCACATCTTCCATTTTTTCGCTGCGCAACGTCTTGGTGCTCTGCTCGCCCAACACCCAGAGAATGGCGTCCACCACATTGCTCTTGCCGCTGCCATTGGGACCGACGATCGCCGTCACCCCTTGCGGGAACTCAATCCTCGATTCGGCAAATGACTTGAACCCCAGCATATCGAGCGATTTCAAATACATCGATTCACCTTTAGTTGAGCAGCCGAATTGGCGAGCGAAAAACAGCTCGGCCCTTGTAACATAGGGGTAAAAGGAAATCAAAATAAAATACCGCAGGTAGTGGGGAGCCTTTCAGCTCCCCACTAGATATATGGATTTTCAAGGTGAGTGAGTTACCTAGCGACGCCAGCAGCGGACTTACCGGCCGATTCGATCTGAACAAGTTCCTTAGGCAGGAGAAACTCGACATCTTCTTCAATCACGGTCAGCTCTTCCACCTCTGAGGGGCCAGTGCTCTTAAGGAACGCCACGACTTCCGTCACGAGCACTTCCGGGGCAGATGCACCGGCCGCGATCCCGACCGCCTTGGCCGATGTGAACCATTCAGGATGGATATCGCTGGCGGAATCGATCAGATAGGAAGGAATCCCGCATTGCTCACCCAGCTCGCGCAGACGATTGGAGTTTGAACTATTCGGCGAGCCGATCACGAGAATGACATCTACCAAGCGAGAGAGTTCCTTCACCGCATTTTGCCGGTTTTGCGTCGCGTAGCAAATGTCTTCCTGATGCGGGCCCTTGATATTCGGGAATCGTTTATTGAGCGCAGCGACAATATCCCGGCATTCATCCACACTGAGCGTCGTTTGGGTCACATAGGACAGATTCAGCGTATTCCCCACATGGAGCGTTTCTACATCTTCGACCGAAGAAACCAGGTGGAACTTATCGGGGATCTGCCCCAGCGTCCCGATCACCTCGGGGTGGCCTGCATGGCCAATCAGAATCAATTCATAGCCCTGCGTATATTCCCGGTTCACTTCATTGTGAACCTTGATGACCAGCGGGCAGGTGGCATCGATGACGTGCAATCGGCGCTGATTCGCCTCGGCCCACACCGACTTGGCCACGCCATGCGCGCTGAAAATCACCACGGACCCTTCGGGCACTTCGCTCAGCTCTTCCACGAACACGGCGCCCTTTTGCCGCAGGGAATTCACCACATGGCGGCTATGGACGATTTCATGGCGGACATAGATGGGCGCGCCGTACTTCTTGAGCGACAGATCCACGATATCGATCGCGCGATCGACCCCGGCGCAAAATCCCCGCGGATTGGCAAGGTATATCTTCATAGCGACTCCTGCTCCCTCACTAGTGGTTGACAAGGCACAGCCGACTCCGGTCGGCTCACCGCACGCGTTTCACCTTACGTCAGATCGTCGAATGTCGTCAACAGAAGAGCCCCTGCCGAGCTGACGAACAACGGATCTGCACGGTCGTCCGCTGGTGCTGGCCATCGTGGATCATACCAGTCGCGCCGGTCTAGGTCTGGAGCGGTTGGCTGACTAATTGTCGTGCGACTAAGATAAAGACTCCCGACCCCTTTTTGTGGCCGACCCCTTTTTGTGGCGCCGCAGCGTTCTTCGTTTCTCTTTCGGCCATAGCAACCATCAGGAATTCAGCCTATCCTTACCTTCTTGACTATTACGAAACTTGTTAACCTGCAGCACGAAATTATTAGGATTATCTGGGGACATCAACAAAGTTCGGCTGATACCAGTTCGCTTTCGCACAAGAATTCCTTCCTTTGCAAAAGGCCTCCCTGGCCACTGTTCAGCATGAAACAAGACCGTTGGGTCTGGCAATTCCAGCCGTCGAACAACCTCTATTGACTCAATTTCTTTAAGTAGCACTTTCCGCAAGGTAACAAGCCCGAATAAACGGACACGGATCACGTCTTTTGTGACCTCATGAACGTAGACGCGATGCATGAAAAAAAAGTAGAAACCAAATAGCGGCAGGACCACGAATATTCCAAAGAGGACCACAATTACTTCGTCGCCTCTCATGTTTGCACTCCAATTATTTCCGCTTGCCCAAAGGCAGAGGGATATGACTGAGAACCTGTGTTTCCGTCGACATTGAACTCCGTCCGATTCCAGCACCAGGTCCCGCTGTTATAGATAACTGCCAAATATAATTTCCCTTGGGATCGTACCCATCACCATATTGCAACGAAAAATTTATACCAGGAACGCCAATATCGTAGGAGGCAGTTCCAGCAGTATATTTAAGATCAGCTGCGGAAGTTGCGTTTGTGATGTATGGCCCTATTCCAATTCCTCCAAAACCTCCCACAACCCAATTGGGGACATTGGGGTCTGGGCTTGGAAAGCCAATGCTTCCTAATGGCCCTCCGGCAAAAGCCCCAACACTGCGGGAAACAAAGGGGTCGGGAGTCTTTTCCAACGAGCCTTTTGGTCGGCCACGCTGCATGCTGAGACAGAGTGATTTTAGCTCCAACGCTGTCTGCGGGCAATTCATTCGCGTCGGCCAGCCTCGGAGCCAGTCCATCCCTGTGGTAATGGACATGCCAGCGTTGCGTATGGGCGACGGTGATCCACCTCCATTTTCCCTCTTGGTTTCTTCCAGTGAGTGAATTGAGACAACTCGCTTGCGGCAGATCAATCTCCATCAATAGATCAGCTCCTCGTACAGAGCGGCGCGGACCACGCGGTTGAATTATGTCTGTGCATGCATCCCATGGCGAGCATGGGATATTGGCGTCTGAGCATTGACGAATATCCGGCGCTCTCACACGTTACCACTCACACTGAAACCGAGTGAGCATTCCCCCTTCGCTTGACAGCGATCCTCCGTCTCCGTAGGCTGAGGCCGCGCTTATGAGCACGGCCTCTGCCAAGAAAATCCTGATCGTCGAAGACGAGAAAGACATTCTCCAACTCGTCAAGCTCTACTTGGAAAAGGAAGGCTATCGCACCGTCACGGCTTCGACCGGATCGGAGGGGCTGGCCCAGGTTCGCGCTGAAACACCCGATCTCATCGTGCTCGACCTAATGTTGCCCGAGATTGACGGACTCGAAATCTGCAAGCGCCTGCGCTCCTCCCCCGATACCGCGATGCTGCCCATCATCATGCTCACAGCCAAAGCCGAAGAATCGGACACAATTGTCGGTTTGGAGCTGGGCGCCGACGACTATGTCACCAAACCCTTCAGCCCGAAAACGCTGGTCGCACGGGTTAAAGCGCTCTTCCGGCGATTAGAGCGCAAGCCGGAAGATGGCCCAACCCGCTTTACCTATGGCCCGCTCACCCTGGATCTGACCCGTCATGAGGTCACGGTGAAAGGGAAAGAAATCCCTCTCACGGCCAAAGAGTTCGGCCTGCTGGAGCATCTGCTTCGCCACCCCGGACGGGTGCTGACGCGCGACGTGCTGCTGAATGCCGTCTGGGGCTATGAGTACTACGGAACCACCAGAACCGTCGATGTGCATATCCGGCGGCTCAAGCAAAAGCTGCCTCTTCTGGATGACGCGATTCTCTCGGTGAAGTCTCTCGGCTATAAACTCAAAGAAGCGGACGGATCTGGATGAGACTCTCCATCCGCTGGAAGGTCGCCCTCGGCAGCCTTCTGGCTGTTACCTGCGGGCTGGCCATCGCGGGCCTGCTGGCCATGCAATCGCTGGAGCAGCAGGAAATCGCCCAACTGAACGATATTCTGGACGCCAGAAGCAATCTGGTGGAATACAGCCTCCAGCCAGCGTTCGCCGCGCCGCCCTCCCCGGAACAACAGACGCATCTGAGAGACGTCGCCCGCCAGCTGGGAGCCAGAGCGCTCGCTCGCGTCACCGTCATCACCGCCGATGGCGCCGTCATCGCCGATAGCGCCGTGGAAGACGCGGGACTCTCCGCAATCGAAAACCACCTCTCCAGGCCGGAAGTTCAGCAAGCACTCGCGACGGGGCAGGGGCGGGACATTCGCGCCAGTCAAACAACCGGCAGCCGTACGATGTATCGCGCGCTTCGCACCGAACTGCGCTATGACGGCCAGCCGGTGATTCTGCGCCTCGGCCTTCCGATGACGCTGCTAGAGCAGGAAACCGCCAAGCTCCAGCGCCACCTGGCCATCGCCATCGGCGCCGCATTTCTCATCGCCCTCCTGCTCAGCCTCTGGATGGCTCGCAGCATTACCAAACCGCTCTCGGATATCGCCGACGCAGCCCGCCGGCTCTCAGCGGGCGATGCGACCATCCGCATCCACACCCACTCGCATGACGAAGTTGGCCTGCTGGGCGAAACCCTCAATCATATGACCGACCAGCTCCGCACGAAGATCGACGAGCTGTCGGAAGATCGCGCGCAGCTTCTGGCGATGCTGACGTCCATGGTCGAAGGCGTCATGGTTCTGGACTGCCGGGGGCGCATTCTCCAAATCAATCCGGCGCTCGAACGAATGTTCGACGTCCGCCGTACGGAGATCCGCGGGCAGATCAGCACCGAGGTCCTCGCGCATCCGGAGTTAAACAGCCTCATCACGACCATCCTCGCGAATCGAGCCGGCCAAGAAGCTGAAATTACGCTCATGCCGGGAGGCCGCTGCCTGCATATCGAAACATCGGTGGCCGGGTGCGAGCGCGAGAACGAAGCCTGCGCCGTCCTGGTCTTCCACGACATCACGGAGCTGCGCCGCCTGGAAAAAATCCGAAAGGACTTTGTGGCCAATGTGTCGCACGAACTGCGCACGCCCTTGACCTCGATCAAGGGCTACGTCGAGGCGCTCTTGGATGGAGGGAAAGACAACCCTGACACCGCCGTCAATTTCCTCACGATCATCCTGAAGCAAAGCGATCGGCTCAATCTGATCCTGGAAGATCTACTGGAGCTGTCCAAGATTGAATCGGGAAGAGTCTCATTCAAAGAAGATCCGCTGGATCTCCGCAGTGTCATCGAACGAACACTCTCGATGATCAAACCGCTCGCCGACAAAAAAAAGCACCACTTAGTCTCCAGCATCGATGACCGGCTCCCGCCGATTGCCGGAGACGAAAGCCGGCTCACGCAGGTCCTGACGAACCTCCTCGACAACGCCGTGAAGTACACGCCGGAGCAGGGCACTATTACCGTCACCGCGAAGAGTCTGCCAGACCAGATGGTGGAGTTTGCCGTGACAGATACCGGGCTCGGCATACCCGAACAAGACCGCCCGCGAGTCTTTGAACGCTTCTATCGAGTCGACAAGGCGCGCTCGCGCGAGATGGGAGGAACCGGGCTCGGCCTCGCCATCGTGAAGCATATTGTGGAAGGACATGGAGGGCAGGTGTGGGTGGAGGCTCACCCTCCGCAAGGCAGCCACTTTCTCGTCCGCCTGCCAATCGCCCGCCCGGCGAGAAGCGCCGCTCACACCATGGATGACAAAATCCAATAAACCAGCGCGCCCAGCGCGCCCGCCCCTGGCATCGTGAAAATCCAGGCGGAGAAAATCTTCGTCGTCACTCCCCACCGCACCGCCGACAGGCGCTTGGTCGCCCCGACGCCGAGAATCGCCGACGTAATCGTGTGCGTGGTGCTGACAGGAAGCCCGAAATGCGCCGTGAACAAAAGTACGCTGGCCGCGCCGGTTTCGGCGGCAAACCCATGCACCGGTTCCAGCTTCACAATGCGCATCCCGAGCGTCTTCATGATCTTCCAGCCTCCAACCATGGTGCCTCCCCCCATGGCGAGCGCGCAGGCCACAATCACCCAGGTCGGCACTTCGGGAGACGTCAGCTGACCGGAGGCCACCAGCGCCAGCGTGATAATCCCCATCGCCTTTTGCGCGTCGTTCGACCCATGGCTGAATGCCATAAAACTGGCCGAGAACAGCTGCAACCGGCTGAAGACTTTCTGCGCGATGCCTCGCGGCACCTTGAAGAAGGACCAGCTGACCGCCACCATCACCAGCAGCCCCATCGAAAACCCGAAGAATGGGGAGAGAATCATCGCTTCAAGAATCGCCCGCAGCCCCTTGAACTGCACGACCGACCAGCCTCCATGCGCCACCGCTGAGCCAACCAGCCCACCGATCAACGCATGCGAGGAACTTGTCGGCAATCCCAGACTCAGCGTCACCAGGTTCCACAAGATCGCGCCGGCCAGCGCCGCCGCCACCACCACACTTGTGATGGCTTCGGGAAAGACGATGCCGCCTCCAATCATTTTTGCGACAGCCGTGGAAAAAAACGCCCCGGCAATATTGAGCACACCGGCCCACATCACGGCGGCCAAAGGGCTGAGGACACGGGTCGACACGACGGTCGCCACGGCATTGGCGCTGTCGTGCCAGCCGTTCGAAAAGTCGAACAGCAGCGCCAGCACGACGGTCACTAACAGCATTCCGGTTAAATCAGGCATGGTTGTCCAACAACAATTGAGGAGGGAGAATTCCGTTAGTTATGCTTCAGCACAATCCGCTCGAGAATATTCGCCACGTCTTCGCACCGATCGGTCCCCTCCTCGAACGTTTCGTAAATCTCTTTCCATTTAATGACGGCAATCGGATCGGTTTCTTTTTCGAAGAGGCCGGAGATCGCATCGCGCGACACCCGGTCGGCTTCATTCTCCAGGCTGTTGACCTGCACGCTGCATTCGTTGATCTGCGCATGAGACTGCCCCACGCGATCGACCGCCCGCCCGACGGCGACGGACGCCTGATACAGAATATCGGCCAGACGAATCGCCGACTCGGTCGGCTTGGTGAGCTTATAGAGGACAAACCGGTCGGCAACGGCTTCAACCGCATCGAGAATGTCGTCCAGCGCGCTGGCCAGATCGTGAATATCCTCACGATCGATCGGCGTAATAAACGTCTGATTGAGCTTCGTGGCAATGTCATGCGTAATGCCGTCGCCGATATGTTCGACATCCTTGATCTGCTTGGCCTGCACCGCCGGATCCTGAAACTGCTCCATCATGACTTTGAGTAGGCGGCTGCCCTCGATCATATTGTGAGCCGCCTTCTTGAACATCTCGAAAAAGGCTTCTTCTTTTGGAATGAGACTAAACATCGCAGTCCGCGCTCCTGAAATAGATAGATTGCCTCGTGCCCGTTATCGTCTCCGCGCCGCAGCCTGAGACCGCCCGAATGAGACCCGGCATATCGTCACCATCGCACTAACCCCGTCGCCCAGGTCAACCCGCCGCCGAAGCTTCCTAACAGCACTAGATCGTCGGCTCGAATTTTCCCCGCCCGCACCGCCGCATCCAGCGCAATCGGCAGCGAGGCAGAAGAGGTGTTTCCGTACCGGTCGATCACCGAGGTCAGCCGGTCGGCAGCAATACCCAGGCGGGTCGCCACGTTCGAGAGAATCCGGCCGTTGGCTTGGTGCAGCACCACTTGAGCGAGATCATCGCTCCGGATCCCGCACTCTTTGAGGATGTCCTGCACGGCTTGCTCGACCCGTCTGACCGCGGTGCGAAATAACGACGCGCCCCGCATCCGCAACACATGCTCACGATGCGCCACAGTCTCCGCCGACGCCGGCGTCCGCGATCCTCCGGCAGGCACGCGAATCAAATCGTGCTTCGACCCATCCGAATGGAGCCGAATTCTGAGTACGCCGCGCCCATCCGGTCTCCGGGCCTCTTCGCCTCGCACCACGACCGCCCCGGCCCCGTCACCGAACAAGACCGCCGTCGCCGCATCGGCAGGATCTAAGAATCTCGACTTCACCTCAGCGGCCGCAACCAGGCAGGTCTTCGCCTGCCCGCTCAGAATCATGGCATTGGCCATCGACAGCCCATAGAGAAACCCCGAGCAGGACGCGGACACATCGAAGGCCGCCACACCACGGCATCCTAATTCGCGCTGGACCAAACAGGCGGTGGAAGGGAACGCCATATCCGGCGACGTGGTGGACAGGATAATCGCGTCGATCTCCGTTGCCTCGCACCCGGCGGCCTGAAGAGCCTGACGACTCGCCTCTACCGCCAAATCGGAAGAAGCCTGCCCCTCTGCCGCCCACCGCCGCTCACGGATGCCGGTCAATCGTTCAATCGTGGCCGGCAATATCCCCAGCGGCCCTGCAACATCCTCATTCGAGACGATTCGTTCGGGCAAATAACTGCCGGTCCCTATTACACGCATTCGGTTCATGGTCATGGATAACTCTCAGCGCAGCCATCCCTCGCCGACATTCATTAGATGCGCGGCGGGATTATAGGGGGCAGCGGAGAACCGGTCAACCAAATCGGACTCAGCATTGCTTTTAGGCCCAATTCTTGTTATCAATTTTACAGTTATGAAGAAAATCGACCAGTTGCCACGCCTCAGGAAACATCTTCAGCATCTGATCGGCGTGTCGACGGGCAGCCTGCTGCTCCTCTCATTGCTGGCGGTCGGATGCGCCAGCAAGCCTAAAGAGCCGGCCGTTGCGGGCGGCAAGGCGATCGGGGGCACCGACGAGCAAATCTTCCTCGGCGACACGATCGAAAAAAACTACGACCCGAATGTCATCATGAAGCGCGGCGAAGCCTTCTTCGAGAAGGAGGAATATGCCGAAGCGCTGGTCGAGTACAACCATTTTCTCGACCTCCATAAGACCCATGTGCTGGCTCCCTATGCCGCCTTCCGAATCGGCGAGGCCCATTTCAAAATGGCCAAGTCCGTCGACCGGGACCCGGACCCGCTGAATAAGGCCATCGCGGCGCTGGAGCGCATGCGCAAAGACTTTCCGGGAAGCCGGTACGATGCCCAAGCGCAACAAACGATCCAGGAATGCCATGATTGGCTGGCTCAGGTGCATCTGCTTGTCGGACAGTTTTATTATCGTCGCGAGTCGTACCTGGCCGCCGCTCACCGCTTTGAGCAGATCATGAAGATCTACCCGGACAAACCCGTGGCTCCCGACGCCCTCTATTTCCTGGCATTGAGTTACCATGAACTAGGCGCGGACGATTGGGCCGCCGACAACCTGACCATGCTGGCCGAAAAATATCCAACCAGCAAAGTGGCGGCCGACGGACGAGCGCTGATGGCCAAGCTTGGCAACAAAAAGCCGGACACGATGATTGCTAAAGACTCGAGTGCCACCCCGTTTTCGGATGCTCGCCCGTATGTCGCCCCGAGCGACGGCGCAGCACGTCCAGACTCCCCGAACGCATCCTCCACATTCAGCACACTCAAACTACCCTCGGCCAATGCCCTCGGCCAATCCTTCACCGCCTGCCGTCTCGGTGCCTGGTGCTAAGACAGCCGTCAGCCGCACATTACTTTCACTAGCCGAATCAAGTTTCCTGGTAGATCGAAGGTGAGAGCAGAATCGAGGCTACCCTTGAGGGTAGGTTGAGAGACTGAACGAGCCGAGAACGACGCTGGAACTCGTTTTTACCGTCCCGCTACTGGCTGAGATACCAGCCGATGCCGTATCGTTCAAGAAAGCTGGTGACCATCGTGAGTGAATTCGCGTAGATCATGACGCCGACGACAATGAGCAACACCCCGCTCACGGTCGACACACCCCACAGATACGCCCGCACTTCTTTGAAATAGGCCAAGAATCGATCGACTCCCAGCGCCGTGAGAAACAATGGCAACCCCAACCCCAAGGAATAGCAGGCCAGCAAGACCACCCCATTCCAAAGCGAATCGGTCGTGCTGGCGTACAGCAGAATCGTGCCCAGCACCGGGCCGACGCAGGGCGTCCATCCGGCAGCAAACGCGACGCCGATGAAGAACGACCCTAAATAGCCAGCTGGACGATTGCGGAACTGATACCGGTGTTCCACCTTCAAGAAGTTGAGATTCAGAATCCCGAGCAGGTAGAGGCCGAACACGATGATCATCACGCCGCCGATGCGGCGGATGTGATCTTGATACGTGATCAAAACTTGTCCGAGAAAGCTGGCAGAGGCGCCGAATGCGATGAAGACCGTCGAAAACCCACCGATGAACAAGAGCGCATTGAGGATGATGGCGGATTTGAATTTATTCCGCTCACTCGCATCTGTCAGTTGCTCGACCGAGAGCCCGGTGATGTAGGAAATATACGACGGGACCAGCGGCAGCACGCAGGGCGATACGAAAGACAACAGGCCGGCGGAAAACGCGGCGAGCAAAGAAATCTGTGGAATGGATTGCATCATCGTCAGGATTTCATCAGCGCCTGAATTAATGCCCGCGCATCGGGGCCGCCCCAGTCACGAGCACCCGGCACTTTCTGACGAACAATGCCGTTGCGGTCGACCATGAACGTCATCGGCAGGCTTCGCGCGCCGTACATTAGACCGATGCGATATTCGGCATCGTGCAGAATCGGAAACGTGAATCCCATTTCCTGCTGAAAGGGACGAGTCACCGCCGCGCCCTGCGGATCGGTGGAGACGGCAAGAATTTCAAAGTCTTTTCTGGAGTAACTCCGGTACAGCTGTTCCATGGCCGGCATCTCGATCCGGCAGGGGCCGCACCAGGTTGCCCAGAAATTGACCAACACCACTTTCCCGCGCAGCTGCGAGAGCGAGACCGTGTTCCCGTTCAAATCCCGCAGTTGAAAGTTCGGCGCTTCTTCGCCGACCTTGACGACGCCACGCTCGGCCGCAGGCATTGCGGAAGGATTGCCTTCATGGCCTGTCCAGGCAGAAGCCCCGCTCGACACGTTCACAACACCCAGTCCGATGAAGAGCAGCGCCGATAATACTCGCATCATAATGCCCCCTCGCGAATCCCCAGCTTCATCGTACCACGGTCCTGGGGCACTGCGGGAACGGGGGTCACATTCAGCAACGTCGCGAGCGTCTTGAGGTTGTCGATCCTCGTCCAATCCTTCGGCCCGATGATAATCTCCCGCACAATCCCCTGCTGATCGATAATGAAGGTTTCCGGCACGCCCAGCCGTTTATAGGGCTTGTCCGTAACGCCCCATGAATCGATGAGCACGGGAAAGGTCAAATTGAGACTTTTCACAAACGGAGGAATATCCTTCGTCGTCGTCACCCGGTCGATACTCACGGCAAGCACCACCAACCCGTCTTTCTCAAAACTCTTATTCAGCACTTCCATGGAGGGCATTTCTTCCCGGCATGGAGCGCACCACGTGGCCCAGAAATTCAAGAACACGACTTTCCCGCGAAAATCCGAAAGCCGGTGGGGCTTGTCATTCAAATCGGTCAGGGAAAAATCCGGCGCAGGCTTGCCCACCACTAGCGGCTCGTACTTCGAGCTCTGCATCCAGACAATGACAAACGTCACCGCAAGCACAACCGCCCCGGCAATCAGAATGAACAGACGCGAGCCGCCCTTCGGCTGGCCTTCCATGGTCGGTTGAGAAGAAGTACCCTGATCAGCCAAAACTAAATCCTCTCTACCATCTTGCGGCATGCTCAAAATGGTCTTCCAGCAAGGCCGCAAGGAATGTGAAGGCCGAGGCGTACTCCTAGTACGTTGAGGCATTCGCATGACTGAGAACGCCGCTGGAAGCCATTTTCAGCGTGACGCTATGCGTAAGCGTGCAAGCCGGAAAGCAAGAAATTCACTCCCCAAAAACAGAAAATAACCATCAAGAACCCGAACACCGCGTAGATGGCCGCCTTATGGCCTTCCCATCCGCGCGTCATTCGAGCATGAATGTACGCACCATAAATCAGCCACACAATCAGCGACCAGGTTTCCTTGGGATCCCAACTCCAATAGCCACCCCACGCATAATTCGCCCACATGGCGCCAAGAATGATCCCGAAGGCCAGCAAAGGAAATCCGACGGTGATGGCTTTGTACCCTAATTCATCGATGGTTTCGAGATCGGGAAATGCGGCATAGAAGCCGGTCGTTTTCCCCAAGCGCTCGGCCCGCTCCTTGAAAAGATACATCACGCCTAATCCGCCAGCCATAGCAAATGCCGCATAGCTCGTCAGCGTCACAGAGACGTGAATGTAGATCCAATAGCTGTTGAGCGCTGGCACCAGCGGCTCCGCTGTCTGGTAACGATAGGGCAGGAGCGACGCCGCTCCCATCGCGATGAACCCGATTCCGACGACAAAGGCTCCGACCGCCTTGATCTTGTACCGCATCTCCAGCAGCACGTAGCCAAGGATAATCGCCCAGGAGACATAGGCCATCGCTTCAAATTGATTCGACCAGGGCGCGAAGGTGCCGGAATGTTCCATCCGCTCGAATGCCCGGGTCAACAGCGCGCCGGTGTTCAGCATCCACCCGAAAATGGTGACCAACGTCGCAACCTGCCCAAGCTGGGTTGCCCAGGCGCCGTCGCGTTCATCGAAATTCTCGGGGAGATGCCCCGCTGGAGCGAGCGCCATCGCCGGCCGGCGCGCAAACAAGTAACCGATGTAGAGCGCCAAGGCGGCCAGATACAGCCAGAACGTCATATCGAACAGAAACAACGATTTCATCATCACATCCTCCGTCTATCGCCAGCGCAGAGACATGCGCTGCTGCATCATACCCAAGGATGGGGCCGGTCGCTACCGCTCAGGCCTTGAAGGTCTGGATTTTCTCCGTCAGCTTTCTGAATTCCTTTTGAAAATCGATCTGACTCTTGTGCGTCGTCCCGCCGAGATGGACCGTCACCCCTGTCGGCCCTGGCACAATCTTGGCCCACAGGCGGCGATGGAAGATGAACGACGACAGGGTAATCCCCACCACGATCATCGTGCAGCCGGTCCACACAATATTGATCCCGGGATTCTTCGCGATCTGAAGCCCCGTGAACTTCCTCGGCTTATACCCGACCAACTCGAATTGATACTTGGAGTCTTTAATATTGAAGAGATCCGGGAATTGCTGAAAGAGCCAGGGAGTGGCCTGCACAGAATCCCGCTCGTTGATGACTAGTTTCACCGCGGGATTCGCATGCTCGATGGTCTTGGAATAGACCTTCTTCTCTGTGGAATTGAAGGCGAAATCCGCGACGAAATCTGTGATCGACAGTTTCACATTGAGATCGGGCAGCGCCTGCTCTTTCTGCCACTCGAGATCGACCGTCTTTACAATCTTGTCGGTTCCCTTGTCCTTAATGTTCACCCGTGCGACTTCGACCTGATCCCATGCGTCTCCATAGCTGGATTGATAAAACCAGATACCCTTATAGACTAGTGGATCGTTCACTGAAATCGTCTTGGTCACCACTGACTGCCCGCCGTCCACCACCGTCAAGGTGCTGTTGTAGGATTTGACCGACCCGTTCTCATGGTAGTCGATCCAAAACTTATCGATCTTCAAATCGAAGTTGCCGCGAGGGATGTGATAGGTCTGGCCTTCCAAGCACACGCCGAATTCCTGGAACCCATAGTACGTCCCGATCAACCCACCAAGAATAATGACCGTCGCACTCAAGTGAGCCATGTGGGCGCCGACGCGCCCCATCACCCCTTTAGTCGCGTAGACAGTCACTTCTCCCGGATCGTTCTTAGCGAGAACACGGTAGCCCTTCGTCACAAAATGATGCACCAACTGCTGCGCCACCGCCTCCTTGGTATTATCGAGGGGGATCTCCGCCTGCTGCTTGAGGTTCTTGATGAACGCCATCGTGACGCCCACCTTATCCTGCTTCATGGACCGCCAGACGGAGGGGAACCGTTTATAAAAACAGGTCAATGAGTTGACGCAGAGCAGCCCAAGCAGACTAGTAAACCACCAGGTATGATAGACATCGGTGAACCCCAGGCGAAGAAACCACCGATAGGCATTCTCCCCATACTCCTGCACATAGACTTCCGCCCGTTCCCCTTGCTGGATCACCGTCCCAATCGTCGCGGTGATTGCAATGAATAGGAAGAGGAAGATGGCGAGTTTGACGGATGCAAAGAACTCGACGAGTTCTTTCGAGAATTCGTCCCAGCCAAGACCGGGAGTCGATGGACGGAGAACTGGCTCTTTGGGGGAAACGTCTGGTTGGCTGTTCATGCGGCTCTATATATTCGCCTTCGGCCCGAACGAAGCTTGCTCACGCAGAGAGTTTTGGATACGCTCCAAAATCAGATCATGCCGATCTTCTCGGCGTCTCCGCCTGAACTACGTCGCGGCCGCGGGATTGTATTGCTAGCGTTCTTCTAAGTGCGCGAAAATTTTGTCATCTTACAAGTGGATTTTGCCGAGTGTCAAGCAAGGCGCCTCCATGGCTATTGGAGTCCTAAAGGGCTAGAAATGATGGACAAAAACAACTTAGTCCGCTAATATTCGATCACGATCTACAGAAGCGAACCCGTCACGGGCACAGTACTCACCTGGCCAAACACCACACAGACGGCTTTCGACAACCAGAAACTAGAGGAAATTCATGAGAAACAATTATCTATTCACTTCTGAATCGGTTACTGAAGGGCACCCCGATAAGATCGCCGACCAGATTTCAGACGGAATCCTCGACGCGATCCTTGCCCAGGATAAATACTCGCGCGTCGCCTGCGAGACGATCCTCACAACCGGCATCGCGCTCGTCGCCGGTGAAATCTCGACCAAAGCCTATGTGGAAATTCCCGATATCATCCGCGAAGTGATTAAGGATGTCGGGTACAACGACGCTTCCTGGGGATTCGACTCCCACACCTGCTCAGTTTTGACGGCCATCCACCAGCAGTCCGGCGATATCTCCATGGGCGTGGACTCCGGCGGCGCCGGCGACCAGGGCTTGATGTTCGGCTATGCCACCAACGAAACGACGGAACTCATGCCGCTGCCGATCGTCCTGGCCCATCGGCTGACGAAACGTCTGGCCGAAGTGCGCAAGAAAAAGATTCTCAACTGGGTGCGCCCAGACGGCAAATCCCAAGTGACCGTCGAATACAAGAACGGCAAGCCGGTGCGAATCGACACCATCGTAGTCTCCACGCAGCACAGCCCCGATGTGACCAACAAACAGATCGAACGCGACATTATGGAAAAGGTCATCAAGCCCGTCATGCCAAAGGGGCTCTACAACCCGACCAGCGTAAAGCACCATATCAACCCGACCGGCCGCTTCGTGGTCGGAGGTCCGATGGGCGACACCGGTCTCACCGGCCGTAAGATCATCGTCGATACCTACGGCGGCCATGGCAGCCACGGGGGCGGCGCCTTCTCCGGCAAGGATCCGACAAAGGTGGATCGTTCAGCCTCGTATATGGCCCGTTATATCGCCAAGAACATCGTCGCCGCAGGGCTCGCCGATAAATGCGAAGTCCAGCTCGCCTATGCCATCGGCGTGGCCGATCCGGTTTCGGTGCTGGTCGATACCAAAGGTACTGAAAAAATGGCCGTCGAGAACCTCGACAAGCTCGTGCGCAAGCATTTCCCGTTGACCCCGCGCGGCATCATCGATCATCTGAAGCTCCGCCGGCCGATCTTCCGCAAGACCGCCGCCTACGGTCACTTTGGCCGGAATGAACCGGAGTTCACCTGGGAAAAGGCCGACAAAGCCAAAGCCTTGCGCAAGGACGCAGGTCTTTAGTTGCAGTAGTCTCTGACCGATAGGGCTGAGGGGGCAGGCGCACAGCACCTGCCCCCTTTTTTCTAGCGCCTCTTTACCAACCATGCATCTCACTCATCACGCGGGAGGGTTCTGTGGATTACGATGTGAAAGATATTAAGCTGGCGGACGCGGGCAAGTTAAAGATCGAATGGGCCGAAGCCACCATGCCGGTGCTGCGGCTCATCCGAAAGCGATTCAAGCGGCAACAGCCGCTCAAGGGCGTGCGAGTCACCGCCTGCCTTCACGTCACCACGGAAACCGCCAATCTGGCCATCACGCTGAAGGCCGGCGGAGCCGATGTGCGCCTCTGCGCCTCAAACCCCCTCAGCACGCAGGATGAAATCGCCGCCGCCCTCGTCCAGCACGAAGGCATCCCGACCTTCGCCATCAAGGGCGAGGACAACGCGACATACTATCGCCATATCGAGTCCGCCATCGCCCATCGCCCGCATCTTTCCATGGACGACGGCGCGGATGTCGTGTCGCATCTGCACTCCAAACGGAAAGACCTCCTCCGCAACATAATTGGCGGCACGGAAGAAACCACGACGGGCGTCATTCGTCTGCGCAGCATGGCTGAGAAGAAAGTCCTTAAGTTCCCAGTTATCTCCGTCAACGACGCCGACACTAAGCATATGTTCGACAATCGGTATGGCACCGGCCAGTCCACCATGGACGGCATCATTCGCGCCACCAACCGGTTGATCTGCGGCTCCGTCTTCGTCGTCGCCGGATACGGCTGGTGCGGACGCGGCATCGCGATGCGGGCCAAAGGCATGGGCGCCGACGTCATCGTGACCGAGGTCGATCCCTTGAAGGCATTGGAAGCCGTCATGGACGGGTATCGCGTCATGCCCATGGAAGAAGCCGCCCCCATCGGCGATTTCTTCGTGACCGTGACCGGCAACTTGAAGGTCATCCGCGGCGAACATTTCGCGAAGATGAAAGACGGCGCCATCGTCTGCAACAGCGGTCACTTTAACGTCGAGCTGGATATTCCGGCCCTGGAGAAACTGGCGAAGAAGCGGAAAGTCGTCCGCGACGGCGTCGAGCAGTTCACCTACAAAAACGGCAACCGCGTGAGCCTTCTCGGCGAAGGCCGCTTGGTCAATCTCGCCACCGCCGAAGGCCATCCCTCCAGCGTCATGGACATGAGCTTCGCGAACCAGGCGCTCGCAGCAGAATATATTGTAAAGAACTACAAGATGCTCGAGAAGAAGGTCTACCCGGTCCCAGCCATCATCGATAAAGAAATCTCGCGCCTCAAGCTCGCCGGCATGGGCGTGAACATCGATAAGCTGACGAAGGAGCAGGAAAAGTACTTGGCCAGCTGGGAAATGGGCACATAGCAGGACACTGAAAATGTCCCCCAGCGGCGTTCTCAGTCGCCCGACTTCCTGCAACGTACCACAAGGGTACGCTTCGGCCGCCGGGCTCCCTGCGGCCTTGCTGGGATGCCATTTTGAGCATCCTGCATTCAGATGGTGCTCGGTGAATGCGCGCAAATGAAAGCGCCACCCCACACCTGCTAGAGAGAAAAGAAGAACGGCCGCCTCAGTTGAGGCGGCCTTTTTGTTTCCGTTTCACCCAACCAGCTGCCTGTGAAACCACGGATCAAGATCTCTGGGCTTGATAATCTTGTCGTCCCGCTATAAACATCATTGCAAAGGCTTCTGAGGTCATTGTGATTACAAAAGAGCAAATCCTCTCCGACATTCGGCGCCTCGGTAAACAACGTGGGGGTCACATAAGCCTCGATGCCTTTCTTGCGGCCACTGGCATGAAGAAAGACCAGCTACTTGGCAAGTTTTGGGCTAAGTGGAATGATGCCATCGCTGAAGCGGGACTCCGAACCGTGGAATTTGCTCGTCCAAGAACGGAGGAGGAAACCGTCATTGACGCCTTTGCCCAGCTCATCGAGACGCTGAAGAAGTGGCCTACCCAAACTGAGTTGCTCTTAGAGCGCAGTCGCAATAGCTCCTTTCCGAGCATCAAAGTCTTGCGTCGAGTACGGAATATGCCAAATTTCGTCTCAAAACTCTCTGCGTACTGCACAGCGAAGGAGAATCTCTCCATCGCGGCCAAGATCGCAGCTGAGCGAATGGAAGCAGAAGAAGTTGAACCTCGGCTTGATGGCCATGCTCCTATCAATGGCTACGTTTATATGATGCGGTCTGGGCGTCGGTATAAAATTGGCCGCACCACATCTCCATCTCGGCGTCATCGTGAAGTGCGGCTTGATTTGCCTGACCCCACCATTCTGATTCACACGATCCCTACCGATGATCCTGTTGGAATTGAGTCCTACTGGCACCTTCGGTTTAGTTCTAAGCGCGTCCGGGACACTGAATTTTTTACACTCGATGCGTCTGATGTCGCCGCGTTCAAACGTCGGAAGTATCAATAGGGCGAAAGAAACAGGGGCATTCAGAATTTCCAGTACCGGAGGCGCGGCCAGAACTCGCACAGTGTTTGAGAGACGCGCAGGTATGGTAAAGTGAACGCAGGTGCTGAGGTCTTCCAGATCGGAGGCTCCTATGCGATCAACCGCTTACGCTCCTCTCGCCCTCTCCGATTACGACATTTCTCCTGAACAGGGTTTTCTTCCACCGGACCCGCTCGAACGATTATCTGATTCGCCGATTCTGGATCGTCTTGCGCACGAGCTGCCGAAACTATTGAGTGCTCGTATGGTCCGGCAATTCATCGACGGGCAGCTCCAGCTACTTCCCTCTATTCCTACTTCATGGCGGGATCAAGACTATCGAGCTGGGATGCGAATCCTTTCGTTTACCGGGCATGCCTATGTGTGGGAGGTGCCGGATCGGCCGGCGGCAACACTCCCCTCGCAACTCGCGCAACCTTGGTACGACATCGCCGTAAAATTGGGCCGGCCGCCCGTGCTCTCCTACGCGTCCTATGCGCTCGACAACTGGCGCAGGTTAGATCCGGCTAAGCCTATTCAGCTCGACAACATCGTGCTCCTCCAGAATTTCCTCGGCGGCCTGGATGAAGAATGGTTTGTGGTCATCCACGTTCAGATCGAGCGACAGGCAGGGCCTGGATTAGCCGGACTTGTTCGAGCCATAAACGGAGCGGCACATGACAACGTCAACGAAGTGCTGACCGGGCTTCAATCACTGGCTGCCGCTCAAACCGCCATGAAGGACACGCTGCTGCGCATGAAGGAACGGTGCGATCCCTATGTGTATTACAACCGCGTGCGCCCCTACATTCATGCCTGGAAGAACAGCCCTGCGTTGCCCGATGGCCTCTTGTATGAAGGCGTCGCCACCTATGCCGAGAAACCTCAACAGTTTCGTGGAGAAACCGGCGCACAGAGTTGCATCGTGCCCTGCCTTGATGCCGGGTTGGGCATCGCCCATGCTCCCGATCCTCTGACTGCCTATCTTCAGGAAATGCGAGAGTACATGCCGCCGCAACACCAAGCCTTTCTCCGTGCCATCCAGCAAATGCGTGACGGGGATGGCAGACCACTGCTCTCCAGATATATCCGCGATCGGAGATCGCGCCATCCGGCACTTTGGGATGCCTATTGCATCTGTGTCGATCTGCTAGCGCAATTCAGAGAAATCCATATCGGCTATGCGGATAGCTATATCCATCGCCAACACCAAGTCCACATCAGCAATCCCAGCGCAGTGGGAACCGGCGGGACGCCCTTCATGGCCTATCTCCAAAAGCATTTAGACGAAACGAAGCGCGCCCTCGTTGACTAGATCTGCCGAGCAGCGTATCGTTCCTCACGCTCAAGCTATTGGCGCGCCCTCCCATTTCGAGGCTTCACTGTGCATTCTGCGTCAACCTACGATCCTCGCCTGGCTCGCGACCTCATTCTCGACGAGTTATTCGATCTGTCTCTTTACAAAGCACTGCGGGACGTGACTCAGCCGGATATCCACGCAACACTCGATGAATTGATCAAAATTGAAACGGCCCACCTGGCCTTCTGGCAGAAATTCTTCGATCTGAAGCTTTCCGATCTCGATCTTGGCCGGCGCATCAAACTGTCCGTCGTCATGCTGGCCTGCAGGATCTTCGGCTCCACCGCAGTGCATCTCGTCCTTGAAGCGATTGAAGTCCACGGCGTGCGGAAGTACCTCGCCATCTGGCAAGCGTACCAGGGCCAGCCGCTCGGAGACGCGCTGCGCGGAATTCTCATGGATGAGTTCAAGCACGAAGATGTGCTCGTCACAGCCCTGACGCAACGAAAGATCAATCCGGAAAAGATCCGCAATATTTTTCTCGGCTTGAATGACGGCCTCGTGGAAATTCTCGGAGCCGTGAGCGGATTCTTCGGCGCCTTCGGCAGCACGACCATGGTGCTGATCGCCGCCACGACTACCGCAGTTGCGGGAGCCCTCTCGATGGGAGCGGGCGCGTTCCTGGCGCTCAATTCTGAGAAGGAAGTGAAATCGACCGAGGTGGCGAAGAAAGTCTTTTTGGGCGAGGAATCGGAGTTCGCTCCGATGGAGGAACAGCCACTGTCATCGGCGCTGGTCGTCGGCTCCGCCTACCTGATGGGCGCCGTCGTGCCAGTGCTTCCCGTGCTGCTCGGCGCGACCGACGCGATGTCCTCGGTCCTGACGGCCGGGCTTATGGTTGTGCTGATTTCTACGATTCTCTCGTTTCTATCCGGCATGGATATCAAACGGCGCATCATGCTCAACCTAGTGATCATCACCGCGGCGGTCAGCATCAGCTATGGGATCGGAATCGTGGCGAAGAACTACTGGGGGATTGCGCTGTGATTGTTACCGGGCCGAAACCATGGGAAGCTCCCGAGACCCTTCCGCCTCTCGCTGAATGCGTTCCCGTTCTGCGCGGGAAGCTTCCAAAACATCGTGCAGCATGTCGTCCGTCATTTGCGTCATCTGCGCCGCCGCGTCTTTCATATCGGCATGCTCCACGGCGCGCGTGAGCACCTCGGACTTCGTCGCGCCTTTTTTCTGTCCCATAAACGGCTTCGTAATCAGAAACACCACGTCGCGCACCGGCATGAACCGCAAGAATCGCCGGAGCAGCCGGATCGTCTGGACCGGGTAACAGAACAGTTTATACATGAACAGCTTCTGTAGCCCCTTTTGCCGCACTCGATTGATCGTCTCGCCTGGCAAGCAGGTGGGATCAATCTCAGAACACTTGAAATATTTGTACCAATCCGTCGATTCTTGTACCAGCCCGCGCTTCACATATTCCTGCCAGAGCGGCGTCCCGCGATACACACAAAGCCGGTTGAAGCCGAATGTATCCAACGGCAGCTTGGCGGCAAAATCGAAGGTGGCCTTCATATCCTCGACGGTTTCGTCTGGATTGCCGACGGTGAAGAACCCATGCACGATTTCGATACCGGCCTTCTTGGCATTCTTAACCGCGGTCGTCACCTCCGCCAGGGTCTGCTCTTTCTTCAGCCGGTCGAGGATCTTCTGACTGCCGCTCTCGATTCCGAACATGACCGTGCGGCAGTGGGCCTTGGCCATCGCGGGAAAGAGATGCTGAGCGACTGAATCGACCCGGCCCTCAATACCCCACTGAATGGTCAGCTTCTCGTCCGTCACGCCTTGGCAAATGGCCTCGATCCGCTTCGGCTGCAGCAGGAAGTGATCGTCCACGAAATAGACCGATCCATAGCCATGCTCTTCGAGATATTTAAGCTCGGCCACGACATGCGCAGGAGTGCGCGCGCGCCATTTCCCTTCGTTAAAAATTGGAATGTCGCAGAACACGCAAGGCCAGGGACAACCACGTGAGGTCTGCATCGTCGTGAATCGCTCCATCGAGAGCACGGCCGGCACATCCAGCGGCATGGACTCGATGAAATCGAGCTTGAGGCTCTCACGGTCAGGAAAAGGCCACTGGTCCAAATGGCGTTCCATCGGACGGTTGGGATTGTGAACGACTTTCCCGTCCTTCATCCAGGTCAAACCGGAAACGGCTTCCGGGCTGCCAAAATTCGCCAGCAGATCGAGCACTAACTGTTCGCCATCGCCGCGACAGATGAAATCGACTTCGGGACACTGCATTTTGACCAGCGGGGCATTGAGGCTGGCAAACACACCGCCAAAGGCCAGCTTGACCTTTTGATTAACTGCGCGAATCTGGCGCGCGAGGATTTTTGCGTAGGGGTAACTCGTAGTGCTCAGAAAGCTTAGCCCGACAAGATCCGGCTGCTCACGATTAATCTGATCGATGATCACATCGTTCGGCGTATCAGGGTTCGCCTGATCGAACATGACGCACTCGTGACCCGCCTGCTTCAAGACGGACGAGAGCGACATAATGCCGATAGGCGGAAAGCCCATGACACGAATATTGCCGTTTTTCGCGCGGGTTTTGGCCGGAAGCGCGTAAAACTGAGGATCGCGGACATGGATCAGAAAAACTCGCAGACAGACTCCTTGGTTCAGCTTCACCGTTCACTGAGTGCACGGATACCGGAAGGATGCGACGGAGTGAGCGGGGGTGCAATGACGAGACGCAATCCTCAGGACGACACTAGCACGATACTAGGTTTGGTGGAAGAGAATAGTTCAGCCGCCGCCCTACTGCACCATATCGACAGAGCAATCCATGCCAGAGCCACATACAGACCGGGGGTGTTGAGCATTGCTCAACACCCCCGGTCACAATTACGACGAAAGGAATCTGCTAGCGACCAAGCGCCAGCTTGATGGCATTGCCGATCTCCGCTGGATTTTTTACAACCTTCACGCCAGCCGACTCAAGCGTCTTCATTTTTTCAGCGGCCGTCCCCTTGCCGCCGGACACAATGGCGCCGGCGTGGCCCATGCGGCGGCCTGGAGGCGCCGTGATTCCGGCGATGAAGCTGACAACCGGCTTCTTCACATTCTTCTTGATGAACTCAGCGGCTTTCTCTTCGGCATCGCCGCCAATCTCACCGATCATCACAATCCCCTGAGTCTCGGGATCTTTCTCAAACAGCGCCAGCACATCGACAAAGCCGGTTCCATTCACCGGATCGCCGCCGATCCCGACACAGGTGGTTTCGCCAAGACCCAAGGTCGACAACTGATGCACCGCTTCATAGGTGAGGGTCCCGCTGCGCGAGACGACACCCACGATGCCCTTCTTATGGATAAAGCCCGGCATAATGCCGATCTTCGCTTCGTCCACTGTAATCACACCGGGGCAGTTCGGGCCGATCAATCGTACATCGCGGCCGTAGAGCGCCCGCTTTACTTTCACCATGTCGTTCACCGGAATACCTTCGGTGATGCAGATAATCAGCTTCACACCGGCATCGGCGGCTTCCAAAATCGCATCGGCGCAGAAGGGCGGCGGCACAAAAATCAGCGAGGTGTCGCAGCCTTCTTTTTTAACCGCATCCCGCACTGTGTTGAAAACAGGAATGCCTTCCACTTCCTGTCCGGCCTTTCCGGGAGTCACACCGGCCACGACCTTTGTGCCATAGGCCTTGCACTGCGTTGCATGGAACGAACCTTCCTTGCCCGTAATCCCCTGCACCACTACCCGCGTGTTCTTATTGACCAAAATTGACATAGTCTCGTCCCTTCACAGGCTCCCGTTTCTAAAAAAGGCCCTTTTGGTGCGCGTCTTCAATGGTGGCTCGATGCATGTCGTACTGTGCCGCGCTCAGCTTTGCTGCGGGACTGTCCGCAAACGGCATGGCGAACATCAAGAAAAACTGAATCCAAAACCCTATCTGTTCTCGCTTTTCAACAGTCCCAATCTCTTTCGACTGGCGATCCCTATAACTCGTTTGCGTCGAAAGGTCTTGAGCAACATACCCTGGTATCATGGTGAACGTGATTGCCGACACGGCCGCGGACCAGGAGAAGCCATCGTCTCCCACCTCAAGCACGGTAATGTCTGCATGAAGGTCTGCGGGGGTTCCGTTGGTGATCACGGATGAGAACAAATCCGAATCTAGGTAGGCCTTGATCGCCTGTTCGCGAGAATTGTCGAGCCCTTCATTCCCCTGATGACCGATCCCTGCGACATGGAGTGCAATGGACTTCTTAGCCGACTGAACCGACTGCGTCGGACGCTGCCCTGACACCGATGACGCTCCATCCCGGGCCATGATGCATCCGGAAGTACTCATCGCTAAGAAAATCAATGTCAAGATCGCCCAAGGCATTTCCCTCGCACCGCCTTCCACTTGAGCACTAGCTCATGAACCAAAACGTTCTTGCCAGAACAACTGCAAATCTTGGTTACGCCGCTTTGCCTGTCAACTTCACAATTTTCTGCGCCGCTTCCCACAAGTCGTTGGCGACTTCTAACTTCAGACCTGATCCAGCCAATAACGTACGGCCCTCTTCCGCGTTGGTCCCTTGCAGGCGAACCACCAACGGCACCGTGATCTTGACTTCCTTCGCCGCCTCAATCACCCCGTTGGCAATGCGTTCACAGCGCACAATCCCGCCGAAGATGTTGATGAAAATGCCCTTGACGTTCGGGTCCTTGAGGAGAATCCTGAAACCGGCCGCCACCGTTTCCTTGGTGGCGCCGCCGCCGACGTCCAAAAAGTTCGCAGGCTCACTACCAGCCAGCTTAATCACATCCATCGTTGCCATGGCGAGGCCCGCGCCGTTCACCATGCAGCCGATGTTGCCGTCCAGCTTTACGTAATTCAAATTGTTGGCGCCGGCTTCGATTTCCAGCGGCTCTTCTTCGTTGAGATCGCGCATCTGCTGCACATCGGCATGCTTGAACAGCGCATTATCGTCGAAGGACACCTTACCGTCGAGGGCGACGATGGTTTTCTCTTTCGTGATGATGAGCGGATTGATCTCGACCATCGCCGCATGCTTCTCCATAAACAGGCGATAGAGATTTCCCATCATCTGAATAAAGGGATTCATCACAGCCGGCTCGATCGTATTGAGACCGAGGGCGAACGCGACATTACGCCCGTTATAGCCCTGGAATCCGACCGCTGGATCGATCAATTCCTTGATGATTTTCTCGGGTGTCTTTTCCGCCACTTCCTCGATTTCCATTCCGCCCTCAGTGCTGGCGATGAATACGGGCCAGCCGGAATCGCGGTCCACGAGGATGCTCAGATACAATTCCTTGCTGATATTCGCGCCCTCTTCGAGAAGGAGCCGATGAACCTGGCGGCCTTTCGGACCGGTCTGATGCGTCACCAGCGTCTTGCCGATCAATTCCTTGGCCAAGCCTGCCACGGCCGCCTTATCTTTGGTGATCTTGACGCCGCCCGCCTTGCCGCGGCCGCCCGCATGGATCTGCGCCTTCACGACGAACACGGGCGTATTCAACTCATTCGCCCAAGCCGTCGCCGCTTCCGGAGACGTGACTTCTTTTCCACGCGGAACCGGCACTCCAAACTGCGCAAACAACTGCTTCGCCTGAAACTCATGCACATTCATGCTGCACCCCTCTTAGCTCTCTTTTCTGGTGTAGGCCGGAAGGACCATGGGCGAAATGACATTGCTCAGGTTGCCATGCTTTTTGGCATCGGCCCGGAACCGCTGCAGATGCTGCACGGTGAGCTTGCCTTGCTTCATCGAGCCGGCGCGCCCAGCGGCGGTCAAACCCGAGCGCTTGCCGAAAACCATCAAATCAAGCAGCGAATTGCCCATCAATCGATTGCGCCCGTGCAAACCGCCGGAAGCTTCACCGGCGACAAATAAATTCTTCACGTTGGTTTCTGAATTCGTATCGATCTTCACGCCGCCATTTTGATAATGCAGCGTCGGATAGATCAGGACCGGATCTTTACTGATATCGATGCCGAACCGGTCGAACTGCATCAGCATGGCTGGGAAATGCTTTTCAACAGTTCCTGGCCCATGTTCCGCATCGAGCAACGGGGTATCCAGCCAGACGCCGACCCGGCCCGACATCGTGCGAATACCGCGGCCTTCTTCGCACTCGCGAATAATCGAGGACGACACCACGTCGCGGGTATCGAGTTCGTTCACGAATCGCTCGCCCTTGGCATTGACTAGATGCCCACCCTCTGAACGAATGCCTTCGGTCACCAACTGCCCGACCAACTGCTCGGGGAAGACCGCCCCTGAGGGGTGATATTGGAACGTATCGATGTGCGCCAGCTTCGCTCCCATTCGGTAGGCGAGGCAGAGCCCGTCTCCCGTCGCGCCGTAATGGTTGCTGGTCGGAAACCCTTGAATGTGCAACCGGCCGATACCGCCGGTCGCGAGAATCACCGACTTTGCCGCGACCACGACGTAGCGGTGATTGTCTAGATCCTTAAAAATAGCTCCGCTGCACTGGCCGTTCCCATCGCTAAGCAATTCCACCGCCGCGCAGAATTCAAGCAACTGAACCTTCTGGTTCAGGACTTCGTCCTTCAATACCCGCATGATTTCCAGGCCGGTGTAATCGGAACAGGTCAACAACCGCGGCTTGGAGCTGCCGCCGCCCTTCTTCACATGCAGATTGCCGTCCGCCTGCCGGTCGAATAGCACACCCAGGTCAATGAGCCACTTGGCGATTGCCGGGCCATCGTCCACCATGGTCTTCAACAGATCATGGTCGTTGTGCATGTGACCGCCCTTGAGCGTATCGAGAAAATGCGTAACGGGAGAATCCTCCGGCGCCACGGAGATCTGCATTCCGCCCTGCGCCATCACGCTATTGGAGTCGCCCAATCTGAGCTTGGTGGCCAGAATGACTTTTGCTCCCGCGCCTTGCGCATGCAGCGCCGCGGCACAGCCAGCCCCGCCGCCACCGATCACCAACACATCGGTCGTATAATCCGGCGTCAGATCCACATCGTTCTGAATCAGGCTGTCCCCTTCGAGCAATGTCGCCAGCTCAACGACGGTTTTCTCATTGCTGTTGGGGCCGAACCGGATCGGGCGATAGGCGCTGGGCCGATAGTCGGGATGATATTTATGGATCAGCTGGTCGCGAACGGCAGGAGAAAATTTCGGAATGGTTTGCTTTCGGCGAGCATCCCGAGTGCTATGCACAATCTGTTGGAGCGCGTGAATATCCATCTCGGGCAGCCTCGATAATAAAACTATTTTACGGTCGCACAGTGGTCGGCAAGTTCTTGCTCGCTCATGGCGAGGATTTTCTTCCACTCGTCATTGAACCGGCCGTCTTGAATTTCCTGAATGCGAGTGTCCAATCCTTTGGGATTTTCCGCGAAATGCGCGCCCTGCGCGCGGCTCACGTACAGCGCCACCAAGTTCGGCGCAATGTCGGCGATGCAGACCGGCGTGCACATGCCACACATGACGCAGTCCATGAACATCTCAGATACGTTTTTAAAATCGCCGAAGACTGCTTTCCAGACACCTTCGCGCACATCGATTTTTTGAGGGCAGGCTTCGGTGCAGGCGTTACAGTTGCGGCACAACGGCGCTTCCGGATAAAGATTGAACAGGTCTTGCTTGGGATCCTTGAGCATCTGGATATCGTAGATGGCCTTCCGCGCAGGAAACGGCGGCATGATGGTAAACGACATCCCATCCTGCACAGCCATTTGACAGGCGAGGCACGTCCGCACCTTCGGATCGTCTTTGGTGCGGTAGTACGTCGCGCAGGCCCCGCAGAATCCGCCGAGGCAACCGACCCCTCGCACGACTTCCTGCCCCGTGTACCACAGAGCCTTGATGACCGTGATCCCCTCCGGCACATCGTACTTCTTGCCGGAAATTTCGATGGAGACCATCCGAGGCTTCATCACCTCAGGCTGATCGATAACGTTGGTGTCTTCTTGTGCCATGTTCCTCAACGCGGTGAGGGGTGAAACATGAGGGGCAAGGAGAGAGAGACTCTCTGCCTTACCCCTCGCTGCGTGCTCACACAGTATACGTTCCGCTTACTGCAAAAAAGAACCCTCTATGCTACGCAATCGCATCGACAATTGCGTTCAATGTCGCGCTCGGGCGCATCGCCTTCGCGGCCTTGGCGTCGTCCGGGTGATAGTACCCGCCGACATCCTGCGGCTTGCCCTGTGCGGCGAGCAATTCGCCGTCGATCTTTTTCTCGTTGTCGCCCAGGTCCTTCGCGATTTTCGTGAACTTCTCGGCGATCTTCTTGTCCGCGGTTTGCGCGGCCAGCGCCTGCGCCCAATAGAGCGCGAGGTAAAAATGGCTGCCGCGGTTGTCGATCTCGCCGACCTTGCGCGCGGGGGACTTGTTGCTTTCAAGGAACTTTGCGTTCGCCTGATCCAGCGTGTCCGCCAGAATCTTCGCGACCGGATTGTTCCCCACCTTCGCCAAGTGTTCGAGCGACGCAGCCAGCGCGAGGAATTCGCCGAGCGAATCCCACCGCAGATAGCCTTCTTCCTCAAATTGCTGCACATGCTTCGGCGCCGATCCGCCCGCGCCGGTCTCGAACAATCCGCCGCCGTTGAGCAACGGCACAATCGAGAGCATCTTCGCGCTGGTGCCGATTTCAAGAATCGGGAACAGGTCCGTGAGATAATCGCGGAGCACGTTGCCAGTAACAGAAATCGTCTCCTTGCCTTCCTTCATCCGCTCGATAGAGAAGCGGCAGGCCTCAGCCGGCGACATGATCTTGATTTCCAAACCGTTCGTATCGTGCTTCGGCAGATACGCATTCACCTTCTTGATCAATTCCGCGTCATGCGCGCGGGTCTTGTCCAGCCAGAACACGGCCGGCGCGCCAGTGGCGCGAGCGCGCGTGACGGCCAGTTTGACCCAGTCCTGAATCGGGGTATCCTTGACCTGGCAAGCGCGCCAAATATCGCCCGCTTCCACCTGATGCTGGTGCAAGACCGTGCCATTCGCATCGACGATGCGAATGGTGCCGTTGCCCGGCGCCTTGAAGGTCTTGTCGTGGGAACCGTACTCTTCCGCCGCTTGCGCCATCAACCCCACGTTCGGGATCGTGCCCATCGTACGGGGATCGAACTGGCCCTTCTGCTTACAGAACTCGACGACTTCGTGATAAACCGGCGCGTAGCTAGCATCGGGGATCACGCACTTCACATCCGCCGCCTTGCCGTCCGGCCCCCACATCTTACCGCCGTCGCGGATGACGGGAGGCATGGACGCGTCGATGATGATGTCGCTCGGCACATGGAGATTGGTGATGCCTTTGTCGCTGTTGACCATCGCCATCGGCGGACGCTTCTGATACACGGCTTGAATGTCGGCTTCGATCGCCTTGCGCTGATCGTCCGGCAGGGACTTGATCTTCGCATACACGTCGCCGAGGCCGTTGTCCTGATCGACGCCCAATTTCTTGAACGTCTCGCCGTGCTTCTCGAACACGTCCTTGTAATAGACGGTCACGCCATGGCCAAAGATCTTCGGATCGGAGACCTTCATCATGGTCGCCTTCATGTGAAGCGACCAGAGAATGCCTTGCTTCTTGGCTTCCTCGATCTGCTGCTCTAGAAATGTGCGCAGCGCCTTAACGCTCATGAACGTGGCGTCGAGCACTTCGCCTGCCTGCAGGGCAATCTTCTCCTTCAGCACGGTGGTCTTGCCGTCCGCGCCGACGAATTCGATCTTCGCCGTCGTCGCGGCGGGAATCGTGACGGACTTTTCGTTCGAGCGGAAATCGCCGCCGTTCATATGGGACACATGGGTCTTGGAATCCGTGCTCCAGGGCGACATCTTATGCGGATGCTTCCTGGCATAGGCCTTCACGGAAAGCGGCGCGCGGCGGTCTGAATTGCCTTCGCGCAAGACTGGATTGACCGCGCTGCCCTTGATTTTATCGTAGCGTGACTTGACGTCCTTTTCCTTGTCGTCCTTCGGATTCTCCGGATAGTCCGGCAACTTGTAGCCCTGGCCCTGCAGCTCCTTGATGGTCGCCACCAGCTGCGGAATGGATGCGCTGACGTTCGGCAGCTTGATGATATTGGCTTCCGGCTGCTTGGCCAGCTCGCCCAGTTCTGCCAGCGCGTCGGGCTGCTTCTGCGCGGGCGTCAGGTATTCCGGGAATACCGCGATCACGCGGCCGGCCAGCGAGATGTCGCGCAATTCGACCGTCACGCCCGCCGCCTTCGAAAAGGCGTTGATGATCGGCAAAAACGAATAGGTCGCCAGCATCGGCGCTTCGTCGGTTTTCGTGTAAATAATCTTGTCTGCTTTCGTGCTCATGATTTGTCCTCTGTTAGCTATTATTAGTTCAGCGCGTTGAGCGCCGAACCAGCCTTGAACCACGCGATCTGTTGGGCAGTGATGCTGTGGTTCGCCTGGATGGTGAGCGCTGTGCCATCCGCCTTGTGTATTGTCACCTGCACCGGCTTGCCGGGAGCCAGGCTGTTCAGCCCCGTCACGCTGATGCGGTCCTGCTGCTCGATCTTCTCGTAATCCTTCGGATCAGCGAAGGTCAACGCCAAGATCCCCTGTTTCTTCAAATTCGTTTCATGGATGCGCGCGAACCCTTTGACGAGCACCGCCTTGACGTTCAGGAATCGCGGCGACATCGCGGCATGTTCACGGCTGCTGCCCTCGCCGTAGTTTTCATCGCCGACCACGATCGAGCCGATCCCCTTGGCTTTGTAGGCCCGGGCAATTTGCGCAATGGTCAGGTTGGATTCACCGGTCAACACATTGGCGCCCTTGCCAGGCTCGGACGAAAACGCATTGTTGGCGCCCAAAAACATGTTGTCGCTGATCTTGTCCAGGTGACCGCGGAACTTGAGCCAGGGACCGGCCGGAGAAATATGGTCGGTCGTCGTCTTGCCCTTGGTCTTGATCAAGAGCGGCAGCTTCTCGAAGTCCTTCCCGTCCCAACGAGGGAACGGCTGCAACAACTGCAACCGCTCGCTGGTCGGCGGAATATCGACGGTGAGTCCGTCACCGTTTTCAGCGGGAGCGACAAAGCCCTCTTCGCCTTTGGCAAAGCCCTTGGCGGGAAGCTCTTCGCCCTGCGGCGGTTCCAGCTTGAATTCCTTGCCGTCCGCACCTTTCAGCGTGCCATTGACCGGATCGAATCCCAAGTCACCGGACAAGGCATACGCCGTTACAACTTCAGGACTGGCGAGGAACGACAGAGTTTCATTGATACCGTCATTGCGGCCGGGGAAGTTGCGGTTGAACGAACTCACGATGGAATCCGCCTTGCCCTTCACTCCATCGGCGCGCTTCCACTGGCCGATGCAAGGGCCACAGGAATTCGAGAGGACTGTTCCTCCCAGCTGCTCAAAGGTTTCAAGAAAACCATCGCGCTTCATCGTGTGATAGATCCGCTCCGATCCTGGCGAGACGAGGAACGAGGCCTTCGCTTTCAATCCGGCTTTCATTCCCTGCTTCGCGATGTGCGCGGAACGGCTAATATCTTCGTACGAAGAATTCGTGCAGCTGCCGATGAGGGCCGCTTTCACTTCGATAGGATAGCCCTTCTCTTTCGCTTCGGCGGCCATCTTGGAAATGGGCCTGGCGAGGTCCGGAGTATGCGGGCCAACCACATGCGGCTCCAGCTTCGACAGGTCCACTTCCACGATCTGATCGTAATACTTCTCAGGCGACTGCGACACTTCCGGATCGGCAACCAACAAATCCTTATGCGCTATCGCCAAATTGGCAAGGTCCGATCGATCGGTAATGTTCAGATAGGCGACCATCTTCTGATCGAAAGGAAACACGGAGGTCGTTGCGCCAAGCTCCGCACCCATATTGCAAATGGTGCCCTTGCCGGTGGCGCTGATGGTTTCGGCGCCTGGGCCAAAGTATTCGACGATCTTGTTGGTGCCGCCCTTGACCGTGAGCAGACCGCAGAGATAGAGGATGACGTCTTTGGGGGAGGCCCAGCCGCTTAACTTGCCGGTCAGGCGAATGCCGATTAATTTCGGATGGAGCACTTCCCAGGGCAACCCAGCCATAACCTCGCCCGCATCCGCGCCGCCGACGCCGATCGCGAGTCCGCCCAATCCGCCGCCGTTCGGCGTATGCGAGTCGGTCCCGATGATCAAGCAACCCGGGAACGCATAATTCTCCAATACGACTTGATGGATAATGCCGGCACCCGGCTTCCAGAATCCGATGCCATACTTTTTCGCGGCGGAGGCGAGGAAGTTATAGACTTCCTTATTCTCATCCATCGCGCGAAGCAGGTCCTTCTCGGAACCCATTTCGGCACGGATCAAGTGATCGCAATGAATCGTGCTCGGCACCGCTGCCTGCTTCTTGTTGGCCTGCATGAACTGCAACATGGCCATCTGCGCCGTGGCATCCTGCATCGCCACACGATCTGGCCGAAGTGCCAGCATCGCCTTGCCGCGATCCCAGGTCTGCGTGTCAAAGTTGTCCGCGTGGGAGACCAAAATCTTGTCAGCCAGCGTCAGCCCACGGCCGAATTTCTTTCTGGCCTTGGCGAACACGTCCGGCATTTTGGCATACAGCTTCTTGGCGAGATCCATCGACATCTCTCTTCTCCACATTCTGGCTGAAGACTACCGGCCGCAGGCTATGGGGCTACAGGTTCCACCAAGACCGACCGCCTCGTACCTCCCGCCCATTTTAATGGGGGCACTTCCCGCAACTATTTCAGCGGCGGGACCTCCCGCCGTTTAGGCGCAGCATAATTTACCAAATAATCGAACAGTCGGATCAAGCGGCCATCCTGACGCTTCTGATCCACCCAGTGGCCGATCAATCCGATCGTCCGCGAGAGAATGAAGAACCCGTTCAAGCTATCGACGGGGAACCCGATATCGACCAGCACCGCCGCCATCGTTCCGTCGACGTTCAAAATCAAATTATCTTTCTTTGCGGCGGTTACTTGCTCAACCGCCAGCGCGAAATCGAGGCAAGGCGTCTTGATATTCAAACTCTTGACGTAGCCAACTAATTCCTTCACGCGCTTATCCGGATTGCGCAAGCTCTTCACGCGATGGCCGATGCCCGGTACTGGGCCATGATTCTTCTTCATGTAGACCAGGAATTCGTCCACGCTCATCTTATTATCGACCGCGTACTTGAAGAACCGTCCGGCATCGGTCACGGCGCCGCCGAAGCGCGGCCCGATCATGATCATACCGGCAGCCACCGACTGCGACAGGCCGATGCCGGCGCAAGCCGCAAGAATGGTCGCATAGGCGCCGCTCACACAGGGGCCGTGATCGGCGGACAGCATCATGATGCGCTTGACGATCTCCGCGTCCTGCTTCGAAATAAGCCGCTTATCCCACAACAAGCCGATCACGTGGGGAACTTCGTAGCCTTTATTGATCAGCTCAGAAGCCGGATAGCCGTCGTAGCAAGGCTCTTCGCCGCGATCGTCGCTGATGGTCGTGCGAATCAGCGGGGTCACCATCACTTCATCCGCCTTCATGGCCGCTTCGATGCTCTTCGGCAATTTCGGCAACGACGCCGGTTCCACCGGTTCCTTGACCTGGCCGGACTTCAACAGCTCTTGATAGGTTTCCTTGATCGCAGGACCCAGCGCGCCGAACGTCGCCGGCACAATCGCGCCGGCCTTCTTGAGGGCATCGGACTTTGACCGGGCCGAACCTTCGCCCTTCATGCCTTCTTTGGCGCCGGCATGGCCGAACTTCATGCCCTTCGGCAAACTCTCCTGGCAGAATCCTGAGACGACCGCCATCAGCTTGATGCGCCGCTTCTTGGCTCCATACCACTCGGCAGCCCGCTCTTCCAGATCACCGCCCATTTCGCCGACGATGACAACCGCTTTCGTCTGCGGATCGTTCTCGAACATTTCAAGATAGCTGACGTAGTCGGTGCCAGGATAGGCGTCGCCACCGATGCCAATCGCCGTCGTGATGCCGTCGGCGAACTGCGAGCAGATCCAGATGATTTCGTTCGACAGACCGCCCGACTTCGTGATGACGCCGAACGACCCTTCCCGATAGAGCTTCGAGAGCACGAGGTTATCGAACGCGCCGCCGATCACACCAAGGCGGCAGGAACCGGCCGACACAATCCCAATCGACGACGGACCGTTGAAGACTTTGCCGAGCTTCCGCGCATGGGCGCCGAGAATCTTCGCGTCCTTCTCCGGCACGCCTTCGGTGATCATCGACACCACCTTGATGTGCGAGTCATCCAAGGCTTCCATGCCGCCCTTCATGGCCCGGTCAGCGCCGATGTAGACGAGGCTGGTGTTGATCTGGGGATGGTTCTTGGTCGCCTCCGCGATGGTCTTATAGACAGGCACCGCCACGAGACCGCTGCCGTAGGGGATTTCATTAGACTTGCCGGCGTCCGGCGGATAGACAAAGGCCAAGACGTTCAGCGAGCGCTTGATCAGGTAGCAGAACTCCGCCATCCGGCGCGCGGCGTTCACACCGGCGACGCCGCCCTGAATGACCACATAGGTATCTTTGTTTGCCAGGATACTCATCGGGATCTCCCCTTGTATATTTTCAATTGGCCATGAATGGCAGGCTATTTCGCCTGGAGTGCCATATCGACGATATCGGTCAATGGCGTATGGCGGTCAAAGACGGTGATATCGAACCCTTCGTCCTTGAGCGCGCGCATGGCATCGAGCCCTTCCTTCTCACGCGGGCCACCCCGGCGCACCCAGATCTTGACCCCTTTGAGCTTCCCTTCCGACTTCGCCTTGCGGAATCCATTGATGATGCCACCGAACGTCTTCACCACATCGGTGAAGTTGGCAATCGCGCCGCCGACGATGATGTTCTTGATGCCCGGCAAGGAGCAGATTTTTTCCGTGAGCACTTCGACGGCCCAATCGGGCGGATCGCCGGAATATTCGGCATAGTTGGCCAACTTGCCGCCACGCGCCACGACGGCATCGGAGTAATACACGCTGGCGCCACCGCCAGCCGGCAGCATCGCCGTGTCGCCGCCTGGAATTTCGATGAACTTGACCGACCCTTTGATCTTGCTGTCCACCGACATCACTTCCGTCTCGTCCTTGGAGTAGGCGCGTCCGAATTCCGCGGCAAAGGCAAAGTTCCAATCGGGATGGCGGAATTTCGCGTCGCCGTCGAGCAACGTCACGGCATCAAGCGCCACCAACTCGCCATCGCTGGCGCGAGTCACGACCGGATTTACTTCCAGGTACTGCGCATCTTCGTTATCGAAGCAGGCAAACATTTTCCCAGCGAACTCGGCCATTTTTTTGATCAGCGGACCGGCAAACCCCGCTTCTTTCGAGAGTTTTTCGAGGGCATCGGCGGATGGCGCCTGTCCGATTGCAAGCTCGAGCCGCTTGACGCGCTCCCAGTTCGACTCGACTTCAATACCACCGCAATTGGCGACCAGGATTTCGCTGCCTTCGCGCGTGGACTTCACTGCGCAATAGTATTCTTCTTTGTGAGGAATCATTTCAGACACGATCACTTGCGTGACCGTGATGCTTCCGACTTGGCGGCCAATCATCTCCTTGGTCGCGGCTTCCGCTGCTTTGAAATCCAGATCGACCTTGACCAAACCAAGCTTAAACCGCGACCCAAGAGCCTCATGGGCCTTGGCGACAAGCTTGGATTTCTTCAGCCATTCATTAGCTTGCCCTAGCTTCGTCAGCTCATCGACGGAGGTGACGACAACATAATTGGGGACATTGATTCCCCACTTTTTCATCAGCCCCATTCCGGGGCCTTCAAGCACCTTGGCCATGACGACACTCCTTCAGCGTAGTGGAAACCAGCGATAAGGGAGCCGGATTGTAACGAAATCGCAGAGATGACTCAATACACCAGAGGTACTAACTTACCAAGGCTCAAAAGGCCTAGTCCCTCCCGTTCTCATGCATCGCGATCGGACGGCATAACTCGTTGAATTGTTAATCGATCTCTATCTGAATGCATTACGACAACCTGCGCATCCAGCACGCTTTGCGTCCGCATTCAACGGCGAGTCCGAATCTTCTGGCAGGAGATGCAGATAAAAGAGCTCCGCTCGCTTTGTATTCTCCGTATAAGGGTTCCACACTTCCCAGGACAAGGAAGCCCTTCCTTGCCATACACCAGATGATGCTGCTTAAAGGTTCCCGCCGAGCCATCGGGCGCAAAAAAATCTTTCACGCTAGAGCCGCCACAGGCAATGGCCTCTCGCAAAATTGTCTGCATGGCATGATGAAGGCGGCTAGCTGCAGACGGCGCCAGCTGGCTCGCAAGGACATCCGGATGCAAGCGGGCTCGAAACAGCGCTTCATTCGCATAAATATTACCGATCCCTGCGATTACCTGTTGGTGCAGCAGCACCGCTTTCAAGCGCCGGCGGCGCTGCCGGAGCAATTCCACAAATTCCTCTCCAGCCACCTGAAGCGGATCGCACCCGAACCGCCTGGCACGATAGCGCTCCAGCCCGGCCCGATCCAGCAACGAGAGGCGGCCGAACCGGCGCGGATTCCAATAGCGCAATGATCCGGTCGACGTGGAATCGAATTGCATCGTGTAGTGCACGTGCTGGGGGAACTTGATCGACACGGACGGAAAGAGCAGCAGCCCGGTCATTCCGAGTTCTGCCACGAGATAGCGCCTGTCCCCCGCTTTCTCAAATTCAATCGCGACGCTCTTCCCGTATCGATCAACCGCCGTCACCACACTCCCGGGATACCACCGATCCGTCTCGCCGCCTTCGCGCACGATGTCGGACCTCCCGACAAGGACGCCGGCAACCTGGGCTCCGATCAATCGCGCGCGAAGCTGACGTGCGGCAACTTCGGCTTCGGGAAGTTCAGGCATAAAATCCTTTATGCGGTGAAACAAAAGAGTGCATCGCTGCGAATCATTACGCCATGCGACTGGAGGAAATGCAATATTGGAGAGACCGATCTCACGCCCAGCTATAACGCACGCGGAACAGAAGCGGATCCGGCATTCTTACTCGCTCGACTGGCACGCAGCTTCATAACCTTCTCAATAGTCGTCTGCAACTGAGGGAGCGGCATCGCCCCAGGCCGGCGGGCTTTGACAAACGCAACTGCGTCCTCATAAGACAAGCCCTGATTGCAGCAAAAGTAGGCGATCAAGACGGATGCCGACCGCCCCATCCCGGCCCGGCAACAAACCAGCGTTCTGGTTCCTGGGGCACGCGCTTCGAGCCACGCCACCGCGCGATCAAGCCGCGCAGGATCTACCGCTGAAAACTCTTTGAATGGAATATACTCATAGTCCAGCCAGGCGGGTGGCTCAACTTGAAACTCTTCCGCCACCAACAAAAGGCCAGCGATCCCTGGCATGGGGTTTCGAGCCTCGTCGATATTGCCAAGTATCAAGGCGTCAGAAATCACGTGCATGACGATCTCCGCATAGGAGCATAGAATTGTGTGAGAGGGGCTGGGCAAACCACGACTCCTCGGCTTGGTCGTTGCAGTCTGCTGAAACCCCTCGTTATACTCCTGTATCCAATTACTATTATGATGAAAAGAGGAATGGGATGCCTGCTCTCTCGCCGGAAGAAGTTGAACGGAGACTGACGTCAGTTCACTGCGCCATTTGCAAGGGAGATCGATTCGGGATTGACCGCCGCTTCATGCAGCCGGATGGCGAATGGCGGGGAGTCTGCGCAAAATGCCGATACAGCTTCCCTGTCTACACCGACATGGAATTCTACCAGCGCACCCAACCGGATATTCCCTATCGCCTCAAAGAGATCGCCTGCAAAACCTGCCAGCACCGCGGAGTCGCATTGGATTTCCGTATTACCATGTCGGTCCGCGAAGCAATATACTTTGTGACCTGCCTCAACTGCAAAACAGAATTTCCCGAGCAATCGTCGCTGGAAGCCTTCGAATAACTCCCTTTTAGTCCGCCTGCGGGTGTATACTCTACGTATGGACGACGAGAAAAAACAGCAACCATCTGAGCAGGCACCGAAAGTCCGCAAGGAAATCCCCCTCATTTCCGTGCCCAACGACCGCGACATGATTGCCGCCGAGATGGAAGAATTATTCGACGAGGATCGAGTAAGTCACCAGCACGGCAGCTCCGAACCGGAAGCGGATTAACGACTCCTCAGACCGATCGAATTATCCGCACGACTCCATCTCGCTCGATTCGCCCCAAAGCCGATATTTTTCCCTCTCGCTCTTTTCGTGCGACTCGTTCGATCTGCACGATGGCGCCACGATGCCACTCATCGAGAGCGGCGTTCGATTCAGACATTAATCGATCCTGGCGTCCAACTTCAGACCGCCCCAGCTCATTACAAAGCCACGCCCGCTTTTCTCCTTTCATGGCACGCAACTCACTGACCACTCGATACACATCGGAGCGGCGCTCGACGACAGTTCGCCCGTCTTTCCTGAGCAGCAGATACGAAAACTTCAATGCGTCTTTGATGAATCCCACCTCATCGTCGATCTGTTGAATTCTTGACGGCGGCTCCCAGCCTCGCTCTTCATGGCACCAATCGAACGGATTCACTAGCGCGGGGCAATTATTTTCGTGAAGACAGGGGCTATAGATCGTGCATCGCTTCTCCTGAATCAATCGATCCCGCACCTGATGCAATGCCCTCGAGGTGTCGCGCAACGCCGGCTCGACAATCATCAGCGTGCCCATCGGGGCCAAACTCGCCAGAAGTTGCGTCACCAATCCTACCTTCGCCTGCACGGGATCGGCATTTCTGGAATAGAGTTCGTTCAGACAATTTGCCGCGATGATTAGATCATATGAAGCATGCGGCTCACCTAGACTAAGCCATGCCTCATTCGACGATCGCTCCAGGTCCACTTCCTGGGTAATCAACCGTCCCACATTGACACCCGACTCACGTCTATAGGCCTCCCAAAGACGATTCGCCTGCTGTAACGCCTCCGCTGAGCCATCGACTGCGACAACCGTGAGATCTTTGCTTCGCTCCGGACAATGCTGATGGAGCCAATCGCATACGGCCAGCGCTCCAACGCCTGGCCCTGATCCCACATCGAGGATTCTGATCGGACGATCCGCTCCCCGTTCAGCCCAATCCTGCGATATCTCATCGAGCAAAATCTGGATCTTGGACAGATTTACCGGAAGAAAGTATGTGAGATAGGCGGCAACACGACCTGGATCATCGAGATAGCCAAATTTCAATGCGGCACGATCTTTCGTGAAAAGTCTGGAGAGAGCGGCGACGGCTTCTGCAATACGACTCATATCTCCCCGCCCCGAACTAGAGACAACCTGTTTAATAGCGGCAAGGAGAACCGGCGAGAGATGGGCCACTGCCTGACGTTGGTTGAAGCTCATTGGGACCTAGTGTATGCTCGCTTTTTGAGGAGAACAATCATGAGTGACCCACTTCTGCAAGCCTATAGAGAAGTCGAGATGGCAATGGAGCGTTTTACATTGGTGCTGCACGACCATGTCGATCACCTTCGCAAAACGGAGCCGTCCGGCTCCGATAAATTGCATCGCATGGCCAATGGGACCAAGGCCATGCGCGATAGCGCATCGATCTACCTATCCTATGCGAAATACGTCGCTCACGGAATGCCTGCCAGCGAGGAACTGATTGAGGACGATTTACAGGGATAACAGTCTTCGCGCTAGTTAAGCCAAACACAGCTGTTCACGCTATATAAAAGAAAAGGCCCACCAGGGGATCACCCCTGGCGGGCCTTTTTCATTGCTTCTTGCCAGCGCTAACTAGATGCTACGCATGAAATGCGATACGTCGTCTTGATTGACCGCTCCACCCATGATCGAAGACATCGCGACGTTGGTAGATTTCTTGCCGCTGAGACCGGACTCCACTTCGTCCACAATCAATTCGACCGGCATGGACTGCCCGCCATAGACTCGCGGCCCGCCGATGATCTTGGCATTGGAGTAGCCATAAATAGCCGTGGCCACTTCCTTCGCCAGCCATCCAACATAGTTGAATTCCGGCACGACGATCAACTTGGTGTTTTTGCACAGCTCACGGAGCTCCTTTGTCGGGAACGGCCGCAATGAGCGCACCTTGATCAGACCAACCTTGATGCCCTTTTCAGCACAAATGCGAACCGCTTCGCGGGACTGCGCCGCGGCGCTACCGGAGGCAATGATCACAGCCTCGGCACCGTCTACGTTTTCAGCCGTGAGCAACCCGCCCATGTACTGATTAATATACTTGCGGGACCGTTCAACAGCGGCCCACACTTCTTGCTGCCAGACCGCGTGAATGTTGTAGGCCATGAAGTTTGATTTCTGAACCGGGGCATCGCGCGAGAGGCGCGCGGGAGGATTCTCCGCATCGAGAACGGGCACCGCTCCACGCCAGGCTTCACGCGGGGGCAACTTCATACTGCGATCCTGCATGCGCACGTAACCACGCGCATGCGTGACAAAGAATCCATCACAGCAGATACCGACCGGCAGGGTCACATCATTCTTCTCGCTGATGATGAACCCAGCCATCGTAAAATCGAACATGTCTTGCTGATTTTCAGCGTGGAATACGATCATGCCGCAATTCAGGAGATAGGCGACTTCAATGTTATCCGGCTGAATCGCGAGCGGAGCGTTGACCACGCGACAGGTGAACATCGCCACCGCCGGCAACCGATGGCCAGGCCATGATGCAATGCCTTCAAGACCTCTCAAAGTCCCAGGCCCTGCCGTAGCGGTATAACAGCGAACGCCCGCGCGAGATCCTCCGGCGATGGCGGCCATGACACCGACTTCTTCCTCGCCACGATAGTATTCTTTTACATATCCTTCGCCATAGAGCACACCCACAAGCTGCATGGTTTCGCTCTGAGGCGTAATCGGATAGGCAATCGCAAGATCCACATTCGACCGGCGAATGGCTTCCTTCGCCGCTTCGCTGCCAGTGATAAATTCTTTCGTCCTCGGGGCTTCGTGAAACAGATATTCCGGAGTGACGACCTTTTGCCGCTTGGCTTCGGCATGCGGATCTTTCTTTGCCGGCGCCGCAGTGGCAGCGGGAGGATTCGTTTTGACTTCAGCGTCGCTCATTGTTGCACCTCTTGGCTATATCGCCCGTGATCCCAATCCTTATCCTTCGCGCTTCATCTGCTCAGCCGAATGGCCAAACGCACCCGCACTGCCGACTCCGGCAACGGAAGGCATGAACGTCAAAGGATTGGTATGGGTCTTCCCACCGTGGACTTTGGACTGCGTTCCGGTAAACCGAACGTTCTCGCCGTTCTCCGGCAACTTGATCCCCATTTCTTCACGAATCTTCTTGAAGATCTGCGCGGTCTTTTTCAGCTTGAGCACATCTGAATCGCGAATCGTCAGCATGGCATCTTCGTGACCCTGCTCGGCGCAAATCGCCATCGTGCAGCAGTTTGTCCCTGCGCGGATCATTTTCAAGGTCAGATTCGCATAGTGGCAATGCACGCCGATGAAGACACAGGCTTCAATTTTGTTTCCCCA